>JANXUP010000201.1 GCA_025356175.1 Sphingomonadaceae bacterium | reverse complement strand
GGGTGGATCGCGAGCATCCCGGCAAAGCCATCGGCGCGGGCTGCTTCGGCAGCGCGTTTGAGGCCTGCCGCGTCGGCGAAATCGGCGTGAAGGGTATCGATCGCCATGACCGCCGCTGCATGTGCCGCCAGCAGCGTCTGGGTGCGGGCGTAGCGAAAGGTGTCCGTCCAGCGGCCCCCCTCGTCGCGCTTGCGGGTTGCGCCGATTGCAGCGGAGAGGTCTTCGGCGCCCCAGGTCAGCCCGGCGAGGCGCGGCATCGCGGCACCACCATACCGCGCAATCGTCAGCGCCGCCGCAGCGGTTTCACTGACCAGAGGCAAGATCTTGACCGAATTTGGAGCCAGGCCGCTGCGGCCTTCGAGCTCGTAAATCTCGGCTGCGAGCTGCTGGACGGACTCCGGCCCCGCACTCTTGGGCAGCATGATCCCGTCGGGTCCGCCGGGCAGCACTGCCATCAGGTCTTCGCGCCACATCCGGCTGTCGAGCGCGTTGATCCGCACCCAGCGGCCCTGGCGCTTGCCATCGGTGATCTGCTGGCGGTGCGCGGCGAGCCAGGCCCCGGTCATCGCCCGCGCCGCGCCCTTGTTCTCCGCAGCGACCGAATCCTCAAGATCGAGGATCAGGACATCCGCCCCGGTCGCGACGGCCTTGCCGAGCTTTTTTTCGCTGTCCCCCGGGACGAACAACCATGACCGCACTGGCATTGCCTTGCCTCTTCGCCTTACGCCGGCACCAGCGCCGGATAGTCGATATAACCCTCAGGCCCGGGCAGATACCAGCTTTTCGGCACATTGGTGTTGGGCGCCCATTCCGCGCCGACGCGGATCCGTGTCGCCAGGTCAGGGTTGGAGATATAGGGCCGGCCAAAGCTGATCGCGTCGCAACGCCCGCTGGCCACATCGACAGCCGCCTCTTCTGCGGTGTAGTCGGAATTGAGCACCAGCGGTCCGGTGTAGATCGAGCGGATCAGGCTGTCCTGATAGGGCACATCGGTCCGGCCGAAGGTACCTTCGGGTCCGGGCTGGCGCAGTTCGACGAAGCTGACGCCGAGTTCCTGAATGACCCGCGCGGCCTCGCCGAAGATGCTGGCGGGATCGGGATCGTCGCAGCCCTGCGATTCGCCGTTGGGCGAAAGCCGGATCGAAACGCGGTCCGCGCCCCAAACGGCGATGATCGCTTCGAGCACTTCACGCATGAAGCGGGTGCGGTTCTGCGGGCTGCCGCCGTATTCATCAGTGCGCAGGTTGGTCCCGGCGCGCAGGAACTGGTCGACCAGATAGCCGTTCGCGCCGTGCAGCTGGACCCCGTCAAACCCGGCTGCCTGCGCGTTGCGCGCAGCATTGGCATAGTCGGCGACGGTCCGCTTGATGTCATCGAGCGTGGCGGCGCGGGCCTGTTCGTGCGGCTTGCGCCCCGTGGGGGTGTGAGCGTGATCGGGAGCAGTGGTGGCGCTGGCCGAAAGGCCGGGCTGTCCGCCGAGGAAATCGGGGTGGACGATCCGCCCCATGTGCCACAGCTGCAGCACGATCTTGCCGCCGGCTTCATGGACAGCAGCGGTGACCGGCTTCCATCCGGCAACCTGCGCATCGTTCCAGATGCCCGGAGCGGCGGGCCAGCCAAGCCCTTCGACGCTGATCCCGGTCGCTTCGGAGATGATCAGGCCCGCCCCGGCGCGCTGGCGGTAATATTCGGCCATCATCGAATTGGGGACCGAACCCGGGTCCGACCGGCCGCGGGTCAGCGGGGCCATCATGATCCGGTTTTTCGCGGTAAATGCGCCAAGCTGAAGCGGCTGGAAAAGAGCGTCTTGCAAAGTAGGCCTCCATCACATTTCGTTTTGCAATCTTTGTCGGCTCGCTAAGGCATGGCCATGGGCATTGCAATGGGGACAACCGGGGAGCCGGCGCGCGGCGTGAAATGGGCGCGGTTCGCGGCGCTGATGGGCGGCAATGCGGCGCTGGCGCTGGGGCCGTGGTCGGTGCGGCTGGCCGATTGCGGACCGGTATCTTCGGCGTTCTGGCGGCTTGCTTTGGCGGTGCCGGTGCTGGCCTTGCTGGCGCGGGTCAGCGGCCAGAAGCTGCTTGGGCTGGGCATGGGCATCTGGTGGGCAATCGTCGCGGCCGGGCTGTTCTTTGCACTCGACATTGGCGCCTGGCATATCGGCATCGGCATGACCCGGATGGCCAACGCCTCGCTGTTCGGCAACGCCGGCAGCCTGGTGGTGATGATCTGGGGCCTGATCAGCCTGCACCGCCGCCCGCGCCTGCGCGAATGGCTGGCCTTGGCGGCGGCGCTGGGCGGCGGGGCGATCCTGCTCGGCCGCAGCCTCGAGATCGACCGCACGACCCTGATCGGTGACCTCTACTGTGTGGCCGCCGGCCTGCTTTATTCCGGCTACATCATCATCCTGCAGAAATATCGCGCCTCGCTGGGCGGCTGGTCGCTGCTGACCTGGTCGAGCCTGGCCGGACTACCAGTATTGCTGGGCATTGCCCTGCTCCGCGGCGAACCGGTTTGGCCCAGCAACTGGTGGCCGGTGATCGCGCTGGCGGTGCTCAGCCAGCTGCTCGGGCAGGGCCTGCTGGTCTATGCGCTCAAGCATTTTGCGCCGCTGGTGATCGGGTTGGCGCTGTTGACCCAACCGGTGATTGCGGTGGCGGTGGGGTGGCTGGTGTTTCACGAGAGTCTGGGCCCGCTCGATTTCGCCGGCATGGCGGCGGTAGCGGCGGGTCTGGCCTTGGCGCGCTCGACGCAGGATTGAGACTGCGCTAGCCTTGCCCCAATGATGGATTTGGGGAGAATTCCTGTGAAGCGTTTCGCTCTTCTTGCCGCGCTGCCGCTCGCCGCGCTGGCCTTCGCGCAGTTGCCCGCCGATGCGGCCAAACCTCGCCCCCATGCGATGCGCATGGCCAAGCCCGACGAGGTGTTCCAGAGCATCGCCAGCCGCTTCATCGCAGCGGCGATGCAAAGCTCGCCGATCGAGGCGACCGCGCTGGGTGAGCACAAGTATGACAGCCTGCTGCCCGACATTACCGCCAAGGGCCGGGCCGAGCGGCGTGCGACTTGGCAGGGCTTCCTGGCCGATCTGGCCAAGCTCAACCCGGCCGCGCTCAGCCGCGACAACCAGGTCGACATGGCCTTGCTCAAGAACGAGTTGCAGTACCGCGTCTGGGCCGACCAATCGGAGCAGGGCTGGGCGTGGAACGCGCAAATCTACAACGATATTGCGGCGGGTTCGCTGTATTCGCTCGCCGCGCGCGATTTCGCGCCATGGGATGTGCGGCTGAAAAGCGCGACCGCGCGGATGGAGGCGCTGCCTGCCTTGCTCAAGGAAAGCCGCAGCCAGCTGGTCCCCGCGCGCGTGCCGCTGATCTTCGCGCAGACCGTGTCGAAGCAGAATTCGGGGATCATCGAGATTGCCGAGGGGATGCTTGCTCCGCATGCGGACAGTCTGACCGGGGCAGACCGGACGCGCTTCGATGCGGCGCTGGCCGGACTCAAGGCCGCGGTGGCGGACCAGCAGAAGTGGCTGGACACGGTACTGGTCCCGCAGGCCAAAGGTGACTTCCGCTTGGGTGCGGAGCTTTACGACCAGAAGATGCATTTCGGCCTGATGAGCGACATGACCCGGCCGCAATTGAAGGCCCGCGCGCTCAAGGCCAAGGCCGATACCCGTGCCGAAATGTACGAACTGTCGCGTCAGGCATTGCGCGGCAAGGTCGCCGGTCTGCCAATGCCCGACAAGCCGACAGCGGCGCAGCAACAGACCGTGATCGATGCCGCGCTGAAGCTCTCCTACGCCAAGCACCCGCCGCGCGCGCAGCTTGAACAGCGCGCCCGCGAAACGCTGGCTGAGGCGACCGCTTTCGTTCGCGCCAAGGGGTTCGTGGCCATGCCCGATGGCCCGGTCAAGGTGATCACCATGCCCAAGTTCCAGCAGGGCAACGCGGTCGCCTACAACGATCCGCCGGGGCTGTTCGAAAAGGGCCAGCAGAACTTCTACGCGGTCAGCCCGATCCCCGACGACTGGACCGACGCGCAGGCCGACAGCTTCCTGTCGGAATACAACGACTACATGATCCACGACCTGTCGATCCACGAGGCGATGCCGGGGCATTACCTGCAGCTCGATCATTCGAACAAATCGCCCGACGTGCTGCGCGCTTATCTCGGCTCAGGCCCGTTTGTTGAAGGCTGGGCGGTCTATGCCGAAGGCATGATGAAGGACGAGGGCTATCTGAATGGTGACCCGCTGTTCAAGTTGACCGTGCTCAAGATGCGGCTGCGCTCGGTCACCAACACCCTGCTCGACATCGGCATCCAGACCGAAGGCATGACCCGCGACCAGGCGATGGACCTGATGCAGCACGGCGCTTTTCAGGCCGAGCGCGAAGCCGCCGGCAAATGGGTCCGCGCGAGCCTGTCATCGGTGCAGCTGCTCAGCTACTTCACCGGATTTTCCGAACACATGGCGCTGCGCGAGGAGGCCAAGCAGCGCTGGGGCAAGGGCTACACGCTGCGGCGCTACAACGATCAGGTGCTGAGCTACGGCTCGCCGCCGGTGAAGTTCGTGCGCGAGCTGATGTTCGGGTTGCCGGTCAAATAGCCGTTACAGGGCGAGCAAACGCCCGGCCAGCAGCAGCACCGCAGCGATAGCGAAATTGGCGACGTTGCCGTCAATTCCGGAAAGGCGCGTTCCGGCAATTCCGACTCCCGGATTGACCACCCCGCCATAGCTGCGAGCGGCGAGCGCGCTGGCGAAGAAACCGCCCAGTGCAATGGTGCTCAAGATCGTTGCGATACAGACGCCCAGCGCAGGCGAAACCCGGCCCAACCACAGGAACCACAGCGCCGCTACGCCCAGCCCCGAAGTCGTCAGCACCTGCGTTACCACATGAAACCGGGCGTGGCCGGGCCAGTCAGGATTGGCGGCATGGCTGCGACTGAGGTCGGCGATCACCGGAATGACGGTGAATTGCAGGATCGCAATCGTCATCAGTAATTTGCCAGTGAACATCACCGCGCCCCCAGATCACCCATCCCCACCGTTCCGCCCGCCATCTCGAGCATCCGGTCCAGGCTTTTCTTCGCCTGCAGGCGCAGTCCTTCCTCGATTTCGATCCGGGGCGTCAGATCGCGCAGCGCCAGATACAATTTCTCCAAAGTATTCAGCGCCATGTAGGGGCAGATGTTGCAGGCGCACTGGCCGTCGGCGCCGGGGGCACCGATGAAAGTCTTGCCCGGCACCGCCAGTTCCATCTGGTGGATGATGTGCGGCTCGGTCGCGACGATCAGGGTGTCGCCGGTGAAGGTCTTGGCGAATTGGAGGATGCCACTGGTACTGCCGATATAGTCGGCGTGATCGGCGATGTGCGGCGGGCATTCGGGGTGCGCGGCGACCGGCGCGCCCGGGTGCCGGGCTTTCAGTTTGAGCAGTTCGGTTTCGCTGAACGCTTCGTGGACGATGCAGACGCCCGGCCACAGCAGCATCTCGCGGTCGAACTTGCGCGACAAATATCCACCCAGATGCCGATCAGGGCCGAAGATGATCTTCTGGTCCTTGGGGATTTGCGCCAAGATCGTCTCGGCGCTCGAACTCGTGACGATGATGTCGCTGAGCGCCTTCACCTCGGTCGAGCAGTTGATGTAAGTCAGCGCGATGTGATCCGGGTTGGCCTTGCGGAACTGCGCGAACTTTTCGGGCGGGCAGCTGTCTTCAAGGCTGCACCCGGCGTTGAGATCGGGCAGCACCACGATCTTCTCCGGCGCGAGGATCTTGGCGGTTTCGGCCATGAATTTGACCCCGCAGAACGCGATCACCTCGGCATCGGTGGTCGCCGCTTTCTTGGACAGTTCGAGGCTGTCACCGATATAGTCGGCCAGGTCCTGGATTTCAGGCCGCTGGTAATAGTGCGCCAGGATGATCGCGTTGCGGTCCTTGCGCAGGCGATCGATTTCGGCGCGCAGGTCGAGTCCGGAAAGGTTGCGGGTATGTTCGCTCATACCTCCTTAATGGGCGCTCAGCGGCCGGTGATCAACCCTCCAGCGGGCGGCGTGCCGAAAGCGAGGCCCGGCACTGATGCGCCGTGCGAGCCAGTGGTTGCCATGCGGTAGAGGCTGTCGCCCAGCGGCGAATAAGCGATCAGGTCGAACAGCAAGATGGTGCCGATGATCGCTCCCACACCGATCAGCCACGCCGGGTGAACACGGCCGAGTTTGCGCTTGTCGCGGATCATGCCGGCCAAGGGAAAGATTAACGTAGCTACCCCGGCCGCCTCAAAAGCGTAAGGCGAGAGCAACGGCATCGGCAGCAACCGGCCGAACGCCGGGCCAATGATCACCGCCATTGCGCAAATGTGCAGCCGCGCGTGCCAATCGGTGCGCTTGCGGCTGGCCACGGCGGCGGCGGTCATCCCGGCAAAAACCAGCACAGTCAGCGGATCGCTGATCAGGAATTGCTGGGGCATGAAGAAGAACGGGACCGTGCCGTTGCGCGCCATCTACACCGTCACCACGAAACCCATGATAATCATCAGGCCGACCCAGCCCGCTGCCAGCCAACCCAGTTTGCGGTGCAGCGCCAGCGGCCCGCGCGTGGCGAGGTACGATTGGGTCAGAAAAATCGCCACCCAGCCCATGAACACGACCGCGTGCAGGTGGACCCTGAGCGGCGAGGCAAAGGTTGAACGGCCCATTGCCAGCTGGGTCGAAAAGCCGAGCACGACGGTAAGCGCCATCGCGATCGCCATCTTGAACGCGAAGCGCTCGGCGGTTGCGGGTTCATCGCCGTGTGGTTCAAGCGTTGCCGGTGCCAGCGTGGCCATGCAAGTGCCTCCCCTCGATTACGCGACCCAGGCCTTATAGCGTGGTTTTGACAGGTTGGAAGAGCAGCCCGCGCGCGGCGCTCAATTACTCGCTGGTTCACCATCGAAGTGCACAGTCACGTCGACATCGCCAAACCCCGAAACCTGCAGCGGGATGGCCAGGTTCTGGCGGATCGCGTCTTTCGCCGAATTGCGCGCCAGTGCCAGCAGGGCGGGGTTCTGGGCCTGGCTTGCGGCTTGCTGTTCGGCGACCAGCGTATTGTCGCGGGTCAGCTTGGCCTGCGCATCGCCAGTGATCCACACTCCTTCGCGCAGGTATTGGGCGTGCGCCTCGTCAAGGTTGGGGCGCGACACTTGGAGCGGCGGCAGGGCAACGTCGAGCCGGCCACGCGAAGCGTCCCATTTGACCCGGTTCTTGTCGACCAGCGACAAGTCGATCGTGTAATCGACCCGGGCGGGGATCACTGCGACTTGCTTGCTCTTGAGCATGCCGAACGCTCGCTCGTCCTCGGATGCGCTGACCAGCGCGAGCTGCGCCGAAAATACGGTGAGCCGATTCTGCTTTTCAAAAGCAAGCAGGCTGGCGGCGACCGGATCGCCGTGGTCCGGCCTCAAAGTGCGGACCGCGTACCACCCGCCCAGCGCGAGCAAGCCCAGCGCCATCACCGCGGGGAGCGTAAACAACGGGCGTTGCCGGGTCGGCTGGGTCAGGTCAGATGCCATATGTCGCCATCGTTGGTCACGCGGGACTGGTGTCTAAGATCGATCAGGTGAGCGAGCACTGAACGCCCCGCTGCACCGTTCAAACGCGGGTCGAGCCCTTTGTACATCGCCTTGACCATGTCCGGGATCGCTTGCGGTGCCGCGCCCAGCAGCCGCAGGATCTGCGCCTCGCGCTGGCGGCGGTGGCCGAGCATCCCGCGCACCAGCTGTTTCGGCTTGGTGATCGCCGGGCCGTGGGCGGGGTAAAGCACCTTGTCGTCGCGGTCATAGAGCTTCTGCAGGCTCGCCATATAGGCCGCCATGTCACCGTCGGGCGGGGAGACCACGCTGGTTGACCAGGCCATCACGTGATCGCCGGTGAACAGCGCGCCGCTCTCTTCCAGCGCATAGCACAGGTGATTGCTGGTGTGTCCGGGGGTGGCGACTGCGGTAATGGTCCAGTCGGGGCCGCTGAGCCGTTCGCCGTCGCTCAGCACGCGGTCGGGCGCGTAGTCCGGATCGAACGCGGCATCGGCGCGCGGGCCGTCGTCTTCGAGCACCAGCGGCGCGCAGCCGATGATTTGCGCGCCGGTCAGGCGTTTGAGTGCGGCGGCGGCTGGAGAATGGTCGCGGTGGGTGTGGGTGCACATTATTGCAATCAGCTGCGCATCACCAATCGCCGCGATGATCGCCGCGACATGCCCCTCACCGCGCGTATCGGCGTGGCCGTCCGCGCCGGTGCCCGCCGGACCCGGATCGATCACCGCAAGCTCGTTCCCCGCGCCGATCACGTAAGTCTGCGTGCCGGTATAGGTATAGGGTGAAGCATTGGGGGCGAGCACGCGGCGCACCAGCGGTTCGCATTGTTCGGAACGGCCGGTTGGCCAGGGTTTGGGCGGGGCGTCCATCAGCGCCGATATGGGGAGCGGCGGCCAGCCTGTCGAGCCGCAATCAGCCGCGCAGTTGCAGCCCCAGCCGTTCGCGCAACGCGGCGATCGCGCTGGGTTCGTCGGCCGAACGCTCGCGCCAGCCGTTGTCGATCCGCTTGAGCCGCGCGTGGAACCGTTCGGTTGCCGTAACCAGCGCGCGGGTCTGAGCGTCGAGCAGGGCCAGCTTCGTGAGCTCGCTTTCGGGAAAATCGGCGAGCTTGCCGTAACGGCGCAGCTGGAATTCGCTGAGCTCACCCGAAAAGTACGCGCGGTGGTTAAGCAGCCATGCGACTGAATGCATCATCCGGGTGGTGGTGCGCAGGGCCTCGCACGATAGCGCGATCCGCGCTTCGTCTTCCTCGGCGCCGTACTGGGCGGCGTTGGCGGCGGCTGCATCCATCCGTCCCGATAGCGCAAACGCGTCACGCACATCGTCCGACAGCACCAAGGCTTCGCAATAAAGCCCTTCGATGATCCTCGGATTGATGCTGGCGGGTTTTCCCATTGGTCCCGATTGGCCGAGCGGGGCGCACCTGCCAACCGGCCCAGACGAAGTTTCACACACCAAATTGGGACTGTCCCTTGAGGGGACGTATTTTTACGGTGAGCCGTGCGCTGGTGCACTTGGCTTGCGCGCCTTTCCTAACTGTCAGGCGATGATATCGGGAATCAGGTAGTCTTCGATCATCGAGATCTGGTCCTTGAGCCGCAGCTTGCGCTTCTTGAGCCGCGCGATCTGGAGCTGGTCGGTTGAGCCGGCGCCGCTCAAGGCGTCGATTGCCGCGTCGAGATCGCGGTGCTCGGTCCGCAGCACGTCGAGGCGTTTCTTCATTTCCTCTTCGTTCACGCGCGCCTCACCCCGGTGTTCTCGAATGGTTGACCGCTTGTCGCGGCTTGGAATCGCCTCACCGCATAGCGTCACGGATACCCTTCGCAAGTTAAGCTTAATATGCTTCCATGACAATTGCAGTGACCCGTCGGCACTCCGAGTCGGAACCGGTGGAGATCCGCGCAGCCCCAGGGGGCGAACGATAAGGAGACTCCTGTATGGAACAGTCGCATGTCAGCGCATTGCAGCTCAAGCACGCCGGCCTCGAACGCCAGCTGGCCGATGAATTGAGCCGGCCGGTGCCTGATCTTTCGACCCTCCAGCTCCTCAAGAAACGAAAGCTCCGCATCAAGGAAGAACTGGCGCACCACTAAGCGCCGGCCTGGCCGGCCCCGTCGCACTGGCGGGGCCGCTGCCTTTATCGAAATAATGGCGATCCCCGCGGTTCGCGCCGTTCCCTTGGGCCGCGCTTTGCGATAAGCTCGGGGCATGACAGCTCCCAGCGCCGTTTCGGCAGCCCGGCAGATTCTGACCAGCCTTCATGACGTGATGGCTTCGCGCAGCAATGCGCAAAGCAAGCTCAACACCGTGGTCGAGGTGATCGGTGAAGGCCTCGATAGCGAGGTCTGCTCGATCTACCTGCTGCGTGAAGGCATGCTCGAACTGTTTGCCACCAAAGGGCTGGCGCAGGAAGCGGTCCACGTCACCCGCATGGATATCGGTGAAGGGCTGGTTGGCACGATTGCCGAGAGCAGCGAAATGCTCAACCTGGCCGAAGCAACCGCACACCCGGACTTTTCCTATCGCCCCGAAACCGGGGAGGATAAATATCACTCGTTCGCCGGCGTGCCGATCGTGCGGCGCGAGCGTGCGGTGGGCGTGCTCTGCGTCCAGCACGCCGATCCGCGGCGCTACGAAGAGGTCGAGATCGAGGCGCTGCAAACCGTCGCCATGGTTTTGAGCGAACTCATCGCCAATGCCGATCTGGTCGACGAGGAAGACGCGGTACTGCTCGGGCCGCAGCAGACCGGACCCCTGCGGCTAACCGGATTGGCGCTGGTCAAGGGGCTGGCAGTCGGCAATGCGGTGTATCACCAGCCGCGCATCACGATCGAGCATGTGATGGCCGATGATCGTGATGCCGAATTGCAGCGCGTTTACCAGGCGTTCGACAAGATGCGCGAGCAGATCGACCGGATGGCCAGCCAAGCCGAATTCGGGGTCGGCGGCGAGCATGACGAAGTGCTCGAAACCTACAAGATGTTTGCCTACGACGAAGGCTGGAGCCGCCGGATCATCGAGGCGATCGATACCGGGCTGACCGCCGAGGCGGCAATCGAACGGGTCCAGCAGCGCACCCGGATGCGGATGCGCCAGATCGACGACCCGCTGCTGGCCGACCGGATGCACGATCTGGAAGATCTGGCGAACCGCTTGCTGCGGATCGTTTCGGGGCAGATGGGCACCGCCGCCAGTCAAGGCCTGCGTTCGGACACGATCCTGATCGCGCGCAACCTGGGCCCGGCCGAATTGCTCGAATACGACAAGCGCCGCCTTAAGGGGGTGATCCTCGAAGAAGGCTCGCTCACCGCGCACGTGGTGATTGTTGCCCGGGCGATGGGCATTCCGGTGCTTGGCCGGGTGCGCGGCCTGCGCGGCGCGGTGCGCGACGGCGATGCGCTGCTGCTCGATGCCGATCAGGGTAATGCCACGGTCCGCGCCGCCCCGCCGATGATCGAGGCCTTCGAGGCCCGCTTTGCCAAGAGCAAGGAACGCCAGGCAAGTTATGCCAAGCTGCGCGATGTCGAACCGTTCACCAAGGATGGCACCCGGATCACGGTCATGATGAACGCCGGGCTGCGCGACGACATGCCCGCGCTCGCCCAGACCGGGGCCGACGGGATCGGGCTGTTCCGCACCGAGTTCCAGTTCCTCGTCAGCGCGACCCTGCCGGCGCGCGAACGCCAGACCCGGCTCTACCGCGACGTACTCGACGTCGCCGGGGACAAACCGGTGGTATTCCGCACGGTCGATATCGGCGGCGACAAGGTGCTGCCGTACCTGCGCCACAACAATGGCGAGCATGAGGAGAACCCGGCGATGGGCTGGCGCGCGCTGCGCGTTGCGCTTGAGCGCGAGGGCCTGCTCAAGGTTCAGGCGCGCGCGCTGCTTGAAGCCGCGGCAGGGCGCACGCTCAACGTGATGTTCCCGATGGTTTCCGAACCTTGGGAATTCGATGCCGCGTGCGAGGTCTTTGAAAGCCAGCGCAAATATCTCAAGACCCTGAAGAAGCCGCTGCCCGAGGCGATCCGTTACGGCGCGATGCTGGAGGTACCCGCGCTCGCCGAGACGCTGGATATGATCGCGCCAAGACTGTCGTTCCTGTCGATCGGGACCAACGATCTGACCCAGTTCCTGTTCGCCGCTGATCGTTCGAACCCCAAGCTGGCCGAACGCTATGACTGGTTGTCGATCTCGATCATGCGCTTCCTGCGCCGGGTCCAGACCAACCTGGTCGGGCACAGTGTCGATGTGACCGTGTGCGGCGAGATGGGCGGTCGCCGGCTGGAAGCGCTGGCCTTGATGGGCATCGGCATCCGCCGCTTGTCGATCACCCCTGCCGCGGTCGGCCCGATCAAGGAACTGGTGCGCAAGGTTGACCTTGCCGAGATCGGCGAGGCGATGACCGGCTGGCTTTCGGCGCCGCCGCACAGCCTGCGCGAGGCCCTGACCGGATGGGCCGAAGCGCGCGGAATTGAAATCGATTGAATTCGCGGCGCGGCGACTGGATCACCGCCCGGTCACAATTCTAGCCCACCCTGTCGCCCTGTGGCCGGACCGGCATGATTTTGCGTTGACACAAATGCTGAAATCGCGCTGTCTGTTGTTCGAAAACAGAACAAGCATATTCTCGGGGTCGGCATGTCAGATGATTTAGCGGTAGAGGCACAACTGCCTCTCGAAACGGTTGGCTCGCGCTTGCGGCGGGCCCGCGAGCAGGCGGGCGTGGGGATCGCTGCGCTGGCCGCACAAACCCGTATTTCCACGCGCCAGATCGAGGCGATCGAAGCCGGCGATTTCGCGGCCTTGCCTGGGCGAACATATGCCGTGGGGTTCTCGCGTACGATCGCCCGCGCGGTCGGGCTAGACGAAGCCGAGGTTGCCGCCTCGACCCGGGCCGAACTCAACGAGCTTCAGGGTGAAAGTCAACAGCGCCCGGCGGCGACCTTCGAGCCCGGTGATCCGGCACGGGTGCCAAGCGGGCGGCTGACCTGGCTGGCGCTGGCCGGGGTGGCGATCGCAGTGATCCTCGGGATCGTGTTCCTGCCCAGCCTGTTCTCGCCCGCAGGTTCGCTGCCCTCGATCCTCCCCGCCGACCAGCCGAGCGCGCCGTCCGCCGCCGCGCCTGCACAGCTGCCGTCGGCGGCCGGTGCGGTGGTGTTCACCGCGCTGCACCCTGGGGTCTGGGTCAAGTTCTACGACGCGGCCGGCAACCAGCTCCTGCAAAAGGAGCTGGCGCAGAACGAAAGCTACACCGTGCCCGCCGACAAGGGCGAGGTGCTGCTGTGGACCGCACGGCCCGACCAGCTCGGCATCACCGTGGGCGGCCAGCCGGTTGCCAAGCTGTCCGAAATGCAAACGACGATGAAGGACGTGCCGGTCAGCGCTGCGGCCTTGCTGTCCCGCGGCGCTGCCCCTGCAGCAAGTCCCGCTGCCAACGCTCCGGTTGCTGCCGCTGAGCCGCGCAAACAAACTGCGCGCCCGCGTGATCAGCGCATCCCGGCTGTGCGGGTCGAAGCTTCGCCTGCACCGGCGGGATTGCCGCCAGCCAGCCCGGTGCCGGCTGCCGCAGCCAGCCCCACACCGAAGCCGGCCGCGACTTAGGTTGCGGATAGACTTGCCGCTTCGCTCGACAGCAGCGGTACGCGCGCGTTAAACATGGCTCCGTGGTTAATGGCTGGTTCGGATTCAACCGGGCAGCAACGGGCGGACTTATTGGATGGGTATTTCAACGATGAATTTGCTCCCGTGGCAACGGCGGTCGCTCCAAGCGGTCGCGCTTATTGCGCTTGTTGTGCCGGCGGCCTCGCCGCTCATGGCACAGACAACCAGCAGCGATACCGAAATTCGCCTGCGCAAGGTTGAGAGCGAAGTCGCCGCTATCCAGCGGGTGGTGTTCCCGGGCGGCGACGGCAAGTTCTTCCCGCAATTGCAATCGGGCACGGCCAGCACGGTCCAGCCAGGCAGCCCGGCCAGCGCGCCAAGTACCGACATGCTGGTGCGGATGGACGCCCTTGAAGGCCAGGTCGCGCGGCTCACCGCGCAGGTTGAGGAAGACCACCATCGGATTGAAAAGATGGACGCGCGTCTCGCTGCGATCGAAAGCGCGAGCAAGGTTCAGACCGTGACGGACGCGCCTGCAAGCAGCAGCACCGATGCCAACCTAGCGGCCATGGGCGCTGGCCCCAAGCCAGTTCCGGCGGCCAGCTCAGCCAAGCCCGCATCCAAGCCTGCCGCAAAGCCGACAGCGGATGCCGCCGCCAAGCGGGTCGCTGCGGTCAAAGCGGTGGTCAAGCCGAGCACCAGGGACGCCGGGGATGATGAATATTCATACGGCTTCCGGCTGTGGGAAGCCAAGTTCTTCCCCGAAAGCGAACAGCAGCTGAAGATGTTCCTGCAGAAGTATCCCAAGCACGCGCGGACCAGCTATGCCCGCAACCTGCTGGGCCGCGATTACCTTGACGATGGCAACCCGCACGAGGCGGCCGGCTGGTTCCTGCAGAACTACAAGACCGAGCCCAAGGGTGACCGCGCGCCTGACAGCCTGCTGATGTTGGCCGAATCGATGCGCCAGCTGGGTGATACCACTCGCGGCTGCGTGGCGCTGAAGCAGTTCGGCTCGACCTTCCCGGCCGAGGCTGCGGGGCGGCTCAAGGGCCAGTATGACTCCACTTCCTCTGGGCTGAAGTGCAAGTAGCCAGTTCGGGCGATGCCCTGACTGACCGCTTTGCGGGGACGCTTGGCGGGTTGTGGCCTGCTGCGCTGAATGCCGAAGCGATACTGGGGCTCGCCGTTTCGGGCGGGCCTGACAGTCTGGCGCTGCTGCTGCTCGCGCATCGCGCCCTGCCGGGGCGGATTGCGGCCGCCACGGTCGATCACGGCCTGCGGGCGGAAAATGCGGGCGAAGCGGCAATGGTGAGCAAAGTCTGCGGCTCGCTCGGCGTCGCTCATGCGGTGCTTACTGTTACGGTTGAGACAGGCAATGTGCAGGCACAGGCCCGCGCCGCGCGCTATGCCGCGCTAGGCGATTGGGCCGCAACCGATGGACTGGCGGCGCTCGCCACTGCGCACCATGCCGATGACCAGGCCGAAACGCTGCTCCTACGGCTCAATCGGGGCAGCGGAGTTGCAGGACTGGCCGGGGTGCGCGCGCGCGGACTGGTGCCGGAAACCTCACTTCCGCTGCTCCGCCCATTGCTCAGCTTCCGCCGCGCCGAACTGGCCGCAGTGGTCGCCGAGGCGGGG
>JANXUP010000143.1 GCA_025356175.1 Sphingomonadaceae bacterium | reverse complement strand
GCGCCGAGAAATGAGGCCGCTACAGGTGCTTTATGCACTGGCCTCTCGTTCGAATGGCCGAACTGAATATCCCGGCAGAAAAATGGCGCTGCTAAGCGCGATGAGGGTTGGCCTGCTGGGTATTTGAGCTAGACTTTGCCTATATTTGAAGGGGCAATATGAATCGGATGGTTCTGGGCGCAGTTTCAGCTCTGTTGCTGGCCGGCGCCGGTCTGTTCTGGTGGCAAGGGCAGGCATCGATCAACGCCGCTGCGCCCCCGGCGCAAATGACGGGCGAACCCGAATCGACCGGGCTCCCGCTTGAAGAGCTTCCGGACGAAGACGGGGAGGGCATGCAAGGCGCTACGCTGCCGGGAATGAGCGAGGCCAGCCGCGAGGAGAAGCGCTTCAACCGGCTCGAACGCAACCGCGATAATGCGATCACGCGCCTTGAAATGCTGCAGCCCCGCATCGCCATGTTCCGCAAGCTCGATACCGATCACAACAACCTGCTGAGCTTCGAGGAATGGTCGGTCACCACGTCGAACAAGTTCAAGGCCGCGGATGGCGATGGCAACGGCAGCCTGACCCGCGGGGAATACGTCACGACCAAACCCAAGGATGCAAAAAAGGCTAAATGCGGTTGTAGCTGATCAGTTAAGCCAGGTCGCGAGTTCTGCCTTGGCTCGCTCGGTATAGGCTTCCTTGCGTTGCTTCTTTTTTACCGCTTCGTCGACGGGAGGAAACAGCCCGAAGTTGACATTCATCGGCTGGTAAGTCTCAGCCACGGCATCACCGGTGATGTGCGAAAGCAGCGCGCCGAGCGCAGTGGTCGGTGGTGGCGGGGTCCATGGGGTGCCTGCGAGCTCGGCGGCACTCATCAGCCCGGTCAACAGACCGACAGCAGCGCTCTCAACATAGCCTTCGCACCCGGTGATCTGCCCGGCGAACCGGATGTGCGGCGCGCTTTTGAGCCGTAACTGCCGATCAAGCAGCACCGGCGAATTCAGGAAGGTGTTGCGGTGCAGCCCGCCCAGCCGGGCGAACTCCGCGTTCTCGAGGCCGGGGATGGTGCGGAACAGGCGCACCTGCTCGGCATGTTTCAGTTTGGTCTGAAAGCCGACCATATTCCACAGCGTGCCCAGCTTGTTGTCCTGGCGCAGCTGCACCACTGCATAGGGCCAGCGCCCGGTTGGGTGCTCCTCGGTCGCCCAGTGCGGGTTGTCGAGGCCGACGGGTTTCATCGGGCCGAAGCGCAGGGTTTCAAGCCCGCGCGCGGCCATCACCTCGATCGGCATGCAGCCTTCGAAGTAGGGTGTATTGGTTTCCCATTCGCGGAACTCGGTCTTCTCGCCATCGAGCAGTCCCTGGTGGAACGCCGCGTACTGTTCACGCGTCATCGGGCAGTTGATGTAGTCCTTGCCGTCGCCGCCCAGCGCGAGCGAACTGTCCGAATTCTTGTCCCAACGCGCGGCCATCCAGCAGGTGTCCATATCGATCGAGTCGCGGTGGACGATCGGAGCAATGGCGTCGAAGAAGGCGAGGCTTTGGGCACCGGTCGCCGCAGCGATGCTGTCGGCCAGCGCACCCGAGGTAAGCGGACCGGTCGCCACGATCGTCAAGCCGGCATCGGGCAGGGCATGGATGCGCTCGCGCACCACCGTCAACGTGGGCTGGGCGGCCAGCGCCGCCTCAACCTCGGCCGAGAACGCATCGCGGTCGACCGCCAGCGCTGAGCCTGCCGGAACCTGCGCCTTGGCCGCGACCTGCATCACCAGCGAATCGAGCGCGCGCATCTCGTGGTGCAGCAAGCCGACCGCGTTTTTCTCATGATCGTCCGATCGAAAGCTGTTCGAGCAAACCAGCTCGGCAAGGCCGGTACCCTGATGCGCCGGCGTCATATCGCCGCCTCCGCGCATTTCGGACAGCCGCACTTTCACCCCGCGCCGCGCCAGCTGCCACGCGGCCTCGCTCCCGGCGAGACCGCCACCGATAATGTGCACATCATATTCCATTGCCGCCGCCTAGCCTTGCCGGGACGAGAATCCAACGCCAAGCACGTTTCCGGGAGGAATAACCAATGCCGAAGCGTGCTTTGATCGAGCAAAGACCGTGGCTGCTGGCTAGTCTGGTCGCGGGCATCAGCTTTTACTTCGTCAAGGATTCGCACTTGCCTGGCCTCTATCAGATGGCCTGGAAAGGGGCAGGCGTTGCCCTGCTCGCGATCTGGGCATTCGTTCGTCATCCGGACCGGGATGCGCGCCAAATCAGCGTGGTCATGGCGCTTGGTGCAGTCGGGGACGTACTCATTGAGCTGAGCTTGATGGCGGGGGCACTCGCATTCCTGCTAGGCCACTTCGTCGCGATCAACCTGTACATGCGCCACCGCCGCAGCGTCATGACGTTGAGCCAGAAGCTGGCTGGTTGGGCCTTGTTCCTGCTGACCCCGTTCATAGCCTTCCAGCTGCCGATCGACCGGACAATCGCGCCGGGAGTGGCGCTGTACGCCCTTGCGCTAGGCGCGATGGCGGCGGGTGCGTGGTCGAGTGGCTTCCCGCGTTACCGCGTGGGATTGGGTGCCGCACTGTTCGTGGTGTCAGACCTGCTGATCTTCGCCCGCCTCGGGCCGCTCGCCGACAGCACCGTTCCCGGCTTGCTGATCTGGCCGCTATACTATTTCGGGCAATTCCTGATCTGCATCGGAGTGGTCGGGACAGTCAGCAACCGCTCCACGCCGCAATAGTGGTGCGGTGCAGCTCGCGGCGGTGGCCTTCATAGCCCCCGGTGGCCTTGTGCAGCACCGAACGGTTGTCCCACATCACCAGCATTCCGGATTCCCACTTGTGGCGATAGACGAACTGCTCGTCGCCCTGCCACGCCTGTAGTTCGAGCAGCAGCGCGATCGCCGCGTCTTGCGCCAATCCTTCGATGCCGATGATGTAACCCAGCGTCGAAAAGAACCCGCGCCGACCGGTTTCGGGGTGGGCCGGGACAAGCGGATGGACCTGCGTTGCCATGGCCGCCTCGCCCGGGCGGATGTCCATGCTGCGACCTTTGTCCTTGGTGCCGTAGGAGCCGTCAGGAGCATAAGCGAGCCGCGCCGAATGAACTGCGATAAGATCGGAATAACGCGCTTGCTGATCGGTGCTTAGCGCCTCCCATGCGAGGTGCTGGTTGGCGAACAGGGTATCGCCACCGGTCGGCGGAATATCAATGGCCATCAGGCAAGTGCCAGCCGGTGGGCGTTCCTGAAAACTCCAGTCCGAATGCCAGTTTTCGGCAAACAAGGGCGTTTGTTCGTCCGCCTCGCGGCGGATCGCGGCGATGTGTTCGCGTCCGGCAATCGGGGCGAAAAACGGATCGTCGCCGAACCCGCCGAACGCGAGCGTGAACCGCTCAAGATCATTGTCACCGATCTCCTGATCGGGGAAGGCGAGGACGTGATGCTGAAGCCAAGCCTGCCGCACTTCCGCGATTGCTGAAGGATCGAGCGCCTTCGAAAGATCGAGCCCGGTAACGCGTGCCCCGCACGCACCACCTGAAGGTTCGACCCGGAACGTCATTCTTCAGTCACTTCAGGCGGCGTTGCATCGCCTTCGGTTTCGCCTGGCTCTTCGGTGTTTTCATCGTCGCCAGTATCGATCAGCCGCACCGCGCTGACGACCTTCTCATCGTCGGCGACGTTGAACAGCCGGACCCCGGCGCTGCCGCGACCGATCACCCGCAGTGTGACGAGTGGCAGGCGGATCAGCTTGGCCTGATCGGTAACCAGCACGAGTTGATCGGCCTGGGTCGCAGCAAAGCTCGACACCACCGGGCCATTGCGGGCGATGTTATCGATATTGGTGATGCCCTGGCCGCCGCGGCCGGTGCGGCGATATTCATAGGCCGACGACATTTTGCCGTAGCCATTGGCGCAAACCGTGAGGATGAACTGCTCACGTTCGTGCAGCTCGGCCATTCGTTCGGCCGAAAGCGGAGGTTCGCCGTCCTTCTCGGGCTTCCACGGTGCAAAGCGAAGGTAGTCCTCGCGTTCTTCCGAACTGGTGCCGACGCGGTGGAGGATCGATAGCGAGATTACTTCATCATCGCCCTTTAAGGTCATCCCGCGCACGCCGGTGGAGGTGCGGCTGGTGAATTCACGCACTTCATCCCCGGCAAAGCGGATCGCCTTGCCCGCGCGGGTAGCCAGCAGCACGTCGTCGCTTGCTTCGAGCAGCGCGACGCCGATCAGCCGGTCTTCCGAGCCTTCATCGAAGCGCATGGCGAACTTGCCGTTCGACGGGATGTTCGCGAATGCGTCCATCGCGTTGCGCCGCACAGAACCCTTGGCAGTCGCAAAGACCACCGACAGCTTGCCCCACTCTGCCTCGTCCTCGGGCAGGGCAAGCACGGTCTGGATCGTCTCGCCTTGGTCGAGTGCCGGGAGCAGGTTGACGATCGGGCGGCCGCGCGTGGCCGGGCCGCCTTCAGGCAGCTTCCACACCTTGAGTCGGTAGACCTTGCCTGCAGTCGAGAAGAACAGCACCGGATTGTGGGTGCTGGTGACGAACATGTTGGTAACCGCATCCTCGTCCTTGGTCGCCATCCCGGCGCGGCCCTTGCCGCCGCGGCCCTGCGCGCGGAAGGTCGAGAGCGGGGTGCGCTTGATGTAGCCGTCCATGGTTACGGTCACCACCATGTCGTCACGCTCGATCAGATCCTCGTCGTCGAGCCCGTCCCAGGCTGGCGCAATTTCGGAAACGCGCGGGGTGGCGAATGTTTCGCGAATCGCGCGCAGTTCGTCGGTCATCACCCCATAGAGCTTGACCCGGTCGCCCAGGATCGAGAGATATTCCTCGATCGCAACTGACAGCTCCTTGAGCTCGTCCCCAATCTCGTCACGGCCAAGCGCGGTTAGGCGGTGGAGGCGCAAATCGAGGATCGCCCGGACCTGCACGTCGGACAGGCGATAGGTCCCGCCTTCCTGTTCCGCATCGGGCTCGATCGCTTCGATCAGGGCGATATACTGCGCGATATCGCCGATCGGCCATTCACGCACGACAAGTGCTTCGCGTGCAGCTGCAGGATTGCGCGCACCGCGGATGATCTTGACCACTTCGTCAAGGTTGGTGACCGCAACCACCAGTCCGAGCAAGAGATGCGCCCGGTCGCGCGCCTTGTTGAGCTCGAACTTGGTCCGCCGGGTGATAACCTCCTCGCGGAAGGTGACGAAAGCGCTGATGAAATCGCGCAGCGTCAGCACTTCGGGGCGGCCGCCACGGATCGCCAGCATATTGGCGGGGAAGCTCGACTGGGCGGGGGTGTGGCGCCACAGCTGGTTGAGCACCACTTCGGGCGTGGCGTCGCGCTTGAGATCGATCACTACTCGCACGCCAAGCCGACTAGATTCGTCGCGAATGTCCGAGACGCCTTCGATCCGCTTGTCCTTGGCGGCTTCGGCGATCTTTTCAACCAGTCCCGATTTGCCGACCTGGAACGGGATCGAGGTCAGCACGATCGAGCGCCGGTCGCCGCGACCTTCCTCGATCTCGTGGCGGCAGCGCTGCAGGATCGAACCGCGCCCGGTAAGGTAAGCGGCGCGCGCCCCGGCCTGGCCGAGAATAATCGGAGCGGTCGGAAAATCCGGACCTGGAATGATTTCGTTCAGCTGTTCGGAGGTAATCTCCGGGTTCGCGATATAAGCAAAGCAGCCGTCGATCACTTCACCCAGATTGTGCGGCGGAATGTTGGTCGCCATGCCCACCGCGATCCCGCCCGCGCCGTTGACCAGCAGGTTGGGGTAGCGCGCCGGAAGCACCGACGGCTCTTTGCGCGAGCCATCGTAGTTGTCGACGAAATTGACTGTATCCTTGTCGAGATCATCGAGCAGCGCATTGGCGACTTTGGCCAGCCGCGCTTCGGTGTAGCGCATCGAGGCCGGATCATCCGGGTCCATCGAGCCGAAATTGCCCTGGCCATCGACCAGTGGCACTCGCATCGACCAGTCCTGCGCCATGCGGACCAACGCGAAGTAGATCGCGCTGTCACCGTGCGGGTGATAATTGCCCATCACGTCCCCGACGATCTTGGCGCATTTGCGGTAAGGTTTGCCCGCGATCATGCCGCCTTCCTGCGCGGCAAAGAGGATGCGGCGGTGAACCGGTTTGAGCCCGTCGCGTACATCGGGCAGCGCGCGCGACACGATCACGCTCATCGCGTAATCGAGGTAGCTGGTCTTCATTTCCTCAACGATGTCGATCCGGGCATATTCGCCTGGCACGCCGCTGGGGATGGGGCTGGATTCGGGAATTTCGGTGTCGTCGCTCACGCGCTCAGGTTCACTTTGTCGCTAGTGGAATTTTGTTCCGCAAAGCCCTAGGCCAAGGGGGTGGGGATAGCCACCAAAAGCGCGGATCGCGTGCCGGTTTTCCACATCTTGCGGTGCAAAATGAACGGTTGGGCGCAGCAATATTCAATCGCAATTCACCTACCTTTGCCTAGTGCGCTCGACTGTTGCCAAGGGGGCGCGCTCGCGCCTATGGCGAAGTTGAGGTTGATGGCTTGTGGCGGGCACTTTGCAGACCCGCTCCACTGGCTGGCATAGGAGAAGAATTCAATGATTCGGACCAAATTTTTCGCGCGTACCACGCTCGGCCTGGCACTTGCAATCGGCATGACCGTTGGAACCGCCAGCCCGGTTTTTGCCAAGGACAAGGATAAGCCGGCTGAAGCCCCCAAGCTCAGTCCGTCCAAGGCGTTTATTCCGGTCTATGTCGCAACGAAAACTGCGATCGAAGCTGCACAAAAGCGTCCGGATGTCATGGCCGGTCGCCAGGCAGCAATCGCTGCCCAGACCGAGATGAACAACGCCCAAGGCAAATCGGCAAAGGCAGCTGCGCTGGCAAAGTTTAATGCCGCGGTAGCGGCACTCGCGCCGCTGCTCGCCACCGAAAAGGCAGCAGTGGACAAGGCTGCAGCGACCGCAACCACGGCGGATGACAAGGTTCTGACTGGTGAACTTCAGCTGTCGCTCGGCGAACTGTCGATGGATTCACGCATCAAGCGGCAGGGTGCCCAGACGAAGCTGGATAGCGGCAAGGTCCCTGTGGCGGAAAAGCCGAAGTACTACATGGTGATCGGCAACCTTTCGATGGACCTCAAGGAATATGCTGCTGCACGCACCGCGTTCCAGGCCGCAAGCGATGCCGGCGCCGCGCCGGGTGAGGCACTGGTCAGCCTGTCTGACGCTTACCTCAAGGACAACCAGCCTGCTCCGGGCCTCAAGGCGCTGCAGGACGCGGTCGTCAAGGCCGGCCCGGCCGCACAGGAAGGCTGGATCAAGTACGGCGTTGCCTCCGCCTATCGCGCCAAGATGCCGAACGAAGCGGCGATGTTCTCCAATGAACTGGTCAACATGTTCCCGACCAAGGAGAACTGGTCGTTAGCGATCGCGGTGGTCCGCGATCTCAACGGCTATCAAGGCCATGACCAGATAGCCTTGTTACGCCTGATGCAGCGCACCGGCAGTTTTGTCGAAGAACGTGACTACGTGGAATACGTGCAGGCTCTCAGCAAACGCGGTTTGCCTGGCGAAGCGCTCAAGATCATCGATCAGGGTGTTGCCGCCGGACTGCTCAAACCGGCCGATGAATTCGTGTCGGACGCCCGCAAGGAAGCAAATGCCCGTGTGACGAACGACCGCGCTTCGCTGCCTGGACAGGAACGCGAAGCACGCGGCGCGGCGGCCAGTGCTGCTACGGTTACTGCGGCGGCGGATACATTGCTCAGCTACGACCAGCCGGCCAAGGCGGAAGAACTTTACAAGATTGCATTGGGCAAGCCGGGCGTCGAAGCCGCACGGGTCAACCTCCAACTGGGTATCGCCCAGTCGGACCAGGGCAAGTGGGCCGATGCGCAAGCAAGCTTTGCCAAGGTCAGCGATACCCGCGCACCGATCGCGCAATTGTGGTCGGCCTACGCAAAGTCGAAGGCTGCGGGCAAGTAAGCTTTCCTGCACCGAATCGGAAAAGGGCGGCAGGCGACTGCTGCCCTTTTCAGTTATCCGTCAAATCGGATCGAAAGTTCCGGCTGCTTCATCCAGCACGTGGAGCAGACCGTCCGATATTGCGAAAAACGCGCCGGTCAGCTTGAGCTCGCCGCTCTGTTCCTTTTCGCGCACGCAGGGAAAGGTGCGCAGGTTGGCCAGGCTGACCTTGACTCCGGCCTTTTCCATCGCCCGCTCGGCGACCGAACCTTTGCTGCCATGCTCGTTGACCACGGCCTCGCGCGCATCGTCGAGCATCGCGATCCAATCTGCGATAAAACCGCCTTCGCCTGGCTTGGTCCCGTGCATTTCGCGGGTCAGCGCGGCCTTGCAGCCGCCGCACATGCCGTGGCCCATGACCATCACTTCCTTGACCTTCAGGAACTGAACCGCAAATTCGAGCGCGGCCGAAACGCCGTGATGCCCCGGCGAGGTCTCGAACGGCGGGACCATCGCGGCAACGTTGCGCACAACGAAGACTTCGCCCGGATCGACATCGAAGATCTGTGACGGGTCGACCCGGCTGTCGGAACAGGCGATGATCATCACACCGGGTTCCTGGCCTTCGCGCAGGGTGGCCCAGCGCTCGCGGTTGGAAGCCCAGCCATTGGCCCGGAAGCGGTAATATCCTTCGATCAGGCGGTTCATGCCGGCCATCGGTACAGCGGGGGAATCGTTGCTCATGGCGCGGCTTTTGGCCTTGCAAATTCCGACTGGCAACCCCCGCATCTTGCGCCTATCTGGGCGGCATGAACGATCTGGCATCCGCCCGGCTACCCGCAAATCCGATTTCGGAGCGTCAACGCAAGCCTGACTGGATCAGGGTCAAAGCTCCGACCAGCAAAGGTTACGGCGAAACGCGCCAACTAATGCGCGAACTGGGTCTCAATACCGTGTGCGAGGAAGCGGCGTGCCCGAACATCGGCGAATGCTGGACCAAGAAGCACGCCACTGTGATGATCCTGGGCGATGTCTGCACCCGCGCCTGCGCGTTCTGCAACGTCAAGACCGGCATGCCGCGGATGGTCGATCAGCTGGAGCCGGAAAACGTGGCGGTAGCCGCGGCCAAGCTGGGACTTTCCCACATCGTAATTACCTCGGTCGATCGTGACGACCTGCCCGATGGCGGTGCCGGTCAGTTCGTCAAGGTGATCGAGGCGTTGCGGCGCAATACGCCGGGCACCACGATCGAGATCCTGACCCCCGATTTTCGCGGCAAAATGCGCCCTGCAGTGGAAGCGATCGTTGCCGCCGGGCCCGACGTCTACAACCACAACCTCGAAACGGTGCCGCGGCTGTACCCGACGATCCGCCCCGGTGCGCGCTACTACGCGTCGCTGCGCCTGCTCGAAGAAGTCAAGGCGCACGATCCGCTGATCTTTACCAAGTCCGGCGTCATGCTTGGGCTGGGCGAGGCGCGCCTCGAAGTCCATCAGGTAATGGACGACATGCGCAGCGTCGGCATCGATTTCCTGACCATGGGCCAATACCTTCAGCCGACGCCAAAGCACACCAAGGTGATCGAATTCATCACCCCGAAGGCCTTCGATGCCTATGGCTCGATTGCGCGGGCCAAGGGCTTCCTGCAGGTCGCCGCGAGCCCGCTGACCCGCTCAAGCTATCACGCCGGGGACGATTTCGGGGCGATGCGCGCGGCACGCGAGACACAGTTCGCCAAGGCAGCTCAGCGCGGCTGATGCCAGGAATTAGCGAAATCCGGCGGCTGCCGTATTCGGCCGAGCAAATGTTCGACCTGGTTGCAGATGTCGCCCGCTATGGCGAATTCCTGCCCTGGGTGGTCGGTACCCGGGTGCGCTCGAATTCGGAAACAGAGATGATCGCCGACCTACTCGTCGGGTTCAAGGCACTGCGCGAGAAGTTCACCTCGCGCGTCGAAAAAGTGCGCCCGGGCGAGATCAGGGTGCATTACCTTGATGGGCCGATGCGCGACCTCGATAACATTTGGAAATTTCGGCCGACACCAGAAGGTTGCGAGGTTGATTTCGCAGTCAGCTTCACCTTCCGCAACGCCGTGTTCGAAGCCTTGGCGGGCCAGTATTTCGACCGCGCGTTCCGCAAGATGGTTTCGGCTTTCGAGGCGAGGGCCGATCAGCTTTACGGCAGCAGCAATTCGAGTGCGACCAGCGCCGCCTGATGGCGCACCTCGGCGCGGCTAGTGGCTTCAAAGTGCCGCTCTTCGGCCAGCACTTCATCCGTCCCGCGGCGCGCCCGCGCAAAAACCACGGTGCCAACCGGCTTTTGCTCGGTTCCACCACCCGGCCCCGCGACGCCGCTGATCGAGACAGTGACATCGGCCCGGCTGTATTTCAATGCGCCCTGTGCCATCGCCCAGGCACAAGCGATCGAAACCGCACCGAAGGCATCGATTATATCGCCCGACACGCCCAGCATTTCGGCCTTGGCCTCGTTCGAATAGGTGACAAAACCGCGATCGAACACGTCGGATGACCCTGCGATCTCGGTGATCGCAGCCGCGACCAAACCGCCGGTGCAGCTTTCGGCCACAGCGATCGAGCGCCCGGCAGCGCGATTTTCCGCTACCACCCGTGCAGCGAGTTCAACGATATCCGCTGGTAACAGGGTGTCCACGGGGCCCGCTCAATCCGCGCAGATCGGCAGCTTGTGATCGTCACGTGCGGCGATCGCGAGAACCTGCGTGATCAGATCGACGAAGTTGCTGGCGGGCAAGGGCTGCAAGGTGCCGAACACCCGATCGATATCTGCGCAATTCTTGACTTGCACGTTGGCCACCAGTTCCTTGGACATGGCGCTTTCGATGATCGGCCTGAGCGTGCTTTCCGGCATGGTCGCGAAAAGGTCTGCTGTCGCCTTGTTGTCGGCCCCGGAAAACTTGGCGAAGGCCTGGCGCGCCATCGGAAAGGCAGCAGACTGGCCGGCCTGCAATTCGCTGACAATCTGCGGACCGCGCGTCAGCATAGCGGAATCAGACTTGAGTGCAGGACGGCAGCGCTCGATCAGCGCGCTCATCGCGGCCGGCATCACATATGCGACCATGCCGCGAACCTCAACCTGGGTCATGCAGGTCGTAGCAGCAGCTTGCGCCTGACTCGCGGCGAGCAGCGCCGTGGTCGCGGCAAGGGTAATTGCGCTTCGGAACACTGGTAATCTCCCTCGCAGAGCTAGTATGAGCCCATTTGCAGGTAACCGGGCCGCTTGGCCAGTGTTTACGGCTTTATGACGGGACGAGCGTGGCAGTGGCCTGCGCGGCGATCCCTTCGCTGCGCCCGGTGAAGCCCAAGCGCTCGGTGGTTGTCGCCTTGACGCTGACCGCATCCACCGGCGTCCGCAGCAACTCCGCCAGCCGCGCGCGCATCGCATCACGGTACGGGCCGATCTTCGGCGCTTCACAAATGATGGTAACGTCGACATTGCCGATCCGGAACCCGGCGGCTTTGGCCAGCCCGACGGCATGGGTCAGGAACCGGTCCGAACTGGCCCCTTTCCATTGCGGATCGCTGGGCGGGAAATGGCTACCGATATCCCCGGCGCCGATCGCGCCGAGGATGGCATCGACCAGCGCGTGGATTGCAACATCGGCGTCGCTGTGCCCGGCAAGGCCATGCGTATGGTCGATCTGGATACCGCACAGCCACAGCTCCTCGCCCAGTGCGAGCCGGTGGACATCGTATCCGGTCCCGACCCGGACAGAGCGTGGTTCCGCTGCGAAATCGCCAGCGAAGGTCAACTTGTGCAAAGCTTCGTCTCCTTCGACCAATGCGACTTGGATCCCTGCCGCTTGCGCGACCTGGGCATCATCACCCGCATTTGGCTCCCCGCGCCAGGCGCGATGAGCCGCAAGGATCGCCGGAAAGGCGAAGGCCTGCGGAGTCTGTACCCGGCGCAAGGCTTCGCGCTTCACAGGATCTCCCATGAGCGGACCATCGGCGTGTACGAGACTGTCGACTACGGGCAGAATCGGTATCGCCGCTTCGGCGGTGTCGAGGGCCAGGATCAAGCGCTCGATTACGTTCTCCGGCAAGCCTGGCCGGGCCGCGTCGTGGATCAGGACGCTGGCCGGGGCATCGCCTGCCAGCGCTTCCAGCGCGAACAAAACGGAAAGTTGCCGGGTCTCGCCGCCGTGAACGAGCTGAACGCCCGGGACGCCGCGTAGCGCAGCTTCCGCCACCTCCTCGGTGCCGTGCGGGATCGCCACGATGATCGGTTTGATTCCCGCCACCGCAAAGGCTTCAGCTGAATGGCGCAGCACCGGTTTTCCACGCCAAAGCGCAAATTGCTTGGGCAGCGGTTGGCCTGCGCGCAGTCCTTGCCCGGAGGCAACGATGATGGCGGCGATGTCTGGATGGGAATGGGGCAGGCTCATTGCTGCGATGCAGTAAGCGCTTGCCCGGCGCTGGGCAATTCCCTATGGGCTGCCTAAATTTTAGGCAATAACGATGAACCTGCTTCCCACATCACCGCAGCTGGCTCCGATCGACATCGGCCCGGTGCGGATCGATTGTCCGGTGATCCTCGCTCCGATGACCGGGGTAACCGACCTGCCGTTTCGGCGGCTTGTGCGGCGCTTCGGTTCGGGGCTCAACGTGACCGAGATGATCGCCAGCCCCGCCGCGATCCGCGAAACTCGGCAATCGCTGCAAAAGGCGCAGTGGGATGCGATCGAAGAGCCGGTGTCCATGCAGCTGGTCGGCTGCGAACCAGCGCAAATGGGCGAGGCGGCCAAGCTGCAGCAGGACCGCGGCGCGGCGATCATCGACATCAACATGGGCTGCCCGGTCAAGAAAGTGGTCAACGGCGATGCCGGGTCTGCCTTGATGCGCGACCTGCCGCTCGCCACCGCGCTGATCAAGGCGACGGTCGAGGCGGTCGACGTCCCGGTCACTGTCAAGATGCGCATGGGTTGGTGCCATGACAGCCTCAACGCCCCCGAACTGGCGCACATTGCCGAAGACCTTGGCGCGAAGATGGTCACTGTGCACGGCCGCACCCGCAACCAGATGTACCGTGGCGATACCGACTGGGCCTTCATCCGTTCGGTCAAGGACGCAGTCAGCATTCCGGTGATCGTCAACGGCGATATCTGCAGCATCGAAGATTCCGCGTGCGCGCTTGAACAATCGGGCGCGGATGGACTGATGATCGGACGCGGTGCTTATGGTCGGCCGTGGTTCCTCGCGCAGGTTATGCACTGGCTGCGCACCGGCGAAGCGATGCCGGATCCCGATACCGACACCCTTTTTGCCACCGTGCTCGAACACTACGATGCGATGCTCGAACTCTATGGCACGGTCACCGGGGTCAACATGGCGCGCAAGCACCTGGCCTGGTACACCAAGGGGCTGCCCGGATCGGCGGCTTTCCGCAATCAAGTCAACTTCATCGACGATCCTGCCGAGGTGGTCCGGCAATTGCACACCTTTTTCGGCCCGTTCCTGAGCCGCGCGGCAGCCTGATGCCCGACGCGGCGCGCCAGCTTGCGAGCTTGACGCACGCGGTGTTGCTGCTGGGGCCGGGGCAGGTGGTCGCGGCGGCCAACCCGGCGGCCGAGCAATTGCTGGGACAGAGTTTCCGGCGTTTGTCAGGTCGTTCAATTGGCGAGCACCTGCGGTTCGATGAACCGCTGCTCGCCGCGCGCCTTGCAGAGACTGACGCGCAACTATCCGCACGCGCGACTGGGGTGCTGATCGCAGGGCAGGGGCCGCGCCGGGTCGATGTGACGGTGGCCCCGATGATCGACCAGCCTGGCTGGCAAGTGCTCACGCTGCACGATGTGCGCGGCGCCGAGGCTATGCGCGAAACCCAATGGGAGGATAGCGTAGTGCGCGCGCCTGAGGTGCTGGCACATGAAATCAAGAACCCGCTAGCCGGGATCAGGGGCGCGGCGCAGCTGCTCTCACGCAAGGCAGAGGGCAAGGATCTCGCGCTGACGACGCTGATTGCGGACGAGGTCGACCGGATTGCCAAATTGATCGATCAGATGCAGTCACTGTCGCGCCGTACTCCGCCGAAACTGGAGCCCTGCAACTTGCATGAAGCCGTTCGCCGGGCGCGCGCGGTGATGGAAGCTGGCGGCAAATCACCGGCAATCGCTGAAGAATTCGATCCTTCGCTTCCGTCAGTACTCGGCAATATCGACACCTTGGTACAGGTCCTGATCAACCTCATTTCGAATGCCGCGGATGCAACGACCGCCGTCGCTGCACCGCGGATCATTGTGCGGTCGCGCTTCGCCAGCGGTTTGCAACTGCACCGCAACACCGATGGCGGGGCGGTTCGGCTGCCGATCGAACTCAGGGTCAGCGACAACGGCCCCGGCATCGACGCCGCGCTGCGCGATCACATCTTCGAACCCTTCGTTTCGTCCAAGAAGAGCGGGCAGGGGCTTGGTCTCGCGCTGGTGCGCCGCCTGGTCGGCGATATGAACGGACGCGTTACTTACGATCGCGACGAAGCTGCCGGGCTCACCCATTTCCGGGTTCACCTGCCGCTCGCTGCCGAGCGCCATCCGACCATGCGCGAGGCTGCAGCGTGACCGTCCTGCTGGTTGAGGACGACGCCAGCATTGCGCTGGTCATCACTGCCGCGTTGGAGGCGGAAGGCTTTGCGGTGACTTGCTGCGATTCCATCGCCGAGCGCGATCGCCTGCTTGCGAATGGCGATTATGCCGCGCTGGTGACCGATGTCATGCTGACCGACGGCGACGGGCTCGAAACCCTGGGCGCGGTTCATCAGGCAGCGCCCGACATGCCGATCATCGTGCTGTCGGCGCAAAACACGCTCGATACCGCGGTGCGGGCCAGCGATACCGGGGCGTTCGAGTATTTCCCCAAGCCATTCGATCTGGACGAACTAGTCCAGACCGTTCGCGCGGCAGTCGGCAATTCGGCAATGCGCGCTGGCAACCCCGCCGAGGCGGCACCTGCGGGTCTGCCGCTCGTCGGTCGGTCGGCGCCGATGCAGGCGGTCTATCGAATGATAACGCGGGTCCTGCGCAATGACCTGACCGTTTTGGTGCTGGGCGAAAGCGGCACCGGCAAAGAGCTCGTCGCCGAGGCAATCCATCAGCTTGGTCAGCGCAAGGCGGGCCCATTCGTGGCGGTCAACACTGCGGCGATCCCCGCAGACCTGATCGAAAGCGAACTGTTCGGGCACGAAAAGGGTGCGTTCACCGGGGCAGTCGCGCGCCATCAGGGCAAGTTCGAACAGGCCCAGGGCGGAACCCTGTTCCTCGACGAAATCGGCGACATGCCGCTCGATGCGCAAACGCGCTTGCTGCGCGCTTTGCAATCGGGGCAGATCCGCCGGGTTGGCGGACGCGAGGAAATCGCGGTCGACGTCCGGATCATTGCTGCGACCAACCGCGATCTCGCGCCTTTGATCGCCAGCGGCGCTTTTCGCGAAGACTTGTATTACCGGCTCAACGTCGTTCCTATCATCTTACCGCCCTTGCGCGAGCGGCGGGACGACGTGCCGGCGCTGGCGCAGCATTTCCTTCAGCTTGCGGCTGCCGACGGCCTCCAGCGCCGGCGTTTCTCGGACGATGCCGCAGCGCTTCTCGCTCAGCAGCCGTGGCGCGGCAATGTGCGTGAATTGCGCAACCTGGTTTACCGGGTCGCGTTGCTGGCGCGGGAAGATCTGGTGAGTTCGGCGGCGCTGGAGGCATTGCTTGAACCTCCCGATGCGGAAAGCAATGAGGGTGAAGGCGGCACGTTCGAAGGAGCGGTCGGGACCTGGCTGCGCGACAACGAAATCGCCCCCGGCGCAATTTACGATGCCGCGCTCGCCGCGTTCGAGCGCCCCTTGTTCGAAGCCGTGTTACGCACGACCGGCGGCAACCAGCTGCGCGCCGCGCAACATTTGGGCATCAACCGCAACACCCTGCGCAAGCGGTTGACCGAACTTCGTATCGATCCGGTGCTGCTTCAGCGCTGAAGCGAGCGTGAGGTGGGCTGAATTGGCTTGCATATTTGCCACACTGGTGTTGTAATCTCGCAACGATGGTGGATGTAGCCGTAACCGCACGCAACAGGCGCTGGCCCCGGCTTTGGCGGCAAATCCAGATTGCATCGCGCCGCTCCAACCTGTTCCCGATCCTTGAACTGGGCGCGGTCGTTGCCTTCGTGGTCATGACGGCAATCACCTGGTTTGCGGTGACGAGCCGGGCAGGGAAGGGGCAGATGCTCCCCACCGACCTCACTGCGACCCTGCTGATCGGCACGCTGGTTCCGGCAATGGCTATCCTTGTGCTGCTCGGACGGCGCATTGCCTTACAGCGCGCAAGCGAAGGGGTGGGCCGCAGCGGCCAGCTCCACGTCCGCCTGGTATTCCTGTTCTCACTGATCGCGGCGGTCCCGACATTGCTGGTCGTGATCTTCGCTTCATTCCTGTTCCAGTCCGGCGTGGAATTTTGGTTCTCCGACAAGTCGCGCGGGCTGCTCGAAAACGCCAACCAGTTGGCGCGCGGGTATTACGAGCAGACCCAGAAGGACATGGAGTACGAGACTCTGGCCATGGCCGCTGACCTTGGTGACTTTCTGACCCAGGAATCTGTCACCAGCCCGTCATTCCAGGAATATTACGCCTATCAGGTGCAGCACCGAAAGCTTGACCAGTCGACCATCCTGCAGCGCGGTGCCGACGGCGTGCTGCGCCGCCCGATTGTGGCCAGCGGGCCGGTACCAATCAACGAAAACGTCTCGGCCGAGGTCTTGCGCGAACTGGATCGCGGGCAGCGGATCGTCGTCAGTTCGAGCGCGAATTCGATCCAGGCAGTGATCCCGATCGATCGCCGCGCGGGGATCTATCTCTATACCCAGCGCAAGTCTGACTTGCTTTCCGCCGGACACGCCCAGAATATCGTGCGGGCCTATGATGAGCTGACCCAGCGCACGCGGATCCAGCAGCTGCGCTTCAACGTCGCGTTGTTCGTCGCCAGTCTTGCGCTGGTGGGGCTGTCGGTATGGTTCGCGCTGCGTTTTGCTGACCGCCAAGTGAAGCCGCTCTACGATCTGGTCGATGCAGCGCGGCAGGTCGGGGCGGGGAACTTCACCATGCGGGTCGAAGGCCGCACTGGCGCAGACGAAGTCGGCCTGCTCAACCGTGCCTTCAACCGCATGACCCAGCAGCTCGAAAAGCAGAACCAGGCGCTGGTCGGGGCCAACCAGCAGCTCGACGAGCGGCGCGCGTTCACGGAGGCGGTGCTGGAATCGGTCACCGCGGGAATCATCAGCACCAACGCCAAAGGCGAGATCCGCCTGATCAACAGCTCAGCCCACAAGCTGCTGCTCGATCGCGAAGCAATACCTCCCATCGGCAAGCGCCTGGCGGCGATTGCACCGCAAATTGCCAGCCTTGCCGAAGGCGGGACCGAGGGCGGCATCGTGCAATATTCAAAGGGTAGCGAACTGCTGACGCTGGCAGTCAAGTCGACCCGTTCCGCTTCGGGCGATGTCATCACCTTCGAAGACATCACCCGCCAGCTGGTTGACCAGCGCCAAGCCGCATGGTCGGACGTGGCGCGACGCATTGCGCACGAAATCAAAAACCCGCTGACCCCGATCCAGCTCGCAACCGAGCGGCTCAAGCGGCGCTATCGCAAGCAGCTGACCAGCGATGGCGAGCTGTTCGAGGAGCTGACCGGCACGATCATTCGCCAGGTTGGCGAACTGCGCCGCATGGTCGACGAATTTTCTTCTTTCGCGCGCCTGCCCAAGCCGGTGTTCCGCGGCGAAGATCCGGTCGATCTCGCGCGGCAAGCCTTGTTCCTCCAAGAAGTGGCGCGGCCGGAAATCAATTTCACCTTCACCGCCGATCCGGACATGGGGATCATCGCCTGCGACCGTCACCAATTCGGTCAGGCTATGACCAACGTGCTCAAGAACGCCACAGAAGCGGTCGAGGCGCGGTCGAAGCAGGAAGAGGAACCATGGCGCGGCCGCATTGCGGTGACGCTGATCGGCACGTCCGAGGACGTCTTGGTAAAGATCGCCGACAATGGAATCGGCCTCCCACAAGACCGCGAACGGATTGTCGAACCTTACGTGACAACACGCGAAAAAGGCACCGGCCTCGGGCTCGCGATCGTCAACAAGATCGTTGAGGAACATGGGGGGGAAATGAGCTTCACCACGGGTGAACCCGACGGGACCGTGGTGACCATGCGTTTTGCGCGCGATCCGCTCGAAGGCCACCGCGCCTCCGAAGCGGCCGAATGATGAGTTGAGGGAAAACCGATGGCGCTCGAAATCCTGATTGTCGATGACGAACGCGATATTCGCGAACTCGTGGCCGGCGTGCTGAGCGACGAAGGCTACGAATGCCGCATGGCCGGAGACAGCACCTCGGCCCTCGCGATGATCGACGAACGCCGCCCCAGCCTGGTCTTGCTCGACGTGTGGCTCCACGGCAGCCCGATGGACGGGCTTGAAGTGCTCGATGCGATCAAGGGCCGTGAGCCCGAGCTGCCGGTGATCATCTTTTCTGGGCACGGCAGCATCGACACCGCCGTCTCGGCGATCGGGCGCGGGGCGATGGACTTTATCGAGAAGCCGTTCGAGGCCGAGCGCCTGTTGCTGCTGGTCGAGCGCGCCACCGAGACTGAGCGCTTGCGGCGGGAAAATGCGCGGCTGCGCGAGGGCTTTGTCACCGCCGATGAATTCACCGGCAACAGCACCGCAATCAATACGGTGCGCGCTACGCTCAAGCGGGTGGCCAACACCGGGAGCCGCCTGCTGATCACCGGTCCGGGTGGCTCGGGCAAGGAAGTCGCCGCGCGGTTGCTGCATAGCTGGAGTGGGCGCGCCGAGCACGCCTTCGTCACCGTCAATTCGGCGCGGATTACCCCCGAACGCTTCGAGCAGGAGCTGTTTGGCGAGGAAGCCCAGGGCAAGCTGGTTCGAGCGGGGCTGCTTGAGATGGCTGACGGCGGAACGCTTTATCTCGATGAAGTGGCCGACATGCCGCTCTCCACTCAGGCCCGCATCCTGCGCGTACTGACCGAGCAAGCCTTCGTCCGGGTGGGCGGCAACCGCCAGATTCGCGTCGATGTGCGGGTTGTATCGTCGACCACACGCGACCTTGAGCGCGAGATTTCCGAACGCCGGTTCCGCGAAGACTTGTTCTATCGGTTGAACGTGGTGCCCGTCACGATCCCGTCGCTGGCTGAGCGGCGCGATGACATTCCGATGCTGGTCGATCACTTCTTTGCCCGCTTCGCCTCCGACCAAGGGGTTCCACCGCCAGAGGTCAGTATCGAAGCGATGGCAGCGCTGCAAAGTTATGAATGGCCCGGCAACGTCCGCCAGCTGCGCAACGTGGTCGAGCGGACGATCATCCTGACCCCGCGCGATCGCCTCGCGAGAATCGAGGCCGATATGCTGCCCGGCGAGGTCGTTTCGGGCCGCGTCAACGGTGACAATGGCATGCCTTCACTGATGGGGGTGCCGCTGCGCGAAGCGCGCGAGAATTTCGAGCGTGAATACCTGCGCGTACAAATTCGCCGCTTCTCGGGAAATATTTCGCGCACGGCGAGTTTCATCGGGATGGAGCGGTCCGCGCTGCACCGCAAGCTCAAGCTGCTGGGCATGGTCGAGCGCCGCGACGATGATGCAGAAGGGGAAATCGAAGTACAGGTCTGACACGCCCGTGTAACATGAAGGGCGTTTACCGAATGCGCGCACACGCGTAAGACAGGTGCACTAAAACCGGCCTTTTCTTCTCTGAAGGGCCAGATTGCGGACCGTATGAACGGCCGCCAACAAGAAGGACAGATGCCATGACCTCACGTACGCTCACCGCACGTCCGCGCCCTGCAAAAGCTGAGGATGACGTCGCCGAAATTACTCCAGCAGTACCGAGCGGACCGCCTTCGGGCAAGGGCCAGAACCTGCAGGACCAGTTCCTCAACCTGCTGCGCAAGAACAAGGTCCCGGTGACGATGTTCCTGGTCAAGGGCGTCAAGCTCCAAGGTATCGTCACCTGGTTCGACAATTTTTCGATCCTGCTGCGCCGTGATGGCCAGGCCCAACTGGTTTACAAGCACGCCGTTTCAACGATCATGCCGAGCTTGCCGGTCGACGTTACCCAGTTCGGCAGCGCGGTTGAAGGCGGCAAAAAGGTCCGCTTGTTGCAGGACGTGTTCCTCTCCAGCGTCCGCGAAAGCGGGGTGCAGGTCACCATGTTCCTCGTCAATGGCGTAATGCTGCAAGGCCGCGTTGCTGCCTTCGATCTGTTTTGCATGCTGCTTGAGCGCGAAGGATATGTGCAGCTTGCTTACAAGCACGCCGTTTCAACCGTTCAGCCGCTCGGCCCGATCGACCTGATGGGCGATAGCGATGAGGGCGAAACGAGCTGATCTTCGGGGAAGAAACCGATGGCGAAGTCTCGCGCGGTGCGCGGGCGCTGATCGTCTATCCCGAATTCCGGGGCAGGGGCTCTGCGAACATTGACAGCGCGGCCCGGCTTGAAGAAGCGCGCGGGCTGGCGTTGGCAATCGGCCTGGAAGTGGTCGATGCAGTGGCCATCCCGATCCGCGAGGCACGCGCTGCCACCCTGTTCGGGGAAGGGCAGATCCAGAATATTGACGTCGCCTGCAACCTTGGTGATGCCGGACTGGTAGTGGTCGACGGCAGCTTGACTGCGATCCAGCAGCGCAACCTTGAAGAAAAGCTCAAGCGCAAGGTGATCGACCGCACCGGTCTGATCCTCGAGATCTTCGGCGAACGTGCGGCCACTGCCGAAGGGCGCCTGCAAGTGGAGCTAGCGCATCTTGACTATCAGGCGGGGCGTCTGGTGCGCAGCTGGACGCACCTTGAACGCCAGCGCGGCGGCTTCGGCTTCCTCGGCGGGCCGGGCGAAACCCAGATCGAAGCCGATCGCCGCCTGATCCGCGAGCGCATGGCGAAACTGCGCAAAGAGCTTGAGCAGGTGCGCCGCACCCGCGGCCTCCATCGTAACCGGCGCGAGAAGGCACCGTGGCCGGTGATCGCGCTGGTCGGCTATACCAATGCGGGCAAAAGCACGCTGTTCAACCGGCTCACTGGCGCGGCCGTCATGGCCGAAGACCTGTTGTTCGCAACGCTCGATCCCACCATGCGCAGCGTACGGCTGCCCGGGGTGGACAAGGCGATCTTTTCGGACACGGTCGGTTTCATATCTGACCTGCCGACCCAGCTTATCGCCGCATTTCGTGCGACGCTGGAAGAAGTGACGGCGGCGGACGCAATCGTCCATGTGCGCGATATGGCCAATCCTGATAGCCTGGCCCAAAAGCACGAAGTTCTCGCGATCCTGCATGATCTCGGATTGCTGGAAGAGGAGGGGGGAGTGCCAACCATCCCGCTGCTCGAAGCCTGGAACAAGTGGGATCTGCTCAGCCCGGACCAAACCGACGAACTGCTAGAGCATGCCGTAAGCCGTGACGATCCAGTGGTCGTCCCGGTATCTGCACTGACCGGGGTAGGCTGCGATGCGCTGCTCGAAGCGATCAGCCGCATGTTAACTCAGGGCGCCAAACTTCACACCTTCACCTTGCCGGCGAGCGATGGGCAGCGGATTGCCTGGCTGCACGCCAATGGCGAGGTGCTGGGTGAAAGCGACGCAGGCAGCGACGAGCGCGGCCCGCTGACCCGACTGGAAGTTCGGCTTGCCGCGCGCGATCTAGGGCGTTTTTCCGGCCTCTGATTGCTTGACTTCAAGCCATAGCACTTCCTGCTCATCGAGCGAGAGCGACGCGAAATCGAGGCTACGCGCATTGGCGGCGAATTCCATCGCGCGAAAGCGGCGCTCAAACTTGCGGTTGGCGGCGCGCAGTGCATCTTCAGGTGCAATGCCGTAAGCGCGAACAAGATTGACCGCCGCGAACAACAAATCGCCAGCCTCTTCGGCCTGGTGCTCAAGACCCTGCGCTTCGGCTAGCTCAATCATTTCCTCGCGCAGCTTGTCTGCCGGGCCTAGCGGGTCGGGCCAGTCGAACCCGGTACGCGCCGCGCGCTTCTGGAGCTTCTCCGCTCGCAATAACGCGGGCAACGCGTGGGCGACCCCGTCCATCGCGCCTCCTTGGCCCTTGGCCGAGCGTTCATCTGCCTTGAGCGCCTCCCAGAGCAGTTCGCGCGACTGACCCTGGTCAGGTTCACCGCCAAAGATGTGCGGATGGCGCGCTTCCATCTTGGCGGAGATCGCAGCGGCAACTTCGGCGAAAGTGAAAAGCCCAAGCTCTTCTGCCATGCGGGCGTGAAACACGACCTGTAACAACAGGTCGCCAAGTTCGTCTTTAAGCGCCGGCATGTCGGCGCGCTCAATCGCGTCGGCGACTTCGTAGGCTTCCTCGATCGTGTACGGTGCGATGGTGGTGAAGTCCTGTGCCAGATCCCATTCGCACCCGTTCACGGGATGGCGCAGCTGCGCCATGATGACGAGCAGTCGCTGCAGGGCAGTCTGGTCAGGAGTGAGTGGCTGTGGTTGTGGCATGTGAGATTGATAATATATATTATGTTAAATCAGAAATGAGGCGAGGTCGCGCTGGCACTAACCGAACGCCTTGATCAGGAACGTCAGGGCGACAATAATCGCAACCCAGATTGCGGCCATTTGCAACTTCTGTCGTGCACCATGTCCCGCGGCGGCGGCATCGCCGCGAAATGCATAGATATTCAACACCAAGCATCCGAGTGCCAGGACAACGAACATGGGTCCCGAAGTAGCGATCATGCGGTCACCTCAAGCCCATCGTATCCGACCTGGACATGCCCCGGAACTTCGCTGCACAACGTTTGGTAATCCATGCTCTTGTCGAGATGCGTCAAAACCGCTCGTCCTGCGCGGCAGGCCTCGGTCAGCTCAAGCGCCATCGCGAGATGCGCATGGGTTGGATGCGGTTCGCGGCGCAGGCAATCGACTACCAGCACGTCGACGCCGTTGAACAAATCCACCATATGACGGTTGATTTCGCTGAAGTCTGTCGCATAACCTACTGATTTACCGTCACAGTCAAATCTGTAAGCGGTGCTGTGCGCTGGCCCGTGCTGCATCTGGCACCAGCCAACCCCGAACCCGGCGCACATCCGCAGCGGTTCGAGGGGTTCGAGTGACAGGATCGTCGGATAACCTTCTTGTCCGGCAAAAGCATAGCCAAAGCGCAGGCGCAGGCGCCGCGCGGTTTCTTCGGCGGCGTACCCTGGGATCGGTGCCGCGCGGCCATAACGCATCACCCGCAAGTCATCGATCCCGTGGACATGATCGGCATGATCGTGCGTCCAGAACACCGCGTCGATCCGGTCGATCCCTGCATCTAGCATCTGGTTGCGCAGATCTGGCGATGTATCGACCAGCAAGCGGCTGCCCGCATCGTTTTCAACCAGGATCGAAACCCGAGTGCGGCGGTTTTTGGGTTCGGCTGGATCGCAACGGCCCCAGTCGTTGCCGACTCGCGGCACTCCGGTCGAAGTTCCGCTGCCGAGGAGACGAACTTTCACAATCCGGCCTTGGTGAACAGCCGGGCAAAATTGCGCGTGGTTGCCTCGGCCAAATGCTGGGGGGCGACCCCCCGCAATTCAGCCACAAACCGCGCGGTATCGGCGACAAACGCCGGTTCGCAAGGGCGACCGCGATGTGGCACCGGTGCGAGGAACGGCGAGTCCGTTTCGACCAGGATCCGGTCCTCGGGCAAATCGGCAGCTATGGCCTGCAAGTCTTTGGCATTCTTGAAAGTGACAATACCGGACAGCGATATGGTGAGGCCAAGTTCGAGCATCTGCCGCGCAAAATCTGCAGAGGCCGTGAAGCAATGGATCAGCGCCGGATAGACGCCGCGCTCCATCTCTTCGGACAGGATTGCCGCCGTATCGGCTTCGGCATCGCGGGTGTGGACGATCAGCGGCAATCCGGTCTGCCGAGCGACAGCGATATGGCGGCGCAACAAGGACTGCTGGGTCTGCCGGTCCGAATGATCGTAGTAATAGTCGAGACCGGTTTCCCCGATCGCGATGACCTTGGGATGCTCGGTTGCGGCCAGCAGCGCTGCTTCGCCCAGATCAGCATGGCCATCTGCCTCGTGCGGGTGGATGCCAACCGAGGCCCAGACATCGCTTTCACGTGTCGCAGTGGCGATAACCTGGTCCCATTCGCTTTGCCGGGTCGAGATCGAGAGGAAGCCCCCTACTCCCGCCGTGCGCGCGCGTTCGAGCACTCCCGCCTGGTCTTCGACCAGTCCCTTGTATTCAAGGTGGCAGTGCGAATCGATGAGCATCAGGCTTCGTTCTGCGACGGAAGTTCGAGCCGCGGGAACAGCGGGGCCGGAGCGGCCAGTCGAAAGTCACTTTCGGCCAGCGGCGAATACCATTGTGCGCCGATCCTCGCATAGGTGCGGTTCTCTTGGGGAACCCCCATGGTATCGAGCAGTTCCGCCGCCTTCCCCGGGATCACCGGCAGAATCGCCACGGCAAGTTCGGCAATGGCGATGTACAGCGTCGCGAGCACGGTCTGCATCCGCTCGGGGTCGGTCTTGCGCAGCGCCCACGGGGCTTGCTCGTCAACGTACTGGTTGCAGGCAAAGCAGGCCTGGAGCCATTGGTCGATCCCCTGCTGCAGCGCGAGATCTTCGAAGGCGGTCGGAATGTCCTGCGAAACCGCACGGCCAACCGCATCGAACAGCGCGGTGTCCGCGTAAGAGTGGCCATGAATCTCGGGCAGCGCGCCATCAAGGTTTTTGGCAATGAAGCTCAACACGCGCTGCGCGAGGTTGCCGAAGGCGTTGCCCAATTCGGTATTGCCGCGCCCGACGATCGCCTCGGCAGAATAGCTGCCATCCTGCCCAAAGCTTACTTCGCGCAGGAAGAAATAGCGTAATGCATCGACGCCAAAACGGTCGGCCAGCTCCAACGGATCGACCACGTTGCCCAGCGACTTCGACATTTTCTCGCCGCCGCGCGCCAGCAGGAAGCCGTGTCCGAACACCTGTTTGGGCAGCGGCAGCTTGGCCGACATCAGGAAAGCCGGCCAATAGACTGTGTGGAAGCGCACGATATCCTTGCCAATCAAGTGCAGGTTTGCTGGCCAGTATTTGCCCCAATCACCTGTTTTAACAGGATAACCCAGCGCGCTCATGTAAGCGGTGAGCGCATCGACCCACACGTACATGACATGATCGGGCGATCCAGGAACTTTGACCCCCCAGTCGAAACTGGTACGAGACACACTGAGATCGCGTAGCCCGCCCTCCACAAATTTCAGGACCTCGTTGCGGCGGCTTTCCGGCCGAATGAAGTCCGGATTCGCGGCGTAAAGATCGAGCAGCGGCTGCGCATAATTGGACAATCGGAAGAACCAGCTTTCCTCGACTGTCCACTCGACCGGAGTACCTTGCGGCGAGAGCTTGACGCCCCCTTCCCCGACGGTGAGCTCTTTTTCTTCATAGAACGCTTCGTCGCGGACCGAATACCAGCCCTCATAGCGATCGAGGTAAAGATCATCATTGGCTTTCATCGCCTCCCAGATTGCCACGCTCGCCTCATGGTGCGCGGGCTCGGTGGTGCGGATAAAGCGATCATGCGAGATATTCAGTTTGGCGCACATGTCCTTGAAGTAACCAGACATCTCATCGCACAGCGCCTGCACTTCAACGCCCTGATCGCGTGCGGTCTTGACCATCTTGAGGCCGTGTTCGTCGGTCCCGGTGGTAAAGCGCACATCACGGCCCTGCATCCGCTGAAAGCGGGCAATCGTATCGGCGGCAACCGCCTCATAGGCATGGCCGATGTGCGGACGCCCATTGGGATAAGCGATCGCGGTGGTGATGTAATAGGGTTCGGCCATGGCCGGAGTAGCGCTTTCTCTAAGGGTCAAGCGGCTTCTCTAGGCATCGCCAGCCCCGCCAGCAAGGCCCCCAGTTCCATCGCGACCAATCCGGAATCGAAGTTGTACGAGGGCAATTGGGCCGCGAGCCTTACAAGTTCACCGTGGGCGTCGATAACCGCACCATCACGCCGCGGGTCGCAGCCAAGCTGAGCTGCCACCACCGCGCGAGCAAGGCCGACTGCCGCCTGTTGCCGCTCACGGTCGGGCCGCATGCCGATTTCCTCGGCCAAGGCACCGCGCAAAGCGAAATGCTCGTCTCCTTCGGCGATCAGCCGCAACATCAGAGCGTGGAGCTTGCCGAGGTCCTGGTCGACAAAATCGAGCGCGGCGCCGGGCGAACCTTCGGCAGCAGCAACCGCGGCGGCGCGTGTTGCCGCATCGGCCTGCGGGGCGGAAGCCGCGACGATGACGGCAATCTGCGCATCGGTCAGCGGATTGAAGCGCAAGATGCGGCAGCGCGAACGCAAGGTCGGCAGCAAGCGCCCGAGGCGGTGCGTCACCAACAGAAAGAACGTGCCCTGCGGCGGTTCTTCAAGGCTTTTCAGCAGCGCGTTGGCTGCGCCCGTTTCAAGATCATCCGCCGGATCGATGATCACCACGCGCCGGTTGCCAAGGGTCGGCCGAGTGGTGAGCCGGCGGTGCAACGCTCGTACTTCGTCAATCGGAATCGAGCGCTTGCGGCGATAGGGCTGTCCCTCGTCGCGCTTCTTGACCTCTTCCTTGTTTTCCGGCGGATGCTCGGGGATCAGGATATCGGGATGCATGTCGACCGGGGGCTGCGCGAGGCCCGGTTCGGCAACCAGCGCGGCGGCGGCAGCGCGGGCGAACTGCCCTTTGCCCAATCCCTTGAGACCAGTGAGGATCCATGCGTGGTGCATCCGCGCCGACCCCATCGCGCTGTTCCATTCGCGCCAAGCTTCCTCATGACCGACAAGCTCATTCATCGTGGCATTACTGCTGCCAGCACGGCCTGATGCACCAACGCCGCATCGGCATCGCCGTCGATCCGCGCAAAACGCTCCCGCTCTGCCTGGGCTAATGCGGCAAAAGCGCTGGCAACGCGGGCGTGATAGGCCCCGTCGCGTCCGCCGATCCGGTCTGCTTTGCCGCCATCGCGCGCACGGGCGCGGGCCGCTGCGGTCTCGGGCGATACCTCGATCAGCAACGTCAGGTCAGCGAGCAGGCCCTGACTTCCGACTTGGTGCAGCGCCATCACATCGGCATCGCCAAGACCCCCTGCGCCGCCTTGGTAGGCCCGGCTTGAATCCACGAAACGGTCGCAAATCACCCATTTGCCAGTATCGAGCGCGGGCAGGATCAGGCGCGCGACATGATCCGAACGCGCGGCGGCAAACAGCAAAGCCTCGGCGCGGGGGTGCCAGCCGTCGCCCGCAGTCCCCAGCAACAGCTCGCGAATGGCTTCGGCACCGGGCGTCCCGCCGGGTTCGCGGGTGACCACGCAGGCGATCCCGCGTTCGGTGAGGGCAGCAGCGAGCATCCGCGCCTGGGTGCTCTTGCCTGCCCCCTCCCCACCTTCAAAGGCGATAAATTTGCCGCGCGTCATTCCAGCAGCCCTAGCAGTCCATTCACGATCCTGTCGATTGGTCCTGCAGGGCCGACATCATCGAGGGCAACCAGCGGCAGCACATGATCGGGTTGTCCGGCGAGCCGCACGGTCAGTTGCGCCACCTGCTGCCCCTTGGCGAGCGGCGCGCGGAGTGGACCATCGTAAGCGATCGTAGCGCTAACATTCCCCGAACCGCCTCGGGGTATGGACAGGGCATAGCGCCGTGGCACGCCAAGCCGGACACGCCGAGCGTTGCCGCCCTGTACCCGCGCTTCGCCTGCCACAAAACCGGGGTCAAGGAACGCGGCGCTGTTCCACGCTTCGAAGCCCCATTCCGCCAGTTTGCGCGCAGCGGAAGTCCGACCCGGTTCGGTCCGAGCGCGGGCAACAACCAGCACCACGCGCCTCCCCTGCCGCTCAACCGAACCGAGGAAATTAAACCCCGCCTCGAAGCTGTGCCCGGTTTTGATCCCGTCAGCGCCGGGCAACATGCCGGACAGCGGATCGTGGCTGCGTAACTTCGCACCGTGCCACAGCATGGCCTGCTGGCCAAAATAACGCCGGTAGAGCTCCGGATGATCCTGGATCAGCGCCCGCGCCAAACGCACCAGATCGTTGGCCGTCACATAGGTCTTGCCGCCGTCGGGAAAGCCATTGGCACTGGCAAAGTGGCTTCCGGTCATGCCCGCGGTTTCAGCACGCGCATTCATGGCTGCGGTCCATTGGTTAAGCGAACCGGCCGCGCCTTCGGCCAAGACTGCGGCCGCATCATTTGCGGAAACGGTGGTTGTGCCCATCAACAGGTCATGCACGGTGATGATCTCGCCAGCGCGCAGGTTGAGGGTTGTCCCCTTCCCCGACCAGCGTTTGGCCGTTTCTGCCCGCACGATGATGCGATCAGTTTCTATCAGCTTGCCCGAAGCGATGAGATCGAAGGCGACCAGTGCGGTCATGGCTTTGGTCATCGATGCGGGCAGGAAGCGCTGGTTGGCCTCGCGCGCAAACAGGATCTGACCGGAACTGAGATCTGCGAGCAAAGCGATTGGAGCGCTTGCAGCGCTCGGTGGCTGGCTTGTCGCGACTGCGCTTTGGTCATGCGCCGGCGCGGCGCCGGGAAGCGCCAGCGCAGATAGCAGCAACCAGTTTCGTAACGATTTCACCGCGCCCCCGCCTGACAGCGCGGAGGATTAAGCTGAGGGCTTAATCCGTGCGCTGGATTCGAGCGTCGCTATAACCCCCCGCCTTGGCCTTCGCCAGCGCAGCCTTGGCTTCCGCGTCGCTGGCAAAGGGGCCCATGCGGACACGCCAAAGCTTGCCTGCTGCACTCACTGAGCCGCCGATCTTGGCAGCTGCACCTTGGGCATTGTCGTGGCTCGAAAATGCTCCAACCTGGACCAGAAATTTGCCATGTACCGCCGGTTTTGTAGGCGTCGGAACCGAGGCTGGCACGGGTGACGGAGCCGGAACTGCCGCAGGAGCAGGAACGAGCGCTGACTTTGGTGCCGGCTTGACTGCTGGTTTGGAGGCCTGCTTCACCTTGCCCTTGCCGTCTTTGGCAGGGGCCGCGCTTGGAGCCGGAGCAGGAGCCGGAGGCGGGCTTGGCTCGATCACTGACGCAGTGCGCACCACTCCTTCCTGCAAATCGAGCTTGCGGCCGAGCACGACGAGGAGCGACTTGGGTGTGTCCATCCTCGCCGGAGCAGGCTGCCCCATACGCAGAAGCGCCCGGTCCTGCTCGACCGGATTGACCCGGCGCACGCGTACCGAATCGCCTGCCGCGCCGAGCATGCCGAGCTGCGCGGCGGCACCGGGTGAAAGTTCGATCAAGCCTTTGCCGCTCATCGGTCCGCGCCGCTCGACCCGGACCAGGATCGTTTTTCCGGTTTCGATTGAGGTCACTTCGACGTAGCTGGGCAGCGGCAGCGTGCGGTGCGCTGCCGAGACGGCGTTGCCACCATCGGTGCCAACCACGGCATGGCCAACTGCATCGGAGTTCATCGTATCCGTGGGTGTATAAGTCACCCCGTCGACGGTGTATGGCGAGCCGAGCACCATTGGATAGTCAGCCGCAGGACCACCCCGGACTGGCTGGGCCTGCGCCGCGTCATAAGGCCGGGCACCCCCACCGCAGGCGGCAAGGAAGGTCAGCGCCGCGAGCGGCAGGTGTTTTTTAACGGGCAATCTCATCTGCAAGCAACCCCACGGACAGTGCGTAGTAGTTCGAGCAGTTGTAATGCAGGATAACGCGATAATTCCCGGTTAACAGGAATGAACCATTCCCGGGGCCATCGGGTTCGAACAGCGTGGCCATCGTGGTATCGTCGATCGGTGCTTGCGGTGAAATGCCCAGCGCGCGCCATTCGGCCACCGTGCGCCAGGCCGTGTGACGCGCGTGCACGTTGCGGCAGCTTGGCGCCTCGAGTTTTTCGGGCAGGCTGGCGCGATCGAAGCCGTCAGGCAACGACACCCGCACGCCCCACGGCTCTCCGCGCTTCCACCCGGCATCGCGGAAATAGTTCGCGATCGAAGCCAGAGTATCGGCGCGGCTGTTCCAGATATCGGCACGGCCGTCGCCGTCGCCGTCCTTGGCCAGGCGCAAATAGATCGACGGCAGGAATTGCGGATTACCGAAGGCGCCGGCCCAGCTACCAACCATCTGGGCACGCGGCACGCCGCGATCGGCCATTTTCATCAGCGCGATGAATTCATCGGCAAACAGGTCGCGGCGGCGGCCTTCGTAAGCCAGCGTGGCCAATGAACGCGGCAGGTCGAAATCGCCCTTGACCCGGCCATAGAACGTCTCGTGCCCCCAGATCGCGATCAGGATTTTTGCCGGAACACCGAATTGCGCCTCGATTCCGGGGGTCAGCATCGCGCTGTTCGCAAACATGTCGCGCCCGCCGTTAATCCGCGCTGCATCGACGTGACTGCGGTAGTACGGCCAGAAAGCCGGCGGCGAGCCTGGTGTGCTGCCCGGCTGGGCACGATCAAGCGCGATGACGCGCGGATTGAAAGTCAGCCCGGATGTCATCGCCGCGATCGTCGTTTCACGCACGCCTTCGCTGCGGGCACGGGCGCTGAGCAGCTGAAGATAGCCCTGGAAACCAGCGCTCTCGTCCGGAGTCGCCTGTGCGGGCGGCGGCACGGGAACCGGCAGCGGCTGCACGACCGGGGCGAGCGATGGTGAACCGACTTGCGCTGGCACCGGCCCCTGCGGCACCGAAAGCAAGGCCACCGCGAACAGCGGCGCCGCGTACAACTTCAGGGTGCGGGCAAGATCCATCGCGTCAGTGTGTCACACTGCGTGCGATTCGGGAATTGCCGCATTGCCGCAAACCGGCTAGCGGCTCCTCGCGTAGGACAGGTGGCAGAGTGGTCGAATGCAGCGGTCTTGAAAACCGCCGTGGGTGCAAGCTCACCGTGGGTTCGAATCCCACCCTGTCCGCCATATGATCTTCCGCTGACTTGCGCGGAGGACCGATAATTCCCACATAAGCTGCATATTTCTGATACGCGAACTGCGCTGACTTGCGGTGGCTTGCGCTAGCTGCCGCGTGATGTTGTGGGGATGAAAGTGGGGATGCGATGGGAAAGCTTAGTGCTCTAAAGGTCAAAAACCTCAAAACAGCCGGGCGCTATCAGGATGGCGACGGCCTCATGCTGGAAGTGAAAGCAAGTGGTGCAAAAAGTTGGATCGCACGCTTGCAGTACAACGGCCACCGCCGCGATTTTGGGCTTGGTTCGGTAAAAGACGTGACGCTTGAGCAAGCAAGGGATCTAGCAAGAGAGTACCGTCGCTTAGTCCGCCTAGGACTCGACCCGGTAGCTGAGCGGCGCAAGCCGTCTTCATCCACGCCCACGTTCGAGACCGCAGCTAGAGAGGTCTACGCCGAGCGGAAGGGGCACTGGCAGAACCCTAAGCACCGGGCGCAATGGCTTAGCACCTTAGAAACCTATGTGTTCCCATTCATAGGTCCGATGAGCGTCGATGCTGTTGGTACTGAGCACGTTCGCGACTTATTGGCTCGAATTTGGTTGACCAAGCCCGAGACTGCGCGGCGGGTGAGGCAACGCGTAGGTACGGTGCTGGATTATGCTCAAGCTAAGGGCTGGCGTGACGCGGCCTTCTCGATGCAGACGGTGAACCGAGGCCTGCCCAAACAGCCGCGAAAGGGCGGCGGATATAAGGCGATGCCCTATGCAGACCTGCCGGACTTTTTTTCTAAGTTGCGCGACCGGGTTACAGTCAGTCGTATCGCTCTTGAAGCGTTGGTCCTCACCGCTGCACGATCAGGTGAAATCAGAAAGGCCGTCTGGTCTGAAGTCGATCTAGATGCAGCTAAGTGGACTATTCCGGCGGCAAGGATGAAAGGGGGGGTGACCCATAACATACCCCTTTCACCGGCTGCGGTGAATACGTTTCGACAAGCGAAAGCATTTCAGTCCCCAGTGAGCGACTTCGTATTTCCCGGCGCAAAGCCGAAGCGCCCGCTTAGCGACATGACCCTACTAAAATTCGTGCGGTCCGCTGGCTCCGATGCCACCGTGCACGGATTCCGTTCAACGTTCAGAGACTGGTGTGCAGAAAGAACGCGGGTGCCGCGTGAAGTGGTGGAAGTTGCGTTGGCTCATGCCAATCCCAACCGTGTCGAGGCCTCCTATCTGCGTACCGACTTTTTTGAACGGCGTGTACCGCTAATGGCAGACTGGGCACTATTTTGCACTGGCGAGAAGGCCGACCCCCTAGACGCCCAAGGCCAGTCGTCTGAAGCTTGAGATCACATCTGGGTCAGCCCCTATCGCTGCCGTTAGAACGCCTACACTTGTAGTATTGAGCGATTCTGGATGAAGTTACTAGATTTTCAAAACCGACGTGCGAGTATCACATTGATAAGTTGGTGATAGTCGCAAATAAAGGAGAGTACGGCAGTCATATTGCACCCGGGTGCAACCGATTTTTCGCTTGGACCTATTGACAGGACCGACGGGCAATACCAATTCGCATCGCATCAGCAAGGGAGTTACGTTGACATGCGAAGAGGTGCGTTATGGAGCGATTACTGCGACTACCTGAAGTTCGCCAAGCTGTAGGGCTTGGTACCACCGCCATTTACGATGCAATGCGGAAGGGTGGCTTCCCCCGCTCGGTCTTGATTGGTGAACGCGCGGTTGCTTGGCGCGAATCTGATGTTTTGACGTGGATCGGTGACCGCGCGACGACGTCGGCAGACCCATACCACTGCGTACGCAGTGACGCCCGACCCAAAGGGCACATATGACTCGGGCAACAACCTGTGTCGGGGTTCGGCAGCGCCGCAGGGCGCGTAACGCCACACGACCTAAGCACAGCGAACTACCAGCGCATCTACGAACCACTGCGGTGCCGGTTACTGACAAGACTGCGCTAGCGCCCATCTCAGTGGTGGTGCGACCTGTTCTACCAGACCAGTCCAACGACCATCGTCATGATCGTGCCGTCGGCGTTGCCCGCCGCGATGTCCGTAAGAAACTGCGACTGATACGCAACCATCTAGATCGTGGTGACAACTCTAAAGCTTACTCGGCTCAGCACAAGTTGCTCGCGTCACACTCTCTGAAGGTCGTGGGCGCGGCCCGCGCTCGTGCCCGTCTTGCATGGCTGGCGAGAGCCAACGCTAAAGCGCTGGGCCGCTTTGTTGCCGGTCGTCCATACGGACCGACGCGCGAACAAGCCCGTCAGGTCGCCGAGGCCATCCGTCTACCGAACACCACCCGCGAAAGGGTAGGTGTCAAAGCCCTGCGGAAGAGCAAAGGAGGCTATCGCAAGGTTCACATGTTCGAACTTGAATACCGCGCCCGGCATGAAATGCTGCGCTTGGTTTTAGTCAACCGGGCACCCACCGATCCTCGGCAGTATGCCCGAATGGGACTTAGAGCCGCCCAGCGGGACATCATGGCTGCACTTGATACAGGCCGGTACGACTTCGTCGTCGCTGCCGACATTTCAGACTTCTTTGCCAGCATTGACGTCACCGCGCTACCAGCGATGCTAGGCCTGTCCACCGGCGTGGTGGACAGCAACGTCCGCGTCGAAAACTTTAACCTCGACCATCGGCAGATGGCGGCGGCAGCTAAGGAGATTGCTAACTATGAGACAATGAATCCCAGATCACACCATACAAGAGACTATAGCCGATATGATGGCGGTGTTCGCACCGACGTCATTGATCATAGGCATAGGTTCGCAGGTCAACGCCCCCCCGGGTCTTACGACGGGTGCCTCCTGCTCACCTGTTATCGCAGAATACGTCGCCGCCGACTTAATCAGCCGCATGACGGGCATCCCGTTCATGATCATGTGGATCGACGACTTCGTAATTCTGGCCGAAACACAGGAGCAGGCTGAGCAAGTTGTCGAAACCCTTCGTGACGCATTGGCGTCAGCCCGGGGTGGTCCTTTTAACGCAACCGTGAGGATCGCCCCGATAGCCTCGGGGTTCGAATACCTTGGTTCAGAGTTCCGCTACCGCGAAGGTACCGCGACCGTGGTACCCACCGGCGATAACGCCCGCAACTTTCACCACTCAATGCGCCAGCACCTCTACCGCATCTCTCATCGGGGAGATAACCCCACTACGGCTCAACAGTACATGAACGGCTGGCTCGAAGCGAACTCACTCTGGTCAGAGGCCGCGCAAGTGAAGCGTGTTTATGGGTGGAAGATAGCAATGGCGCAGCGACAGTTTGAAACTCTTTACCAAGGTCGTACGAGGGCTGAGGTTTGCGAGGTGGACCAGCGACTAAGGATTACCGGCGACGCGTTCGTCAGACCCCGCCGTCGCCGATCACGCGTTGCTGCTGCCTCAGGATACTTCCGGCTCTACAATCGGACAACTGGATAATGCACCCGGGTGCACCGGCGCACGCCAGTCAAAAGACGTTCAAAGTCTGGCTATCACCCAAGCTAACTTCTGGAGGTTAATTGCACCCGGGTGCAAACCCGCTGAAATATTGTTTATTTTCAACTCGGCTCAGTTGCCGTCGGTAGCGGGTAGCCGAAGCCATTTATGTTCCCAAAGGGGTGACTGGGTCCACTTTTTCACCCCCTTTCTGAACTGCTGGGGGACCTGCACTGAACCGGCTGCTGCAACAGGCCCGAAACAACACTCGCCATGCCGGTACACGGTGGTCAAGCGGCTTTCGAGGCTGAAAATAAGCGGTGGCCCGTCTCGATGATTTGGTCCCGCCACGCCAGCCTAGCCAGCCAGTCCACTGGAATGCCGGACAGCCCATAGAGAGCACCGGCTAACTGCCCGGTGATCGCGGCAGTCGTATCGGCGTCGCCGCCGAGGTTAGCGGCTAAGAGCACCGCAGAGCGGAAATCGTGTGTTTGGTTCACCGCCCACAATGCCGCTTCAAGGGAGTGCACCACGTATCCAGACGAGTTGATTGCGGTCTGAGGCTGGCCCCGCCAACGCCCAGCCATGACCGGGGCGATCTCACCAGCGTAGTCCCCGTGACGGGGCCGCAGAACGTCATCGCGCGGTTGGCCTTCGATGGCGTCAGCTAAGACCAAGGCGAAGGCGACGCAGGCGCTGACAGCTTCTGGTGCGGAATGAGTGGTCATGCTCTGACGTGCGGCCACGTCAGCGAGTTTTGCCCGGTCGCGCCAGTGCACCAGCACAACGGGTGCTAAGCGCATCAGAGAGCCGTTCCCGGCGGTGCGAGGGGCGGTTGAACCTGCCATCGGGTTACCAGTCTTCAACCACCGGTCGAGCGCACGGTTGACCGTGGTGCCGATATCAAAGCAGCGCCCGGTGCATGAGTACTCACCCCGGTCGCGCCACGCGACGAAACGGGTCATCAGGTCGTCTGGATCAAGTTCAGGATGGACCAGCAAGCTGTCTGCCAAGGCCAGCGTCATAGCGGTGTCATCAGTCCATTCACCCGCCTTTAGATCGAACGGACCACCGCCGACCATCGTCGTGAGCGGCTGGTAGCCGCCACGGGCTTTGAATTCTAGCGTGGTGCCCAGCGCGTCGCCAACGGCAAGGCCGACGAGCGCACCGACGGCGCAGTCACGCTGCTTCGTACGCTGATACGCGTCAGGCGCGAGGAATTCGACTGCTTTGGTCAGCTAGGAAACTCCCCTCTGTAACGATGAGCGAACGGCAGCTATAACGCTTACCGGAATAATAGCGGACTGTCCGCTTACGACAACATTGCGGACATTAGTGCTTCATGCAAAACGTAGTTATGAAGTGTCCGTCGTCAGATCATTTGGCGCAACTCGCGGCGTAGATTAGCGGAGTGCAGGCCTCGTCTGGGGGTTGATGTTAGGCGGCAAGCTTGCGGTGTTGCAAGCGCCGATGTTCGATGGTCTTTCGTTTGATCCTTTCGC
>JANXUP010000141.1 GCA_025356175.1 Sphingomonadaceae bacterium | reverse complement strand
AGGACCCGCTGATTAAGAGTCAGCTGCTCTACCAACTGAGCTATGCGTCCATTCCTGGCCAAAAACAAAAGGGGCCGCTGGAAGGCCCCGATTCGGCGGAGAGCGCTCCCTATAGCCATTGTTTCGAGGGATGGAAGGGCCTTTTTGGGCCTGCGTTCAACTGCCCAGCGAGCGCCCGTGCTTGCTCGACCGGTCAACCGCCATGATGGTGCCGATGCAGATCATGTTGGTCATCATCGACGAGCCGCCATGGCTGATCCACGGCAGCGGGATGCCAACCACCGGGGCCAGCCCCGTGACCATCATCATGTTGATAGCCATGTAGAAAAAGATTGTGAAGGTCATGCCCGCAGCCAGCAGGCTGGAGAACCGGTCGGGCGCGCGGCGCGATACGCCCATGCCCCAGCGGAACACCCACAGGAACACGGCCAGCACGAACAACCCGCCCAGGATGCCCCATTCCTCGGCCATAGTGGCAAAGGCGAAGTCGGTCTGCGCTTCGGGCAGATATTCAAGGTGGCTCTGGCTGCCGTTGCCGAAGCCCTTGCCCCAGAATCCGCCCGAGCCGATCGCGATCTTCGATTGCGTGATGTGGTAACCCTTGCCGAGCGGATCGCTTTCCGGGTCCATGAAGATCGTCACCCGCGCTTGCTGATAAGGCTTGAGCAGCAGCTTGAACGCCACCGGCACCGCCACCGCGCCCGCCGCGCCGACGCCGATGAACCACGACAGCGGCAGGCCGGCGAGGAAGATCACTACCGCAGCACCGATCGTGATGGCCAGACCCGTGCCAAGATCGGGCTGGGCCATGACCAGCAGCGCGGGCACGCCGACCAACGCCCCGGCTGGAAGCAGCGCGCGCCAGCTTTTGGTCATTGATGGAGGCAATCCGTCATAGAATTTGGCCAGCGCCAGCACGATTGCCGGCTTCATCAATTCGCTCGGCTGTAATTGCATGAAGCCCAGGTTGAGCCAGCGCTGGCTGCCGCCGCTGACCTTGCCCAGCACCTCGACCAACACCAGCAGCACCACCAAAGTGCCATAGATCGGGAAGGCGGCCTGCTTGAAGACGTCACGGGAAAAACGTGAAATGACGAAGGCCATGACGAGGAACACCGCGAAGTGGATCTCGTGCAATAGTGCCCACGGCCGCAGATGGCCGCCCGCAGCCGAATAGAGCACCACTGAGCCGAAGGTGTTCAGCAGGAATAAGGGGACGAGCACATGCCACGGCTCGCGCGAGATCGCTTCGGGAATGATGCGGTTGTTCATTGCGGCACCGGCGTCTGTGCGGGAGCTGGAGCCGGTTCGGTCGCGGCGGCGGGCTTTGATACAGTCGCAGCCGGTTCTTCAGGCCGGGTCCCGGATTCAGCGTTGCCGATCGGTGCGTCCGAACTCTCGGCGCGGCCGATCGCCTTGGTCACGGTCTCTTCGTCGTCGCTAACTTTGGGAGCAGCGGTGCCGACCTGCGAGACGTAGGCGTTGTACTTGGTCGCCATGCGATCGGTCGGGGTGCCGCCCCAGCCTTTCTCAAGCTCAAGCAATGTCGCCATGGCCTTGGCCGGATCGAACAGGAAGGTCATCACGTCCTTGGCGATCGGCGCTGCGGCGCGGGCCCCGAAGGTACCGTGTTCGACCACCACCGACATGGCAAAGCGCGGTGCATCGGTCGGTGCATAGCAGACGAACAGCGAGTGATCGCGCGACTTCCACGATCCGCCGCCGCCGCGCGAGGTGAGCGCGCGGACCTGCGCGGTGCCGGTCTTGCCGGCCATCTGGATCCCCGGCAGGTCTAGCTTGCTGCCGGCGCCAGTGCCCGACCCGTTGACCACGCGGAACATCCCGTCGTGCGCCACCGCCAGCTGCTCGGGCGTAAAGGGAAAACCGCCGCCTGGTGCCTTCTGCTGGCCAAACAACAACGAAGGCGTGAGATTACGGCCCGAAGCGATCCGTGCGGTCATTACCGCAAGCTGCAATGGCGAAACCGAGACATAGCCTTGGCCAATCGAGGCGTTGAGCGAATCCGCGGTAGTCCAAGCCTGATTGTAGCGCCGCATTTTCCAGGCGGCATCGGGGATGGTGCCATAGCGCTGCGCCGACCCGGGCAGTTCGAACTCCTGACCCAGCCCGAGCGCCTTGGCGACAGGAGCAATCGCATCGTAACCGACACGGTGCGCCATCGACCAGAAGTAAGTGTTGCAGCTATGTTCGATCGCGCTGCGCATATCCATTGATCCGTGCGCGGCATCGCAGCGGAAGAAGCGATTGCCGAGCTGGTAGCCGCCCGGACAGTTGATCCGTTCTGCAGGTGATACGCCGTGCAGCTGCAGCGCCAGACTGGCCATCGGTTTCATCGTTGAGCCGGGCGGATAAAGCCCGCGCAGTGCCTTGTTGAGCAGCGGGATATGGTCATCCTCGTTGAGCATTTTCCACTGCAGACGGCTGATCCCGCCGGCGAATGTGTTGGGATCGAAGGCCGGCATCGAGCACAGCGCGAGGATCCCGCCGGTAATACAATCGACCACCACAACCGAGGCCGATTCGAGCCCGATCCGGCGCGAGGCGAAATCCTGCAATGCAGCGTCGATGGTCAGCTTGATCGGCTTGCCCTGGATGTCGTCGCGATGATCGAGGTCGCGCACGAACTTGCCTGAGGCGGTGACTTCCACGCGCTGCGCTCCGGGCGTGCCGCGCAGCATGGGATCGAAGAATTTCTCCAGCCCATCCTTGCCGATCTTGAACCCGGGCGTGACCAGCAGCGGGTTCTTTTCCTTCTCGTAATCCTTGGCCGAGGCCGGACCCACATAGCCGATCAGATGCGCCACCGATGGCCCGGTCGGGTACCAGCGGGTGAAGCCCTGCTGCGCCACCACCCCGGGCATGTCGGGCAGGCGCACCAGCACCTTGTCGTAGTCCTTCGATTCGAGCCCCGAGACGACCTCGATCGGCTGGTATCCGTGCGCCTTGTCGAGCTTGTCCTGCAAGTCCTGGACCTTGACTGCATCGAAGCCGAGCAGGTGCGAAAGCTCGGCTACGGTACCGTCCTTGTCGACCAGTCGCTCAGGAATGATGTCGATGCGGAACTCGACCCGGTTCGAGGCGAGCTGCTGGTTGTTGTGATCGAGGATAGCCCCGCGCCGCGGCGGGACAAGCGTGAGGTTCACCCGGTTGCTCTCGGCCAGCGTCGCGTATTTGGCGTTCTGAACCAGGCCGATCCAGCCCATGCGCGCGGCCAGCAGCACGCCAAGCCCGGTCTGCAAGCCCCCGATCAGCATCGAACGACGATCGAAGCTGTTGCTCAGCGTTCCTGAACTGACATGCTGCGGCAACCCGAACATGTCAGATCTTCCGGATCGGGATTAGCCTGAACCGGTCCGCCAATGCGACCAGCCGCGCGGTGATGGGATAGGCCAGCACGGCCACGGCAAGCTGCGGCAGCAAGACCAGCGGGCTGGCATTGGCGCCGCCGAGGTTAGCGATCTGCAACGCCAAAAGCAGGTAAGCGGTGATGAAGGCGCTTGCCACCAGCCAGTTCAATGCAAAACCGCGCCACGGGAAGCGGTGATCGATAAAGTCGAGCGCGATCATGGCCGCAGACCAGAGCACAACTGCCGATCCGAACGGCTGTCCGCTGAACAGATCATCGAACAGCCCGAGCGGAAACCCGGCCCAGACCGGAAACAGGCCCGGGCGCAGTTGCTGCCAGCCGACCAGCAGCAGGAACCCGAACGGGGGCAATACCGGAGCCGAGGCAATCACCGGCCAGCTCGGTGAAAGGCTGCCCAGCATGACGAGCAGCCACGGGGTGGTAAGCGCGAGCACCGGAGAAGCAGCGCGGTTGATTCGCGGCTTGCCGAACTGGCGCAGCGCGCTGGGCAGCGGCGGCTGCATCAGCGCTTGCGACCGGGCTTTGGCGCGGGCGCCGGGACAATTTCGGGGATTTCCTCGAATACCGCCTCGACCGCGACGAATTCGGTCTGTCCGGGATCGCTTAGCGGCCGGGCGATCGCGCCGTCCGGAGTCAGTGACGTGACCACTGCAATGGCCTCGCCAGGGCGGTAAATCCCGCCTGAGCCCGAAGTCACGATCGCATCGCCGCGCTTCAAGGGGTTGATCCCGGTGGTGCTCAGCCGGATCTGCACGGTGCCGTCACCAAGTCCGTTGGCATAACCTTGCAGCCCGTCGCTGGCGCGCCGCACCGGGACGGAACTTTCGGTATCGGTCACGAGCAAGAGCCGCGCGCTGGTGCTGCCGGTCTCGACAACGCGACCGACCAGCCCGAGCGGCGAGCGCACCGCCATGCCAACCCGCACCCCCTGGTTGGTGCCCGCGCCGATTGTCGCAAAGCGCCGGGTGGATGACGAGGTCGATCCGATCATGCGGGTGACCACGACCGGACGCTGGTCGCCTTGCGTCAGCGCCAGCATCGCTTTCAGCCGCGCGTTCTCTTCGGCCAGCGCCGCCTGCTCGGCGAGCCTGACCCGCGCTTCGGCAACCTCGCGCTCAAGCCGCGCGACGCGTACGCCCGAGGTGAAGTATCCGGCAATGATCTGCCGGGTGCTCTGGCTGCCGGTGCGCGCGTTTGCTGCAGCCTTGGCAGCTGGGGCAGCGCTATCGGCGGCGGCCATACGCAGGCCGGAGAAGGATTCCGACTTCCCGGTCGATATGACCAGCATGATCACGCCCACCGCCAAGCCGGCGACGGCCAGGATATAGCCGAAAAAATTGCCGTACTGCGCCCGGCGGGAATACCCCGGGCGGCGATTGTTCGGCGCCGCCATCGGGGGTTACACCAGGATTGGGCGAGCGCGGGACATCGGTCTGCGCTCAGGCCGTCATCAGCACGCCGCGGAACATCGGCTCTTCCATTGCGCGGCCCGTACCGAGCGCAACGCAGGAGAGCGGATCTTCGGCGACACTGACGGGCAGGCCGGTTTCCTCGCGGAGGTATTCATCGAGACCCTTGATCAGGGCCCCGCCGCCGGTCAACACGATGCCCTGGTCGACGATGTCGGCGGCCAGTTCGGGTGCGGTGTTTTCCAGCGCGATGCGCACGCCTTCGACGATCGCGCCGATGGGTTCGCTCAGCGCCTCGGCCAGGTTCGCCTGGGTAATGGTGATTTCCTTGGGTACCCCGTTGACGAGGTCGCGGCCCTTGATCTGGATCAGTTCGCCCACGCCATCAGCGGGTACGGTGGCGACGCCGTAATCCTTCTTGATCCGCTCGGCGGTGCTTTCACCGATCAGCAGGTTGTGGTGACGACGCACGTAGGACACGATCGCTTCGTCCATCTTGTCACCGCCAACGCGGACCGAGGTGGTGTAAGCGAGGCCGCGCAGTGACAGCACCGCGACTTCGGTGGTGCCGCCGCCGATATCGACGACCATCGAGCCGACCGGCTCGGTCACCGGCATGTCGGCACCGATCGCCGCAGCCATTGGCTCGAGGATCAGGTATACCTGGCTCGCACCAGCGTTCGACGCAGCATCGCGGATCGCGCGGCGCTCGACCGAGGTTGAGCCCGACGGCACGCAGATCACGATTTCCGGATAGCGGAAAAAGCTCTTCTTGCCGCCGTGAACCTTGCGGATGAAGTATTTGATCATTTCCTCGGCAACTTCGATGTCGGCAATGACGCCGTCGCGCAGCGGGCGGATCGCTTCGATGTTGTCCGGGGTCTTGCCCATCATCATCTTGGCATCGTCGCCCACGGCCTTGACCCGCTTCACTCCATTGATGGTTTCAATAGCGACAACCGAGGGTTCATTGAGGACAATTCCGCGGTCCTGAACATAGACCAATGTGTTGGCGGTCCCAAGGTCGATCGCCATGTTCTGGGAGCCGAATTTCAAGAATCGAGAGAGGAACGAAGCCATTCAAAATTCCGTATGTTTACCGGCGCTTACCACAGCTACTGCGGCAGCGACGGACCTGCTTGCTGGCATGGAAGTCGCCCCCATTAGCGCAAGGCCTGCGGAAAGGCCAAAAAATTGTGTCAATTGGACTGATAACCGGGCCAGTCCGTCTCGAATTTCCAGCGCTTCGCCGCTAGGGTTTGGCGATGCCCGTAATCCGCCGCCTGCCCGATAGTCTGGTCAACCGCATCGCCGCAGGCGAGGTGGTCGAGCGCCCGGCTTCCGCGCTTAAGGAACTGGTCGAAAACGCGCTTGATGCAGGGGCACGCAACGTCACGGTCCGGCTCAGCGCGGGCGGCCTCGACGGGATCGAGGTAACCGACGATGGCTGCGGAATGCGCCGCGACGAGATCGCACTGGCGCTGGAACGCCATGCCACCTCCAAACTGCCCGATGATGCCATTGAGCTTGTCAGCACACTGGGCTTCCGCGGCGAGGCCTTGCCTTCAATCGCCAGCGTTGCACAAGTGACGATCGAGAGCCGCGTGCCCGGATCGGACGAAGGCTGGCGCGTGACGCTCGATCACGGCGCGTTGGTCGGGGAAGGGCCTGCCGCACTCCCCCCCGGAACCCGCATCCGGGTCGAGGACCTGTTCGGCAAGGTTCCCGTGCGGCGCAAGTTCCTGCGCTCGGCACGCAGCGAATATGCCGCGTGTATCGACGTGGTCCGCCGCCTTGCGATGGCGCGCAGCGAAGTCGGCTTCGTGGTCGAGCACGACGGGCGGCAGGTGCTGCGTCTTCAGGCCGGGGACACCTTGCCCGGCCGGGTCGCGCAGATTGTCGCACGCGAACTGGCGAGCGACGGGGTGCTGATCGATTTGAAGCGCGGGGAGGCCAGCCTGACCGGGGTCGCCGGCCTGCCCACCTTCAACCGCGGGGTGGCCGATCACCAGTACCTGTTCGTCAACGGCCGCCCGGTTAAGGACCGGCTGCTGATCGGCGCGGTGCGCGGTGCCTATGCCGATATGCTCGCGCGTGACCGGCATGCGGTGCTGGCGCTGTTCCTTGATATTCCGCCTGAGGAAGTCGACGTGAACGTGCATCCGGCCAAGACCGAAGTGCGGTTTCGCGATCCCTCTTTCGTGCGCGGTTTCATCGTTTCGGGCCTGCGCCATTCGCTCGAAGCTGAGGGACAGCGCAGCGCGCAGGGGCCTGCAGCCCCGGCGATGGGCAATTGGCAAAGCGAACCGATTTCCGAACCGAGTCAGGCGCTCGCCTCGTTGTTCGCGCGCGAATATGGTTCGTCAGGCGTGCGCGAGGCAACACGGCCGTGGTCACCGCGCGGGGTTGAAACGCTTGCCCCGGCAGCACGCGCAGAGATGGCCCAAGACCAGCCCGCCCCGGCAAGCGAGCATCCGCTCGGCGTGGCGCGCGGGCAGGTGGCGCTGACCTACATCATCGCCGAGGCCGAGGACGGGCTGGTGATCGTCGATCAGCACGCCGCGCACGAACGGCTGGTGCTCGAGCGGCTCAAGGTGGCCGGTGCGCAAGACAAGATAGCCGGCAGTCAGGCCTTGCTCATCCCCGAAGTGGTCGAACTCGACGAGCCCGATTGCGACCGGCTCGAAGAAGCGGCGGAGACGTTCGCCGCGCTGGGCCTGCAGATCGAACGCTTCGGCCCCGGCGCGATGCTGGTCCGCGCGGTCCCCGCCTTGCTCGCCAAGGGGAGCGCGCAAGCCCTGCTGCGCGACCTTGCCGATGACCTTGCCGCCAACGGCGCGGCGCTGCTGCTGGGCGAGCGGCTCGACCTCGTCCTCGCGACAATGGCTTGCCACGGGAGCGTTCGGGCCGGTCGTGCGTTAACGGTGGCGGAGATGAACGCTCTGCTGCGCGAGATGGAAGTCACTCCGCGGTCCGGCCAGTGCAACCACGGCCGCCCGACCTGGGTCAAGCTGGCGCATGGCGATATCGAGAAGCTGTTCGGGAGAAAGTGATGCGCGTTGCCCTGTTAGCTGCCGTGGTTCTGCTTGGCGGCTGCGGGCATGACACGTCATCAGAAGAGCAGAAGCGGCGCGATGCCAAGGATGTCGCCGCAGTGGAGGCCATTCAGAAGATCGCGCCCCCGATCAAGCCGATCAACTTGCAGGCTATCACTGCTGAGGAGATAACCGCCAAAAACCTGGGTGGGGAAGGGTGCAGCTTCGGGCCCGACAGCGCACACCCGCTGGCGCTCGCTCTGGTCGGCCGAGCGATGATCAAGTTCGACGATCACATCGAACTTCTGCTGTCCGACAGCGGTGGGACCAAACTCGCGGCGGGTGCGTGGGAGCATTATGTCGGCAAGGAATACACACTGACGGTGAAGCGCGCCGGGGGCAAGGCGGCTCCCGGTGTGGCCGCAAGCACCGAATTTCCGGGCGAGTTGGCAGTGCGCGATGCCTGGGACCGGGTGGTATATTCCGGGCAGGGCACGCTTAACTGCGGCGCCTGATCAGGCCGATCGATTTCATCGTCGCGACCAGCACGTCGTTTTGGTTGAATACTTTCACCTGCGAGCGGAAGCTGCCCATTTCAGGACGCGAGCGGCTTGGGGTCTTTTCAATGAGGGTGGTTTCTACCCGCAGCGTGTCGCCGGGATAAACCGGGCGCAGCCAGCGTAGTTCGTCAAGTCCGGGTGAGCCGAGGCCGGCCTGCTTCCGTTCGGCAATGTTGTCGACCATCATCCGCATGACCATCGCACAGGTGTGCCAGCCGCTCGCCGACAAGCGTCCGAAGTGGGTTTGCGCCGCGGCCTCATCGGACAAATGGAACGGCTGCGGATCGTATTTGCTCGCGAACTCGATCACCTCTTCGCGAGTCACTTCGTAGCGCCCGAACGATGCCGTGGAGCCGGGTTCGAGGTCTTCGAAACACATCAAACCGTCGCTCATCCTAATGACCCAGGCTCACCCGCATGAACAGCGTGTAGCCGATCGGGTTGGTGCCGTAATAGGGGTCAAGCGCGGCGGGTTTGGCATAGGCGCTGAGCGATCCGCCGAGCGCGAGGTCGAACGGACCGACCGGCAGGTGGCGGGCATAACCGGCCTGGAATTTGGTTAGGCGGAACGCGATGTCATGCAGCGGGCTGAGCGGATTGGGGAACAGCTCGTCGTTTTTCACATTCTCGATCCGACCGAACAGGCTGTTGCGATGATCGATGTTCCAGTTCGCCTCACCGAGCCATGCGGTCAAGGTATCGCCGGGCACGCGCTTCTTGGCCGAGAAAGCCGCCATCGCGGAGAAGCCGCCGCGCCCGTAATGAGCGGACGCGGTGAAACGATGCTCGTCCTCGCCCGCATGGTTGGCCTCGGGCTGCTTGAGCTGACCGTAACTCGCCTGAATCGACCAGTTCGGGGTCGGACTGACGGTGGCCCGGACAGACCATGAATCCAGCTTGGGCGTCTCGATATTCCAGCGGCGCTCGTCGGGCTCCTGCCCTCTGAACGCGCTCGCTTCGAGTTGAAACCTGGGCGCGGAATAACCGAAAGTCACGACGCCGTAAGTGATGTGGGTAGAATCGAACCAGTGATGGGTGATCGGCGGTTCGGGATTGTTGGCCGCCGAGCCGCGATGCATGAACGCGCTCGGCCCCAGCGCCGGTTCGCCGACCGGGCCGCCGTAGAGGTAGAAGCTGCCCGCTCCGGCATTCACGTCGAACCGAGCGGCCAGTTCCATGAACAAGTCGTGCGGATGCTGGCGGTCCACCAGCGGCAGGCCGCGTGATGTCTCACCTGTCGCGAACAGGTTGGGATAACCGCTGCTGTCCATCGCGGGTTCAAGGCTGAACATCGATTTGAGTTGAATGCGGCCCCAAGCGGTATCGCGCTCAGCCGTAACCATCGCCATCGAAGTGACGTAGGTCTTGCTGTCCCCGCGCGGGCCGGAAATGTCGGTGTATTGCAACGAAGCGTTGCCATGCACCATCAACATCCAATCGCCTGTCATGATGTGCTTGCCGTGCATCGTCTCGGTGCCTGGGAGGCGCGAGGTGCCTGAGCCTTCAGCCCAAGCCTGCCGACGATTGGCGACCGAATAAACCTCTTGTGGCGCATCCATGTCCATCCCAGCCATGTCGTGGCCCGAATGATCCAACCCCTCCATCGGCACGGGAGCAGGCGGTGGGGCAGGAGTCGGAACTGAAGCCGGAGCCGGAGCAAGCATCGGCATATCCATCCCCGGCATCGACTGCGCGGCGGCAGGATTGGCGGCGATTACGCTGGGCAGCAGCAGAGTGAGGATAGTCAGGCGCATCTGGTTCACCGGGATCAACTGTGCAGGAAATGCATGACGTCGCCGTCACGCACGACATAGGTCTTGCCCTCGGCGCGGAGCTTTCCGGCCTCGCGCGCCTTGGTTTCACCGCCGAGCGAAACGAAGTCGTCGTATGCGATGGTCTCGGCGCGAATGAAGCCCTTTTCGAAGTCGGAGTGGATTTCGCCGGCAGCGTTAGGCGCGGTTGCGCCTTGATGCACCGTCCAGGCGCGCGCTTCCTTGGGGCCGACGGTGAAGAAGGTCAGCAGGTGGAGCAGATCGTAGCCCGAGCGGATGATCCGGGCGAGGCCAGTTTCATGGAGGCCCATCTCTTCGAGGAAGACCATGCGGTCATCCATTTCCATTGAGACGAGTTCGCTCTCGATCGCCGCCGAGATGATCACCGCGTTGGCGCCCTCGGCTTTGGCCTTGGCGAAGACCTTCTCGCTGAACGCATTGCCGCTAGCGGCGCTGTCTTCCTCGACATTGCAGACATAGAGCACCGGCTTGGCGGTGAGCAGCTGGGCCGAGCTGAACACCTGCAGCTCTTCGGGATCGCTCGGCCGGGCGAGGCGAGCGGGCTTGCCTTCGCGCAGCAGTTCGAGCGCGGGGAGCAGCACGCCAGCCAGCAGCTTGGCTTCCTTGTCACCCTGCGCGGCCTTTTTCTGGGCGGCGGGGACGCGCTTTTCCAAGCTCTCAAGATCGGACAGCATCAGCTCGGTCTCGACCGTGTCGGCGTCGGATACCGGGTCGATCTTGTTGTCGACATGCTGGATATCATCGTTCTCGAAGCAGCGCAGCACGTGGACGATCGCGTCAACCTCGCGGATGTTGCCGAGGAACTGGTTGCCCAGGCCTTCGCCCTTGCTCGCCCCGCGCACGAGGCCCGCGATATCGACGAAGCCGAGCTGGGTCGGGATGATCTTCGCGCTCCCGGCAATCGCCGCCAGCTTGTCGAGCCGCGGGTCGGGCACGCCGACCTGGCCGACATTGGGCTCGATCGTGCAGAATGGATAATTCGCCGCCTGCGCCGCCTGCGTCTCGGTCAGCGCATTGAACAGGGTGGACTTGCCCACGTTAGGCAGCCCGACGATACCGCATTTGAAACCCATTATTGACTCCGCTGAGACGTGCGCGCCTCTTATGGACAAGCGGCGGCAATTGCTAGGCGGGAGTCCGGATCATGGGCGTTACGGGAATTGGCGGGGTGTTTTTCCGGGCAAAGGATCCCGATGCGCTGAATGAATGGTACCGCACGCATCTGCATGTCGGGGCGGGGTGCAACGCAGATGCGACCGGCCCGATCGATGAATGGAGCTGGACTGTGATGGGCGGCCCGACGGTGTTCGCGCCGTTCAAGGCCGACACCGACTATTTTCCCGCCGACAAGCAGTACATGCTGAATTTGCGGGTGACAGGCATAGACGCCTTGCTCGTTTCGTTGGGAGACGCGGGCATCGAGGTGATCACCAAGCCCGAGTGGAACGATCCGCAGACTGGCAGATTTGCGCGCATCCACGATCCCGAGGGCAATCCGATCGAACTGTGGGAACCGCCGGCCTAGTCCGCCAGCCGCAGCGCCACGTCGTTCATAAACCGCGCATCATCACCCTTGGCCAACCATTCCGCTTCTGCCGACACCGCGCCCAGCAAATCCGCCAGCGGATCCATTTCGGCCTTGGCATAGTTGCCTAGCACATAGCCCGTCACCCGGTCCTTGTGCCCGGGATGCCCGATGCCAAGCCGCACCCGCTTGAAATCCGGGCCAATATGCTGGTCGATCGAGCGCAGCCCATTATGCCCCGCAGTGCCGCCGCCCTGCTTCACCTTGACCTTGAACGGTGCGAGATCGAGTTCGTCGTGGAACACGGTCAGTGCATCGGGCTCCAGTTTGTAGAACCGCAACGCCTCGCTCACCGCGCGGCCGCTTTCATTCATGAAGGTGGCGGGCTTCAGAAGCAGCACCTTGGTGCCGCCGATCCGGCCTTCCTGCAGCCAGCCTTGGAACTTCTTCTGCACCGCGCCAAAGCCGTGCACTTCGGAAATCGTATCCGCCGCCATGAACCCGACGTTGTGCCGGTGCAGCGCATATTGCGCGCCCGGATTGCCAAGGCCGACCCATA
>JANXUP010000115.1 GCA_025356175.1 Sphingomonadaceae bacterium | reverse complement strand
CATGCTGGAAGATCTTCAGGACGAAGCGGTTCGCGACCGTCTGCGCGCCGTTTGGAACGACCCGAAAGCCCTCGACCCCGCAATCAAGTCAGCCAAGATCACACGCGAAGTTGCCGATCTACTTGCTACCGTGTCGCGGCGCTTGGAAGGGCGCGGATACAATGCCGAGAGTGTCAGCGGGTTCCTCATGCGCATTCTGTTCACGATGTTCGCCGAGGATACCGGGGTGCTGCTGCCCAAGGACAGCTTCGTCACCTTTCTGCGTGAACACGAAAGCAATCCACAGCACCTTCACCATTCGCTGTCGGCTCTGTGGCGGGCCATGGATAAGGGAGAGTTCGCTCCAGCGCTGCGTGTGCCAGTGAAGCAATTCAACGGCTAGGAATGGCACGCCGCCTTGAGGATGGCAGGTATGCAGCTTGATGGCAAAACCTTGCATTAAAACGGTAAGGTGAATCCATGCAAGGTTTCCCGAGCGCACAGGCCCGGAGCACAATCTGGACCTTTAAGGCTTGTGAGCGTCCCAGAGGTGAGTGGTCATGCAATCGGGTCTTCGCGGATCAGCGCCCAGAACTCACGCGCAGCCTGCGTTGCCGGTTGCGAAATGTAAATGCGGCGATTGAGACCGGCTCGCCAACGAGTTGCATTCTTGGCGATATAGGAAGCCCAACGTCCGCGGCCGTGAGGGCTGCCATCGATCTTGTCATAGGATGGTTCGGACTTCACTGCCCGACCTGACTTTGGCTTAATACCAGCCGCTGCGCGGCCCATGGTGTGAGCTGCGATTGCCTTCTCCATCGCGACCGTAAACCTCGACGAATCGAGAGGGTCGTCTGTAATGAAGAAGCCATGGAGGTGAAGCGGAGTCCGACTTCCCCCGCGCCGTGTGTGTGCCTCCAAGACAAACGCGTATTCGAGACTCTTGAGACCCTGTTCCTCAAGAGCCTTCCTCGTCGCACGCTTGATGCGGTCCATTGGGTCCTTGCCCTCGGCATCCCACTTTGCTTCCAGGTCAGGGCGCACCCGGACCGTGAACGAGTAACCACCAAACTCCAGGGCGACCTGGAACAGCAGGTGCAGTTTCAGGAACTCGCCGATGTCTTCCCACTTTGGTAGCTGATTGAGATTTACCTCGGTTATGTCCAAGCAGTGCTGGTCAAAATCAGTCCATACTGCGAGTGGGGCTGGCTTCCCGATCGCACGCAACAGTGACCGGCGGGCATCGGCATCGCGAACCAGCCGCTCCAGCAACTCTTTTTCGTTTGTGATTCTGTCTCGGATGCCTTGATTCAAGTGCCGGACCTTCGGTTTTGCGCGTCTGGGGCCTTTGAACTGGCTACTATGATATTTTGTGAGCTTCTTCGTAGATGGCATGACAAATGGTGACCCCAAGGTGCTCTGCGATTACCCTGCAAGAGAGAGTGAGGGGAAGTTTTTTGCGCTACACCAGTTGCTACATGGCTTGCTACAAGGGGGCAGTCGTAAACAACGGGTTTCTGCGGTTTAGGAGAGTTGGTCGGGGAGACAGGATTCGAACCTGCGACATCTTGCTCCCAAAGCAAGCGCGCTACCGGGCTGCGCCACTCCCCGACCTGGGGTATCACTTTCGCCGTGGTGGGCCCGGCAGGACTCGAACCCGCGACCAAGCCGTTATGAGCGGCCGGCTCTAACCAACTGAGCTACAGGCCCATCAGCGAAGCGATGGCGCGCGTTAGCTTGGCCGGATGGGTTAGGCAAGCGTCGCGGCGTCGATCAGTTCACTCACCGTCGTTGGCTTGACATTGCGCTGGCCGAGATAGGCAAAGACCTGCCGCCACCAGTCATACAGCGCATCAAGGTCATCCTCACTGCGCACATAGGGCGTATAGCCGGGGGCCAGCGAGGGACTGTGAAACGACAGCACCAGCACCGGTAGGTCCTGGTCGATCGCAATATCGATGCCGCGGATCGCTTCTGCGATGGTTACGCCTTCAGGCGTCAGCGGGATGCGTTCGAGCAGGCCGATGTGCGCGAGCAGTCCGCGCAGCCGCGGTACGCGCCACATTTGCGGATACAGCCAGGTACCGATCTGGCGCAGCAGGCCCCAATAGACCGTGGTCAGCGGCAGCTCCATCAGCCCGTGGGCACGGTCAAGCCAGTAGGGCCGCACCGGAAACTCGCGGAAATTCGGGCCACCTTGTGATGAATAGTCGAAGCACGATCGCACCGAACTGTCGATCCCGATCCCGCCGCTTGAGAGGATCCCCGCAGTATTGGGTCCGACGCCATAGCGCCCGGCGCGGTAGATCAGCGGCGCTGCCCCGAAATTTTCGGCAATGGCATTGCGCAGGTTCCTGAACTTGGCGAGCTCAAGGCTCGCCGGGAGGTTCCCCGCGAAGCTGTTGTGCTGGTTGACCTCTTCGTCGTGCGGCGGGCTTACCCACGGATGCAGCTGCACCCCGATCTCGGCCTTGCCTGCCGCGATGGCCGGCCGCAGGATGTCGGCAGCAGCGCGCGATGTGGCAATCGGATAGTCGACCAGATAGACCGGGACGACGCCCTGGCCTTCACAGAATTCCTGGAATTTGGCGAGCCGCGCCACGGTCAGCACGGTGTGCTCCTCGCGGGTGAGCGGTTTGGCCCAGTCGAACTCTTCCTCGGTATCGATAGTGAGCAGGAAGCGCCGCCCGAAGCCTGGCTTGAAGCGCACGAAATCGGGCGGGTTGGGCAGGTCGGTGATCCGCGTCTCTGCCACTTTGAAACCCTTCAATCCGTCATGCGGAATGTGACGCGACATCGGTGCCGTGACTATGGCCGCCGGGCGAGCCGGTCAACCCCGGCAGGGTTAACTTGAGCCTGTCTCCCTTGCGGACCAAGTCGCCGCCGGCCGCCTGCGCCTCGGCGCGGGCCAGCCGCAAGGCGAAGCCAACGCCAAACACGCCGGCCGAAACGATTTGCGGCACCGCGCCAACCCCGGTCTCGAACAAGGCGCCATCCGGGATGGCAGCGAGCGATCCGGGCAGCGCCAGATCGAGCCGAGCCATGCCGTGCTTGGCGCGCGAGCGGAGCTTGAGCTGCTCACCTGGCGCGCTGGTCCCGGCCAGCGTTGCCAGCAGGCGCCACACGATCCGCTCCAGCTCAAGCTGGCCAAGCGCAACCGGCAGCGCGGATTCATCCTGGCGCAAGTTGAAGCCGCTGTTGCGCTTGCGGGTATGCGTACCGAGCTGCGTGACTGTGGTTTCGACCAGCCGGGCAAGATCGCTTTCGCCTCCATCGAGCTCCAGCGACCCGCTTTCAAGCCTGGCCAGCCGATCAAGTTCCTCGAAGGCCGACAGCATGCGCGCGGCATCTCCCACGATCGACGCTGCAAGCGCGCGATATTCGTGCGGGGTAGGGCCGAACAACTGCTGCTGGATTACCTCGGCAAAGCCCTGAATTGCGTTCACCGGCGTGCGCAATTCGTGCAGCATCTGCCGCATGCGATCGGACGCGCTGTCGACAATCGGCGCGTTGGGCACAGGCGGCGTGGGAGCTGGCGAAGCCGGGGCCGGTCGCCGCAGCCGCCCGCGATAACCGATAAAGCGCCCGGTCAGGGGATCGAACCACGGCACGGCGTCGATCTGCCACGCGCCCGAAATGGCGGGCGCGCCGGACAGTTCCAGCCGCTGTGCGGTGATCGGCTGGCGCTGGCGCAGCAACACTTCGATCGCCTCGCCGCGCTTAAGCTGCATGCCGACCAGCATTGGCGCGACCCCGGCGTCGCACCAGACGATCCGGAGCTGTGCGTCGCTGGCAAAATCGGCGGCGCGCACTTCGGCCGGCACGCTGAGGACGTGGTCCTCGCCCAGCGGCAGCCGGGGCGAATCGCCCGGGAGCGGCCGCTCGATCACTGCCTTGGCGCGGCGGTAGGCTTCGATCCGGCGCACGATCGCGCCGATGCCCTCGCTCGCGGTTGGGTCCGTTTCAGCCTGATCGTCATTGGCGGTGTTGAGCGGCGTTGCCCGGGCCGCCGAATTTGCCGCCGGTGGAAGCCCGCGATCGAGAATGCCAAGGCGGCCGAGCAAGGTGGTAACTTCTGGCGGCAAGTCGCCGCGCTGGCGCAGCGCCGTGCGCGTTCCCGGTGACAGGGCGGGGATCAGGTCAAACCACTGTTCGGCATTCAATTGCGCCCGGCCGAGCGCGGCTTGCGCCACGGCCGGATCGCTCTCGGCAAGCGCGGCGACAAGCCGCGGCGAGCGCAATCGCAGCGCGGGATCGCCCAGCATCGAGGTGCGTTCAGCCGAGGGAATCTGGCTCCCGATCTCGCCCAGCCTTGCATAGGCGGCGTCGATCTGGTCGCCGCGCACCTCGGAAGGCATCGTGCCCAGCAGATCGAGCAACTGGCGCATCTGGATCCGGCGCAGCCCCGCTCCGTCCGCGCGCGTGCGCAGCACTGTGGCAAGGCGGTCATCGAAATGCATCTAGGCTTTTAAACTCTCAGGCAGGGTGCGCGCGAGGCGGGGTAGCAGACTTGTCCCCAGCACAAACGGTGCGCGAGTGGTGCGTTGCAAAGCGGGACAGTTGCGAGCATAAACAATAAAATTAGCTCACAAGGCTAGGCATAATAGCAATTGTTGCCCAAGACAGGCGTTCTGCTGCGCCGCGCGGCATGAAAGGGTGGATGGATGGCCAATCTCGATTCGATCGATCGGCGCTTGTTATCGGAGCTCCAGAATGAAGGGCGGGTGACCAACGTCGAGCTCGCCCAGCGCGTCGGCCTGACCGCGCCGCCTTGCCTGCGCCGGGTCCGCGCGCTTGAGGAACTGGGGGTCATCCGGGGCTACCACGCTGATCTCGATTCGTCGAAACTGGGCTTTGCCATAACCGTCTTCGCGATGGTTAGCCTGAAGAGCCAGGCCGAAGAAGCGCTGCGCCAGTTCGAAGACGCAATGAAAGACCTTCCCGAAGTGCGCGAATGCCACATGCTCAACGGCGAGATCGATTTCATTCTCAAGATCGTCAGCAAGGACCTGCAGAGCTTTCAGGAGTTCCTGACTTCGAAGCTCACGCCCGCGCCCAATGTGGCGAGTGTGAAGACCAGTTTGACGATCCGCACGGCGAAGCAGATGCCTGGGGTGCCGTTGGAGTAGGGGAAGAAAGAACCCCTCCGTCACGCCCTGCGGGCTGCCACCTGCCCTTTTGTGCTTCGCAAAAAAGAAGAGGATCTTCCTGCCTCAACCCGCCCGCTTCGCCAGCCACTCCTCCAGCCACTTGATCGTATAGTCCCCGTTGATGAAATCGGGGTCCTTCATCAGCGCCTGATGCAGCGGGATGCTCGTGTTCACCCCGCCGATCACCATTTCCTCGAGCGCGCGCTTCAGGCGCATGATGCAGCCTTCGCGGGTGCGGCCCTTGACGATCAGTTTGGCGATCATCGAGTCGTAGTATGGCGGGATTTTGTACCCGGCGTAGAGCCCGCTATCGACCCGCACGTTCATGCCGCCGGCGGCGTGGTAGCTGGTCACCAGCCCTGGTGAGGGGGTGAAGTTCCACGGGTCTTCGGCGTTGATCCGGCATTCGATCGCGTGGCCGTTGAACTCGACGTCTTCCTGTTTGACCGACAGCGGCTTGCCGTCGGCAATGCGGATCTGCTCGCGGACCAGGTCGACCCCGGTGATCGCTTCGGTGACCGGGTGTTCGACCTGCAGCCGGGTGTTCATTTCGATGAAATAGAACTCGCCGTTTTCCCACAGGAATTCGATCGTGCCCGCGCCGCGATAGGCCATGTCGGCCATCGCCTTGGCGACGATCCCGCCCATGCGGCCCCGTTCTTCGGGCGTGATGACCGGCGAGGGCGCTTCTTCGAGCACCTTCTGGTGGCGGCGCTGCAGCGAGCAATCGCGCTCACCCAGATGGATCGCGGTGCCGTTGCCGTCGCCGAACACCTGAAATTCGATGTGGCGCGGATTGCCGAGGTATTTCTCGATATATACCGTGGCGTCGCCGAACGCGGCCTTGGCCTCGCTTCCGGCCTGGGCAATCAGCGTCTCGAGCTCGTCTGGGCCATTGCAGACCTTCATGCCCCGGCCGCCACCGCCCGATGCCGCCTTGATGATCACCGGGTAGCCGGCCTGCTCGGCGATGCGCTTGGCTTCGCCGATTTCGCTGACCGCGCCGTCCGATCCGGGGACCAGCGGCAGACCCAGGGCACCGGCAGTGCGCTTGGCTTCGATCTTGTCACCCATGGTGCGGATGTGTTCGGGCTTGGGCCCGATCCAGATCAGCCCGTGCGCCTCGACAATGTCGGCAAACTGCGCGTTTTCAGACAGGAAGCCGTAACCCGGGTGGATCGCGTCGGCGTGCGAAATCTCCGCCGCAGAGATGATCGCGGCCATGTTGAGGTAGCTATCCTTGGCGGCCGGCGGCCCGATGCAGACCGCGTGATCGGCCAGCCGCACATGCATCGCGTCCGCATCGGCGGTGGAGTGAACCGCGACCGTCTCGATCCCCATTTCATGCGCGGCGCGGTGGATGCGCAGCGCGATTTCGCCGCGGTTGGCGATCAATATCCGGGAAATGCCCATGCTTAGGAAATGACGACCAGCGGCTGGTCGAATTCGACCGGCTGCGCGTTTTCGACGAGTATCGCCTTGACCGTCCCGGCCTTGTCGGCGGTGATCGGGTTCATCACCTTCATCGCCTCGATGATAACCAGCGTATCGCCGACCTTGACCTGCTGGCCCACGCTCACAAACGGAGCGCTGCCGGGTTCAGCCGAGAGATAGCAAGTTCCGACCATGGGGGATTTCAGCGCGTTCGCATCGACCGCTGCCGGTTCGGGCGCCGTGGCGGCAAGCGGCACGGCGGGCGAAGCACCCGGTGCAACTGCGGTTGTCGCGGCAGGTGCGGCGCCCATCATGTGCACCGCTGCGGCGTGGCGTGCGACCTTGATCTTGCGGTCACCGTCCTCGACTTCGATCTCGGTCAAGCCGGTCTCATTCAGCAGCTCGGCGAGTTCGCGCACCAGCTTGCTGTCGATGTTCATGCCGCCGCTCGTGCCGCCTCTTTGGGCAGCGCCCTTTGTCTCGCTCATGCGAACCTCTTATCTGAAACAGGGGTCATGCCTATGCGGCGGCGGGCAGGCGAGGGCAAGTCTAAAGCGCCGCTGCCTGCTCCAGCGCGACGATGTAGCTTTGCGCACCGAGACCTTTGACACAGGCCACGGCGGCCATTCCGACATAGGACAGATGGCGGAACAGTTCGCGCGTTTCGGGGTCTGACAAGTGGACCTCGATCACCGGCAATTCGATGGCCCTGATCGCGTCGAGCAGCGCGATCGACGTGTGGGTATAGGCCCCGGCGTTGAGCAGGACTGTGTGAACGCCGCGCGCGCGAGCCTCATGCAGCCAATCGACCAGCACGCCTTCATGGTTGGTCTGGCGGCATTCGACCACAAGGCCCAGTTCTGCTCCGCGCGCGATCAACCGCGCGTTGATATCATCGAGCGTGTCGTGACCGTAGATTTCCGGCTCGCGCGTGCCGAGGAGATTGAGGTTGGGTCCGTTGAGGACCAGGACGGTGCGCTCGGCCACAGGTAAGCTCCGGACTATTGCTGGAAGGACCAGCCCATAGCCGTCTGGAGCCTGCGTTCAAGTCGCGGCGCTGTCAGCCTTCAATAGTTTGCGAATTGGCATCGGGATGGGCTTGTGCCGCCTTTGGCTGGACTGGCGCGTTCTGATCCTGGTTGGGATCGACCTCGGCTTCAACCGGAGCGCTGGGCTGAGCGCGTTGGGCGTTCGCTGCGGCGTGCTCGGCGCGCTGGGCGGCCTGTTCGGCGCGCATGGCGGCTGCGTTGGCGGCTGAGACCTGTTCGGCCATCTGCGTATCACGGCTGGAACAGCCGCCAAGCAGTGCCGGCGCTAGCAGAATGGCCACAAGTGCAGCCTTGGGGGCAAGCTTGGTGGGTAGGGCAAAGGACACGTAGAACTCCCGGGACACAGATACGAAAGTACCGCTGCGGTCAGCTTATACGGGCAAATGATTACCTGAAACTAACCAACAGCGGCATTTTCGTGAACCCGGTGTGGGTCTACTGGTCCGATCCGGCGATCTTGCCCCACTGGCGTGCAGCAGTGTAGCCGAGGTAACCAGTGCCAAACAGCGCATACAGCGGCTCGGGCAGGCCCGACAGGTAGGCGTTCATGCCCGCCGCAATGGCCGCCGCGCGCCCCGGACTGAACATCGCGAGCACGCCCATCGGCAGCGCTGTCAGCAGCAGGATGTACATAACGTAGAGGAAGCTGGGCCGCGCGCGGCTGGTCCAGGGATCGCGCGAATTGGCTTCGGCGACGATCGCGGAGAGGCGCGAATTGATTTCGGCAAGGTCCTGAGAACCCTGCAATTGCAGCAGTTCGAGCTTGGCCTTGTCGCGCTGGGCCTTGTCGGGGATGATTTTGTCGATGATCGAAACAACCGGTCCGATCAAGGCATCGAGTAGTGCCATTTGGAGCGCTCCTTTGGTTTAAAAGAAGCAATCCAGATAACCAAATTGGCACTTGTAGGAAAATGATTCCAACTTCTTAATCGGCACTCTCGAACCGGCCGGACGCATATCAGTATGCGAAACACACCTTCGCCTGGCTACAAGCCATTGTTTTAAAATAAGAAGCCATAAATCTAGTGTGACTTTTGCCGTCCTGCCGCTTTCAGCCGAAGCCGTTTGAGCTTAATCGCCGATCTCCAGCCAGTAGGAAAGGCGCATCCTCTGCAGCAGCGGCAACCCGCCGACGCCTGACAAGCCGCGATCGTGCAAAAAATGGTCGGGACGAGAGGATTCGAACCTCCGACCCCCACACCCCCAGTGTGATGCGCTACCAGGCTGCGCTACGTCCCGACCGGTTTTGTGCCTGCAGCCGATGCTGCCGCACAGGGACCGCGCCTATAGGCAGGGCTGCGCCGTGTGGCAAGCGCAGGCGCACATTGTTGCGGCAAGCCCTTGAAGGCGCGCGATCAGGTGCCAAATGGGCCCTGCGTCCAGGGGGCGGCGCGTTGCAACGTCACGGCTTAGCTGCTAGGCGCGCGCAGTTCCGCCCGCTGCCTGCGGGCGCGCGTATGACAGGTGCCAAGAGCAAGCCATGACCAGTGCCATCCTTCCCCTTCTTTCCGCCGCAGCCGGTGCGGGCCAGCAGCCCCCGGTGTGGATCAC
>JANXUP010000113.1 GCA_025356175.1 Sphingomonadaceae bacterium | reverse complement strand
TAGATCACCGCGTAATAGAAGATCGAGAAGGCCAGCACCGCTGCAGCTAGCAGACCGACACCCAGCCCCATCACCAGAACCGAGCCGACCGCCAGCGCAATCCCGAAATCGCGCGCCACGGTGCGGTCCATGCGGCCTGCGGGCAGCGCCCGGTTCGCAGTGCGCTTCATCTTGGCGTCAAGATCGGCTTCCCACCACATGTTGAGCGCGGCTGATCCGCCTGCACCCACTGCGATGCACAGGATCGCGACAAAGCCGATTACCGGATTGACAGGCTCCGGCGCGGCTAGCAGCCCGCACAGGCCGGTAAAAATCACCAGGCTCATCACCCGCGGCTTGGTCAACGACCAGAAATCGCGCCAGTCAGCGGGCAGGGGCAGCGAGGGGGTGGGTGCAGTGCTCATGAGTCTCGCGCGGCCTATAGGCCCGTCGGCTGTCAGGCGGAAGCCCGTTTACCCCCAAACTTCCTGATCATTTAGCCATGCTCAAGCCGGTGTAGCGCAACCAATGAATCTATGGCAGCTTAACAGGAATTGACGGGGTTATTACTGATGGAAGCAATTGGACTGCTGTTTGCGCTGCCAATTATGTTGCTCAACTTCCTTGGAGGAATTGTTGGGGGCATCGGTCTTATCGTGCAAGGTGATTGGACAAGATTCTTCGTCGGCCTTGCCTATGCCTTCACTGGCGGCTTCATCGTATCAATCTTGATGTTACCGAGCTTGATATTCATGCCTCTCGTGATTTGGGCAGGCAATCGCGACAACACGACAATAGCCTTGCTGGGGGCGATACCGAGCCTCATTTGGACATACGTCGTGATTGCGGCAACGTGCGTCACAGTCTTTGCCGCTATGGTAAAAGGGAGTGACGGCGACTTTTTCCATCTACTGTGGGGATATTCGACCGCCACGGGTCCGTGGTCCTTTTTGGCAAACAAAGACAGGCAAAGCGGTGAGACCAAATCGACAACGACTTTGTTGTTCATTCAGTTCGGTACGATGGCAATGATGTTTCACGCATACAGCGAGCCAAACCAGACAGATCCTAAAGATCTGTTGGCTTGGTTCTTGCCGTTTATGGTCTTGGGAATTATCACTCAACTCATAGGCAGTTTGCTCGCGATACGGCAGAGGCGAGCCCTTGGATACTGACACAACTCCGCCGCTTTGGCTTCTTCTCGCGGTTGCCGCAGCCAATGTCGCGGCCTTGGCCGACCTGCCCTACGGCTATTATCAACTGCTACGGATCGTCGTTTGCGGAGCGGCGGTTTGGGCGGCGGTGGCATGTCACGCCCGGAGTTGGACTGTCCCGATGGCAGTCTTCGGTCTAGTCGCCATACTCTATAATCCGCTCTTCAAAATTCATCTCGAGCGCGAAGTCCATTCAGTCGTAAACGTGATTGTCGCACTCCTGTTTGCTGCGGTGGCGTTCGCGTGGCGGCGTCGATCCGTCCAATAATTGCCAGTTACAACCGCCGCAGCCAATCAATCAGCAGCGTGTTCACTTCTGCGGGACGTTCCTGCTGGGTCCAGTGGCCAACTCCGCGCAGGATGTGGCCTTCGACCTTGGGGGCGAACAGCCGCATCATTGCGACCGGGTCTTCCACCGCGCCGAACAGCGTGGTTGCAGGATCGCGGGTGCCGCCGATGAACAGGCTCGGCTGCTCGATCCGCTTGCCTTGCCACGCGCGCAGCCAATCGAAATCAGCCTCGTGGTTGCGGTAGCGGCCCAGCGGTCCGGAAAAGCCCGATTGCCTGAACTCGGCTTCATAATAATCGAGATTGGCTTCGCTCAGCCAAGCTACCGGCTGCGGATCGGGCAGGCCTTCGAGGAAAGTCGCGCCCGCCGGTTTGGACCAATAGTCCCCCGGCTCCACATCGCCCGAGATCGAATACATCATCCGCGCAACGAAATCGCGCGGGTCCGCTTCGGCTTCGGCTTCAGCCACGCCGGGCTCCTGGAAATATTCCTGGTAGAAAAAGCGCCCTTGCGACGTGAAATGCTCGCGGAACACCTCAGTAAACGGACGCTGGGGCGCACCGCTGAACGGCACCGACAGGCCCGCCACCGCGCGAAAATGCTGCGGATTGGTGAAAGCTGAATTCCACACGATCGGTGCGCCCCAATCGTGTCCGATCAGGATCGCCTTTTCGCCGGGCGACAGGGCATTGCGCAGGCCGACCAAATCGCCGACGATCCGCTCCATCGCATAGGCCGCAACGCCATCGGGCTTGTCCGACCCGCCGTATCCGCGCACGTCGATTGCGCAGGCGGTGAACCCGGCATCTGCAATCGGGCCCAATTGGTGCCGCCACGAATACCAGCTTTCGGGAAAGCCGTGGACCAGAATAACCAGCGGCCCGCGCCCCTCGACAGCGCAGCGCAAGGTGACTTCGCCAGTGTCGATCATGCGGAAGGTGGACATCGGTAGTCCTTCTAAATCCGCGCGCGCGCGATCAGCGCATCACGCACCGCTTCGGGCGCAGCGGTCGATTGGCGGTCGAGTTCGGCCAGTTCGGGCGGGATGAACCAGTGCACCTTGTCGCCGTGGTAAGCCTCCCACGCGGCCTCGGCCACCGCCTCGGCTGGCATTACCCGCCACATGCCCTCGGTGGGCAGCGCAGCCTTGTCGGCCGCGGTAAGCATGCCGGTGTCGATAATTCCGGGAAGCAGATCGGCTGCGCGAACGCCGCTGCCGGCGAGCTCGACCGACAGCGCCTCGGTCAACCCGCGCACACCGTGCTTGGTCGCCGAATAAGTCGCCATCCCGCCGACTCCGAAGATCGCCGAGCCCGACGCGGTCGACAGGCACAGCGAACCCGGCGTCGCCCCCAGCATTGGCAGCGCCGCATGAATGACGCTCATCGCGCCGAGCAGGTTGACCTCGACCACCTGGCGCACCCGGTCCCACGCCATGTCGGCGAATGGCCCCTTGGCGTCGATCCCGGCGTTGCTGAGCAGACAATCGAGCCGGCCGCCGGTTCGCTCGCCAAATTGCGCAAAGGCTTCGACGACTTCATCGCGGTTCGCGACATCGAGGGTGATAGGCACGATCGCTGACGAGGTTGCCGCCAATGCCGCAAGTCCAGCCTGATCGCGATCGGCCGCACCAACCAGCCAGCCGCGGTCAGCGAACAGCACCGCCGCAGCCCGGCCGATCCCGGAAGCCGCGCCGGTAATGAAAATCGAACGCTGGTCGGTCATCGCATCTGCTCCACAAACGAAAAGTCCCGGCCACCGGGACCGGGACTTTTCTCATTTCACCATTGCCACTGGCAAATCAATGATGCGGCGCGTCCTCGATGATCGGCAGCGTCTCGAACTGGTGGAACGGCGGCGGGCTCGACAGTGTCCATTCGAGCGTCGTTGCGCCTTCGCCCCAGTAGTTCGCCGGAGCCGGTTTACCGGCTGCGAGCGACCAGAAGACGTTGATGAAGAAGATCGCCATCGAGCTCGCCATAATAACGTAGCCGTACGACGAGACCGTGTTCCAGTGTTCGAACGCCGGGGCATAGTCCGGATAGCGGCGCGGCATGCCCTGCCAGCCGAGGAAGTGCTGCGGGAAGAAGATCACATTCACGCCGACGAAAAACACCCAAAAGTGCAGGTGCGCCAGGAATTCGGAATGCATCTTGCCGCTCATCTTGGGGAACCAGTAATAGAAGCCCGCGAACAGCGAGGTCACCGCGCCGAGGCTGAGCACGTAGTGGAAGTGCGCAACCACGAAGTAGGTGTCCTGCACCACGTCATCGATCCCGCCGTTGGCGAGGTACACCCCGGTCACGCCGCCGACAGTGAACAGGAAGATGAAGCCCAGCGCCCAGACCATCGGGCTCTTGAATTCGATCGAACCGCCCCACATCGTCGCGATCCAGCTGAAGATTTTGATGCCGGTCGGCACCGCGATCACCATCGTCGCGAGGGTGAAGTACATCTTGGTGTCGAGGCTCATGCCGGTGGTGTACATATGGTGCGCCCACACGACGAAGCCGACCACGCCAATCGCGACCATCGCGTAAGCCATGCCGAGATAACCGAACACCGGCTTCTTCGAGAAGGTCGAGATGATCTGGCTGACAATGCCGAAGCCCGGCAGGATCATGATGTAGACTTCGGGATGGCCGAAGAACCAGAACAGGTGCTGGAACAGCACCGGATCGCCGCCGCCCTTGTAGTCAAAGAAGGTGGTGCCGAAGTTGCGGTCGGTGATCAGCATGGTGATCGCCGCGGCCAGCACTGGCAGCGCCAGCAGCAGCAGGAAGGCGGTGACCAGCACCGACCACACAAACAGTGGCATTTTGTGCAGGGTCATGCCCGGCGCGCGCATGTTGAAGATGGTGGTGATGAAGTTGATCGCGCCCATGATCGAGGCGGCACCGGCCAGGTGGAGCGAGAAAATCGCAAAGTCGGTGGCCGGTCCGACCGCGCCGTAAGTCGACAGCGGGGCATAGGCGGTCCAGCCGATCCCGGCGCCGTTGCCGGTTGCATCACCTGGCACGAAGGCCGAAATCATCAGGCTGCAGAAGCCCGCGACCGTCATCCAGAACGAGATGTTGTTCATCCGCGGGAAGGCCATGTCGGGCGCGCCGATCATCAGCGGCACGAACCAGTTGCCGAACCCACCGATCAACGCCGGCATGACCATGAAGAACACCATGATCAGGCCGTGCGCGGTGATCAGCACGTTCCACAGGTGCAGCTGGGTATCGAAGCTGGGGTTCTTTTCACCCAGGAACGAGGCGATCGAACCGAGGTACTGGATTCCCGGATGCGCCAGTTCGAGCCGCATCAGACCCGAGATTGCCCCACCGATAATCCCCGCGAAGATCGCGAAGACGAGGTACAGCGTGCCGATGTCCTTGTGGTTGGTCGACATGAACCAGCGGGCGAAGAAGCCCGGCTTGTGATCATGATGCCCGTGCTCTTCGGCGTGTGCCTGGAAGGTGTCGGCGGTGGTGGCCATGGGTTAACCTCTGTCCTTGAATTCAGTTGAGCTCAGGCGGCCGGCTTGGCGGCGGCCGGAGCGGCAGTGGTGGGAGCAGGCGCAGGAGCGGCAGCCGCCGGCGCGGCAGGCGCACCGTCGATTGTGCCGCCCTGAGCGATAACCCAGGCATTGAACTTGTCGCGCGGCAGCGCTTCGACCACGATCGGCATGTAGCCGTGCTTGACCCCGCACAGTTCCGAGCACTGGCCGAAGTAGACGCCCGGTTTTTCGACCCGCAGAACCTTTTCGTTGAGCCGGCCGGGGACCGCGTCGAGCTTGAACCACAGCGACGGTACCGCAAAGGCGTGGATCACGTCGGCACCAGTGGTCTGCAGGCGGATGTCTTCGCCCACCGGCACGACCATGCGGTTATCGACTGCGAGGTGTTGCGGACCGTCGGTGTCGGTGCGCGGCTTCTCACCCGGCTGGGTTTCGCCCGGTTCCTTGAGCATGTTCGAGATCACCTCGATCTTGCCGTTGTCGGGGTATTCATAAGTCCAGTACCACTGGTTGCCGACCGCCTTGATGGTCAGTGCGTCCTTGGGCGCGGGCTTGAACTGGGCGCGCAACAGCCCGACCGAGGGCACGGCGATGGCGACCAGGATCAGGATCGGCACGCCCGTCCAGATTACTTCGAGCAGGGTGTTGTGCGCGGTCTTCGACGGTACCGGGTTGGCGCGCTTGTTGAACTTCACGATCACAATCAGCAGCAGCGCCAGAACGAAAGCGGTGATGCCGACCATTACCCAGATCAGCCAGTCGTGCATCGCCTTGGCACGGTGGCCGATCGGCGAATATTGGTCTTGCACATTGAGTGCGCCGGGGATCGGCATGCCGACGCCCTGCACCGCCGGCAGCGGCGTGTAACCGCCGGGGGCGACCTTGAAGTGCGGATTGTTGGGATCGATCGCCGGGGCGGTCGGCGTAGCGGCGACGGCAAGGTTGGCCGGGGCAGCAGGTGCGGCGGCCTTGGCATTGTCATTGGCCGGAGCCGAAGAAGCGGCGGCAGTCGGAGCAGCAGCTGCGGCCGGGGCGGCGAGTGCCGCACCGGGGGCTGCCAGCAGCGCCAGACCAAGCGCCAAAGCCTTGATCGCGTGACCCGCTTCGCGGACGGTGTGGCCGATTATCATCGTTCCTCTTGCTTTCGCTAGTCAGGGCGAGCCGAAGCCATAAATGCCTCCCCTGCCCCCTTGGGAGTTGTCAATTTCAGGGGGGCCTATACGCGCGCTTTACGGGCACCTCAAGCACCTCTAGGGGGATTTTTTGCAAGGTTCCCCAATGGGCATACTTTGCACCAGGCAATTCAGGTGAAGGACGTTTGACCGCGATGCACGATGATGAAGTGCTGGCCGAGTTCCGCGCCAGCAAAGCCTTGCTGGAAGGCCATTTTCTGCTCTCGTCGGGCCGCCACAGCGCGCATTACCTGCAATGCGCCCGCGTGTTGATGGATCCGCAGCGCGCTGGACGGCTGGCCTCTGCGCTGGCGGCGAAGATCCCGCGCGAGCTGCGCAAGGATATCAACAAGGTTGTAGCCCCGGCGATGGGCGGCGTGATCATCGGGCACGAGATGGGCCGCGCGCTGGGAACAGACGCGATGTTCGTCGAGCGGCCCGACGGCACCTTCGAACTGCGCCGCGGCTTCACGCTAGAACCCGGCGACAAGGTGCTGATGGTCGAAGACGTGGTCACTACCGGGCTCTCCAGCCGCGAGGCGATTCGCTGCATCGAAGAGGCTGGCGGCGAGGTGATCGCCGCGGCCGCGCTGGTCGATCGCTCGGCCGGAGCGGTGGACCTGGGCGTGCCGTTCTTCCCGTTGATCGCGATCAACTTTCCGACCTACGCGCCCGATGAGCTGCCCCCTGAGCTCGCGGCGAGCGAAGCGGTCAAGCCGGGCAGCCGGGCCAAATAGTGATCCAGCGGCTGCGCCTTGGTGTAAACATCGATCACGTTGCGACAATCCGCAACGCGCGCGGCGGCGATCATCCCGATCCGGTCCGTGCCGCACAGATCGTCGCGCTCTGCGGCGGCGACGGGATTACCGCGCACTTGCGCGAAGACCGCCGCCACATCCGTGACGAGGACATCGCGCGAATCCAGGCGGCGACCGACCTGCCGCTCAACTTCGAGATGGCGGCGACCGACGAAATGCTCGAGTTCGCACTGCGCCACCGGCCGCACGCCGCCTGCATCGTTCCCGAACGGCGCGAGGAGCGGACCACCGAAGGCGGGCTCGACGCCGCCGGTCAGCACAACCGGCTCGCTCCCATTGTGGCGCGGTTGAGCGATGCGGGGATCCGCGTCAGCCTGTTCATCGCTCCTGAGGAGCGCCAGATCGAAGCCGCGATGAAGCTGCGCGCGCCAGTGGTGGAGCTGCACACCGGCGAATATGCCCACGCCGAGGGCGAGCAGGTTGCAATCGAGCTGCGCCGCCTGTCCGACATGGCCGCGCTCGCCGCCAAGAACGGGATCGAACCCCACGCCGGCCACGGACTGACCTACGATAACGTCCAGCCCGTCGCCGCGATCCCGCAATTGGCCGAACTCAACATCGGGCATTACCTGATCGGCGAGGCGATCTTTACCGGGCTCGAGCCTGCAGTGCTGCGGATGCGCGAACTGATGGACGCGGCGCGATGATCCTCTCGATCGGCTCCGACCTCTGCAACATCGAGCGGATCGCTAATTCGCTCGACCGCTTCGGCGAACGCTTCGAGCAGCGCGTCTTCACCGAAGTCGAGCGCGCCAAGGCCGCGCGGCGTCCGTTCACCAAGGCTGGCACTCTGGCCAAGCGCTTTGCCGCGAAGGAGGCTTTTTCCAAGGCGGTGGGAACCGGGTTCAAGGCCGGGGTGTTTATGCGGGACATCGGCGTAATCAATGCCCCGAGCGGCGCGCCGACACTCGCACTAACTGGCGGAGCCGCTTCCCGTCTTACCGCGATCACCCCCGCAGGGCATGAGGCGGTGATCCATCTCACCCTGACCGACGACCACCCCTGGGCGCAGGCCTTCGTGGTTATAGAGGCCCGCAAACTTTGACCGACGCACCCGAACCTGCCGATCAGCCCGAACCGGCGCCTATGGCCGAAGCCGATGCCGCCCCCGCCGTACCGGCAGCCGAAAAGGACAAGGTCGACTGGCTGGGCGAACTGCGCGGCCTGACCTGGATGCTGCTAGCAGTGCTGGCGTTCCACAGCTTCATCGCCAAGCCGTTCTACATCCCCTCAATTTCGATGATGCCCAACCTGCTGGTCGGTGACCGGCTGGTGGTGTCGAAGTTCCCGTTTGGCTGGAACTGGGCTTCGGCGAGTTTTCACGTTTTGCCGCGCGGCAGGTGGCGAGTGCTGGAAGGCACCCCTCGGCGCGGCGACATTGTGATCGTGGTGCCCAAGAACCGCACCGACGATCTGATCAAGCGCGTGATCGCAGTTCCGGGTGACCGGATCATGCTGGTCAATGGGCAGATCATACTGAACGGCCAGCCGGTGCCGCAATTGGCCGAACCCAGTGTCCAGCTTGATGCCGATCCCAAGCTGATGTGCTCCGAAACCGGCGCGCCGCGGTGGTGTTATCAGGAATTCAACATTGGCACGCAGCGGCTGCCTTCGGGACGTTTGGTGCTCGAATTGCCGACATACCGCGAAGTGCTGCCCGGCGGCGCGACCTATCTGATAATCAAAGATCAGCCAGACGACGAGTTCAACAACATGGCCGAAGTGATCGTTCCCCCAGGCCATGTCTTCCTGATGGGCGACAACCGCGATCACTCGGCGGACAGCCGGGTGCCGACCTGGCGTGAAGGCCTGGGCGGGCCGGTGCCGTTGTCCGATGTTGGCGGGCGGGCTGAATTCGTAACCTTCTCGCTCGATGGCAGCCAGGGATGGAATCCGCTGACCTGGTGGCCAGCCTTGCGTTCGGGCCGCGCCTGGACCAGCCTGCGCGCCGTTCACCTGACAAAGGAACAGTGATGCCGCCGACCCGTCGTATCCCCAAGCTTAGTTCAAATTCGAAGGCCGTGTCGCGCGCCGCCGACAAGTCTTTGCGCAAAATCAGCGCACTTGAGGATGAGCAGGTTGCGGCCGCCGACGCCGAAGTGCCGATCACCGAGCAAGCCGGGCCGACCGACATCCACGATCCTGCAGTGGTCAAGGAAGCCAAGCGTGCGGCGGTGTGGATCGGCCTTACCGCAGGCCTTGCGCTGATCGTCTATCTCGCCGAACCAATTCTGATCATCTTTGGCGGCATGGTCTTCGCTGCGATGATCGATGGCGGGGTGCGGCTGCTGGGCCGGGTCTTGCCGATCGGACGCGGCTGGCGCGTTGCGATGGTGGTGATCTTCGCCGGGGTTTTCCTGGTCTGGACGATCGGTTTTGCCGGCACTGCGATGGCCCAGCAGGCCGCGCAGCTTCCCGCAGTGATCCAAGCCCAGGCGCTCAAGATCATCGGCTGGCTGCAAGCGCATGGGGCGGTCATCAATAGCAAGTCTTTGCAAGGTCTGGTCGAAAAGGCCGCCGGATCAGTTGGCGAAGTGACCAGCGCGGTCGGCGGGGTGATCGGCTGGATGACCACCGCTTTCGGGATCATCGTGCTCGGCATCTACATCGCCGCCGAACCGCATCTCTATCGCCGCGGCTTTGCGTGGTTGCTGCCCGCCAACGAGCGGACCCGCTTTGAAGTCACCGCTGCTGCCATGGGCAAGACCTTGCGGCGCTTGCTGGCCGGGCGCCTGCTCGGCATGTCGGTGGAAGGGGTAACAACCTGGCTGCTGCTCGCGTTGTGGGGTGTACCGCTGTCGGGCGTGCTTGGCCTGCTCACCGGGCTGCTTGCCTTCCTTCCCAACATCGGCGCACCGATTTCGGGCTTACTGATGGTAATGGTGGGCTTTTCCGAAAACACCAATACCGGGCTGTATTGCTTGGGGGTCTACCTTGCAGTGCAGACGATCGACGGCAACATCATCGTGCCGATGGTGGCCAAGCGCACCGCCGATCTTGCCCCGGCGCTGGTACTTGGCATGCAGCTCATCATGGGCACGCTGTTCGGAATTCTGGGCCTGATGCTCGCCGATCCGCTGGTCGCCATGCTCAAGGTTGCGCTGGAGCGGCAATCGCTGCGCAACGAGGAAGGCGCGTAGCGGCCCAATGGCGCGCAAGTTTCTTTACCTGATTGCCTTCATCATCGTGATCGTGGTCGGCGGCCGCTTGGCCTTGACCTTCTATCCCGACACGATGACCCGGATTGCTATGACGCCGTCCGCCCGGTTCGAACCGCAACCGGCGCTGCAAGCCAACGCTTACGCCGATCCCAAGCTGTGGTTCGCGCGGCCCGGCATGACCGGACCCGATCCGGTTCAGTGGCAGCCGGAGGGCATGTTGCCTGAGGGCGCCAAGGAGGATGTTGCGGTCTTCTTTGTTCACCCGACCAGCTATCTCAAGAAAGCCCACTGGAACGCGCCACTGGACGATCCACAGGCCCGCCAGATTGGCGAGGTGACGGTCCGCGCGAACGCCAGTGTGTTTGCGCAGGCGGCCGAAGTCTGGGCCCCGCGCTATCGCCAGGCCACCTTCGGCGCTTTCCTGTCGGACGACCCGGCGGCGCGGCAGGCGCACGATCTGGCTTACGCCGACGTGGCCGATGCCTTCGACGCCTTTGTCGCCGCGCAGCCGCCGGGGCGCGGGATCGTGCTCGCCGGACACAGCCAGGGTAGCTTTATCATCAAGCGGCTACTCAAGGAAAAAGTTGCCGGAACGCCGCTCGCCCGGCGGATCATCGCGGCTTACGTGATTGGTTGGGTCGTCGACACGGCGCGCGATCTGCCCGCGATGGGTCTGCCCGCCTGCGCCGCTCCGGCGCAAACGGGCTGCGTTATCAGCTTCCTCTCGTTCACCGACGATGCCGATACCGCAATGATGCGCGATGCCTACGAACGGTTCGCCAATGCCGCCGGCGCGCCGCGCGGCGTACCGCACTACTTGTGCTCAAACCCGCTCACCGGCAGGATCGGCGGCAGCGCTCCTGCTTCGGCCAACCTTGGCGGCATCGTCCCCGATCTCAAGATGGAACACGCCCGGGTCACCCCCGGACTGGTTGGCGCGAGTTGCAATGCCGATGGCACGCTGCGGATCGGCGCGGGGTCAGACATGGGCCCCTTTGTGCTGCCGGGGGGCAATTATCACGTTTACGATTACGCGCTCTACTGGACCAACTTGAAGCGCGACTTCGCAGTACGGGCGGCGGCATGGCAGACGGCGCATTGATCGCCGACCGTGCGGACCCCTTCCGCGAAGTGCTGCCGCAAGGCGGCGCGCTGCTCGGGCTCGACCTTGGCACCCAGACCATCGGCACCGCGTTCTGTGACGCGGGCTGGCGCTTCGCCTCGCCCGGCAAGACCTTGAAGCGCGGCAAGTTCGGTGCGGACAAGGCATTGCTGGCACAACTGATCGCGGAGCGTCAGATTGTCGGCGTCGTGATTGGCTTGCCGCTCAACATGGACAGCAGCGAGGGCCCGCGCAGCCAGTCGAGCCGGGCCTATGCCCGCAATCTCTCGGTGCTCGGCCTGCCGATCCTGCTGTGGGACGAACGCTGGTCGACCGCGAGCGCCGAAGGTGCGTTGATCGCGCAAGACATGAGCCGCGCCAAGCGCGCCGCGCGAATCGACTCGGCAGCAGCGGCGGTGATCCTGCAGGCCGCGATCGACGCGCTGACCGGCGGGTTTGGCTAGGCCGGCAATAGTGCAGCGCGCCGCGCCTTGGCTTCCATCGCCACCAGCCTGCTGCCTGCGCCTTCCGCCTCGCGCCACAAGGCATCACGAGCGGCCACGTCATTCTCGCGTCCGGCGAGCGCTTCCCACGCCGAAAGGCGCATCGTGTCGCTCGGATGGCGCAGGGCGAAGCGTTGGGCCAGGTCCAGCGCCTCCTCGCCGCCCAGCCCGACCGCGACCTTGAGGAAGGCGGCGCTTGGCGCAGGCGAGAGCCGCGCGGCAATTTCGCGCCGGTCAAGGTCGAACTTGTACTGGTCAAGCCAGCCCTGCGCGCCGGCGGTATGCATCACGTTGAGCGACACCGAGAGATTGTCGGCAGGAAACTGGGCATGCACATCGACATGGGCGCGGTAGAGCATGATCTTGCCCGGTTCCAATCGCGCCCATTCGATGAACCGCAGCGATGGGACCGGCTCGCCGCGGTAGCCGGTCACTTCGGCAAAGTCGTACTCGTAGTAGTCACTCCAATAGCCGGGGCCGAAGTAGCTGTGCGTCAGAAAGCTGAAATTGTGATCGTGCGGCAATCCGATCGCGAAGGCTGCCTCGCCGCTGGCGCGGACCATGTGCTCTTGGGCAGAGGGCCAGATATTGGCGCGGATGAAAAAGCTGCCGCCTGGCGGGACCAGCATCACGACTTGCGGGCTATAAGCGCTGCCCGCCGCCTCGTCGCGGTGGCGCTGGGCGAGTTGTTCAATCAGGATGTCGCCCAGGAAAGTCTGGTTATTGCCCAGCCGGCGGAGCCAGCGGGCGGCGTTATCTAAGCTGGCACCGGCGTGAGGATCGAACCCTGACGCGGCGATGCCCGCGGCGGCTTCGTCAAGCGTTGCAACGCGCGCGTCTACGATATCGATGATCTGCGGCATCAGCCAAGCTCCGCCAATTCGGGATAGGTTGCAACAAGCTGCGCATGCAGCGCAGCAGCTGGGGCACCAAGCTCGTCGCTTGCGCAGCTGGCAATGCGGGTCAGGGCAGCAAAGCCCTCGGCCGTATCAAGGCTGATGCTTTCCTTGAGCGCCTGCCAACGCAGCGACTGACCACCCCGTTCCTCGGCCATCGCCGCGAGCAGCGGCGCGGCGTCGCTGCGCCCCATCCGGCCCAGCAGCGCGGCGGCAAGTTCAAAGCGGCTTTCGCGCGGATTGGCGGTGGCCTGATGCGCCAGCAGCCCGCCAGCAAGATTGAACTCACGCGTAACCGATCCGCTGGCAGGCCGGCGCTGGAGCCTGAGGATGATCAGCGTGGAGGACACAGTTTCGATCAGCAGCGCTTGCCTCGATCCGTCCCGCCGGGCCACGCTGCCCACACCAAATTCGCAGGGCGTCGATACCAGTTCGGCACGATTTTCGTCCTCTGCGGCGAGTTCGATGCGCCGCGCCGTCGCCGTGCCGCTCAGAATGTGATCGTGCGTCTCGCCCGGCGAAAAGCTGACGGTCAAGGCAGCGGGGCGCGACCGCAGACCGCTGCCATCGATCGCCTGCAGGACCAGCGCAGCATTGCCCGCAGCAGCAAGGACGATTGTCGCCGCCGTGTCGTCAAGCTTGCACGGCACCGGCACCTGGCCCCACGGGTCCGCCCGCAGCACTCCGGCGAACTTGCCGATCAATTCGTCCGCCAAGCGCCGCGCTGCAGGGTCACCCGGCGCAAACAGGCGGGCGAAGGGTGGCAAGTGTTCAAGCTGTTCCCCTTGGGCATAGGCCTGGATCGACCGTTCAAGACCACTTCCCAGCGGGCTTGCGCGCCAGCCCGCCATGATCCTGGTCAGGTCTGCTTGAGCCTGGCGCTGCGGGCGATCGTCCACCCGCAGCGCCTGCAATTCCGACCGGATGATCATCCGCTCAGCGCTCGCTTAGTGTTCGATCAGGAAATCGTAGACGAACACCATCATGACGATCAGCGTATCGTCCGAAGTCTGGACATGCGCGGTGTGCGCCAGGCTGCCGAACATGCCGGTAATGGTATTGAGATCGGGCAGCGCGGAAATGTCGATCTTGGGCAAATTCATGGATTGTCCCCTTTGTGGTGTTGGACCAGCGGCACACCTTTGCTGCCGCGCCGCCTCCATCCCGCCCGCTCGGCCCGAACTGAAATTAAAAGATTGTAAGTCCGCTGTGCGCGCAGCAGAGCAGGCTGCGATGACTACCGCCGATGCGCCCCAGAGCCTGCATGACCTGCCCACCGATTTCGTGTTCGATCCCGGCCGCGCTTCACGCATGATGACGCGCGGCGGCCATGGCGGCTGGCTCGGCATTGCCTACCACGATAACGGGCCGGACTGGGTCGAACTGGCACTGCCGTGGCGTGAAGAACTGGTCGGTGTGGCCGAAACCGGGGTGCTCGCCTCAGGTCCGATCATCAGCCTGATGGACAATGCGACTTCAATGGCGGTGTGGACGCTGGCCAAGCGGTTCACCCCGCACGCCACGCTTGACCTCAGGGTCGACTATATGCGCGCCGCGCAGCCCGGGAAGACGGTGATCGGCCGCGGCGAATGTTATAAGCTGACCCGTACGATCAGCTTCATCCGCGGGATCGCGCATGACGGCGATCCGCTCGATCCGGTGGCGCACGTCATCGGCACCTTTATGGCGACGCACGGGACATACCTGTGAGCTTTACCCTGCCCCCATACGCCGAGGCACTCGGCATCAGCATGGAACCCGGCGCTGAGGCACCGGTGCTGTGGTTCGACTATACCGAACGCGTTTCGGGCCGCCCCGGCTTCCTTCATGGCGGAGCGATGAGCGGCCTGATGGAAATGGCCGCGATCGCCGCGCTGCAGGCCGAACTCGATCGCCGCGGTGAGCAGGTGCGCCTGAAGCCGGTCAACGTCGCGGTGGAATTCATGCGCGGCGGGACCGAGCAGCGCACTTTCGCCAGCGGCACGGTGACCCGCGCGGGCCGGCGCGTTGCGCTGGTCAATGCAACTTGCTGGCAGGACGATCCGGCCAAGCCGATCGCGCTGGCGCAGTTGAAGGTGTTGCTTAGCGCGAGCGAATAATGACGACGCTTGTGCCCGGCGGATGGTCAGACACATCCGAACCAAGCACCTGCCGCACTGCATCGGCGCGCGACCGGTTGAGGACCACTTCGGGTACTGCGGCATCGTGCATCACGACATCGGCGCCCAGTAGCAGACGCGCCTGGCGCAGCGTCAGATCGTCAGGATCGCCGCTCGCCAACGTGAATTCCGTGATGCCGGAAGCACCTCCCGGTGCACCATCCAGCCAACGCTCGACGGCATCGGCAGGGTGCTCGGTGAGCGGATCGAGTGGACCGCCCGCGCACAGTGCCGCGTCCAGCGTGCGGCGCCGCACTGCGGCATCGGGCCAGCGCTCACGCAGCCGCGCCCGCGCTCCGTCCAATGCTTGCGCCAGGCTGCCAAGGTTGGCGGGAAGCAATGCCTCCAGCCCGATCCTGAGTGCTTTCGCGAGCCCCGCCGAAACCCCGCCGGTGCCCACCGCAATCAGCACCGGGCCGCGTTCGAGCAGGCTGGGGACGGTGAAATCGCACAATTCAGGCCGATCGACCACATTGACCAGCACGCCGCGCGCCTTGAGCGAGGCCGCGATTTCCTCGGGATCATCGAGCGCCACGAAGGCCAAGTGTGCGGGTCCAGCCGGGTCACTGATCACCAAGCCGCCGGCGCGTTCGACTAGTCTGCGTTTCGCGTCGGCCGCATCGCTCACGCCCACCACGATGACCGGCTTCCCGGTGATGCGGTGGAAGAGCGGGAGGCTGTTCATGCGCTTACGCCAGCCACTCCGGCACGCGCTCGGCGTCGGAGATCTGCGCGGGCAGGATCCGGTCAGCCACGACGGCAAACTTGTCGCCATCAACCATCACCTCGGCAACGAAGCCGCGACTGTTGTAGCTTGAGGCCATCGTCGCGCCGTATGCTCCAGCGGTGCGGAAAACCGCAAGATCACCCGCTTCGAGCGCATCGATATCGCGGCCCGTGGCGAAGGTGTCCCCGGTTTCGCAGATCGGTCCGACCACATTGGCGACCATCCTCTGCCCGTTCGGTTTAACCGCATCGATATCGTGCCAGGCACCGTACATCGCCGGGCGGGCAAGATCGTTCATCGCCGCATCGACCACCACGAAGGGTGCGCGGTTCGAGCTGCGCTTGACCCGGATCACCTCGGTCAGCAGCACCCCGGCATTGCCGGTGATCGCGCGGCCAGGTTCGAACACCAGCCGTGTATCCCAACCCCGCGTCACCCGGCCGACCATCGCCCCGTATTCCTCGGGCGTGGGGAACACCTCGTCCGCGCGATACGGCACGCCGAGACCGCCGCCCAGGTCCATGGTGGTCACGATTTGCCCGCCCGCGCGCAGCTCGCGCAGCAATTCGCCCATCTTGGTGAAGGCGGTCTCGAGCGGGTCGAGACTCTGCAGCTGACTGCCGATATGCACCGCCAGCCCGCGCATCTCGAGCCCTTCGAGCTTCGCAAGGCGGCTGTAGATCGCGCCCGTCCGGTCATACGGCACCCCGAACTTGTTTTCGGCCTTGCCGGTCGAGATCTTGTCATGCGTGCCCGCGTCGACATCGGGATTGACCCGCAGCGCGCAGGCCGCGCGCAGGCCGCGAGACGCAGCGATCGCAGCAAGTTCGACCCCTTCTTCCTCGCTCTCGATGTTGAACTGGCCGATGCCTGCCTCAAGTCCCTGGATCATCTCGCGCGGCATCTTGCCAACGCCCGAGAAGACGATGTCCGCGCCCGCCATGCCGGCGATCAGCGCGCGGGCCAGCTCGCCGCCGGAGACCACGTCTGCACCCAGCCCTTCGCGCTGCATCACCTTGAGCACCGCCAGGTTCGGGTTGGCCTTGATTGCAAAGGCGATGTGGGCATTCGGCAAATGCGCCAATGCCGCCTTGAAAACGCGGGCGTGGCGTTCCAGCGTGGCGCGCGAATAGACATAGACCGGGGTGCCAACCTCGCGCGCGATCACGCTCAGCGGCAGGTCTTCGGCGTAAAGCACGCCGCCCTTGTATTCAAAATGGTTCATAAGAAAGGCTCTCAGTCGGAAGGAGGCAGGTCAAACGGATCTTGCGTGCGTTCTTCCGAACGTTTTCGCAGTTCGACGCTGCGTTCCGGCGCAGCCTGAGGGCCAGGTTTGAGCAACGCTTCGGCGCTGGGCTTCTGCTCGGTGCCATACGGCGCGACCGGCAGCGATTGCCCGGTTTTGGGCTTGAGCGGCGCATTGGCACCGCAGCCCGCGAGGGCAACGATCAGCGCAGTGGCCACCAAGCGGTGCATCGACATCACTCCAGGCCCAGCGCAATACGCGCTTCAGCCACCCGCGCCTTTACCTGCTCGGGCGCGGTTCCGCCATAGCTGGCACGTGCGGCGACCGAAGATTCGACCGATAGCGCTGCAAAGACGCGGGCATCGATCCGCGCATCGATCGCCTGCAAGTCATCCAGCGTCAGTGCATCGAGCGCACAGCCGCGGCTTTCGGCCAGCTTCACCGCACTGCCGGTGATATGATGCGCCTCGCGGAACGGCACGTTCGCCTCGCGCACCAGCCAGTCGGCGAGGTCGGTCGCGGTGGCATAGCCAAGCTCGGCCGCCGCGCGCATCCGGCCGGTGCGGAACGTTGCGCCGTCAATCATTCCGGTCATCGCGGCGAGGCACAGTTCGAGCAGCCCGGCCGCTTCAAACACCGGCACCTTGTCGTCCTGCATGTCCTTCGAATAGGCCAGCGGCAGGCCCTTCATCGTGACCATCAGGCTGGTCAGCGCGCCGATGATCCGCCCCGAATGGCCGCGTACCAGTTCGGCCGCATCGGGGTTCTTCTTTTGCGGCATGATTGAGCTGCCGGTCGACAGGCTGTCGGGCAAGGTGACAAAGCCGAATGGCTGGCTCGCCCAGAGGATCAGTTCCTCGGCCAGCCGCGACAGGTGCAGCGCACATTGCGCGGCGGCCGTGAGGTAATCGAGCGCAAAATCGCGGTCCGACACGCTATCGAGGCTGTTGCGCGTCGGCATCGCGAAGCCGAGCGCCTGCGCGGTCGCCTCGCGGTCAATCGGAAAGCCTGTCCCGGCCAGTGCAGCCGAGCCGAGCGGACACTGGTTCGCCCGCCGGTGCGCATCGACGAAGCGTGAGCGATCGCGCGCCAGCATTTCGTAGTAGGCCATCAGGTGATGCCCCAGCGTCACCGGCTGCGCAGTCTGCAAATGGGTGAAGCCGGGCATGATGCTTTCGGCATGTTCGCCCGCACGAGTGACCAGCGCGACCTGCAGGCCGCCCAGCGCCGCATCTGCCGACAGGCAAGCTTCGCGCACCCATAGCTTGAAATCGGTCGCCACCTGGTCGTTGCGCGAACGCGCGGTGTGCAGTCGTCCCGCCGCCGTTCCGATCAGTTCGGCAAGGCGGCTTTCGGTGACCATGTGGATGTCTTCAAGGTCCCAGTTTTCGGGAACGCCATGGCCTGCGTATTCGGCGGCGATAGCATCGAGCCCGCTGGATATAGCCGCGCCATCTTCGGCCGAAACGATCCCCTGCGCGGCGAGCATTGCGGCGTGCGCCTTCGACGCGACGATGTCTTGCCGCCACAAGGCCTTGTCGAACGGGATCGAGGCATTTATCTCGCGCATGATCGCCGACGGCCCGCCGGCGAACCGGCCTCCCCACATCGAGTTGGCCCCCATCGTATTGGAACCGCCCTTGCTATCTTCGCCGTCGCTCAAGTTCGCTGTCCTCGGCTGCGCCCTGCTGCTTGGCGGGTGCGATAGGCAAAGCGCGGACAAGGCGCAACCGCAGAGCTCTGCCAACGAAAATGCAGCGGCGGCGGTAGGCGGGATCGATCGCAGCCACGCAGGCAGCGCACTCCCCGATTTCCAGCTCAAGGATCAGGCGGGCAAGCAGCTCAATTTCGTCAGTCTCAAGGGGCGGCCGCTGCTGATCAACCTGTGGGCGACCTGGTGCGCGCCGTGCATCGCCGAACTGCCCCAGCTTGATGCCATCGCGGCGCGTGCCGGCGGCCCGAGGGTGCTGACGATCGATCAGGATACCGAGAAGCTTGATGGCGTGGCAAAGTTCCTGACCGAGCGGGGCGTCAAGAATCTTGAGCCTTGGCTCAACCCCGACAATTCAGTGATGTTCCACTACGAAGCCGAAATGCTGCCAACAACAATCCTCTACAATTCGGTCGGCAAGGAAGTGTGGCGCACTTCGGGCCCGCGTGATTGGGCCAGCGCGGCAAGCACGGCGTTGATTGCGGAGGCGAAGTAATCGGGATTTCTCTGGTGGGCGCTGACGGGCTCGAACCGCCGACCCTCTCGGTGTAAACGAGATGCTCTACCAACTGAGCTAAGCGCCCCTTTGTCAGGGAGCGCGGCCTATGCTGCGAAAGTGTGCCGGGGTCAATCCTAGGACACGGTCGCCCGGTACGTGACAGCAAAACTGCCCGGCGTCGCCAGCGTGGCCCGGATGATCGTAACCGTGCTGCCAGACGCGCTTGCGCCGATCGGATCGCTTTCATCTGCGCCGGACGTGTCATCGTCCTCTGCGGTAACCGCACTGGCGCAATCGGTGCCGCTGGTCAGCGATCCGGGCACATAGCCAAGCGTTGCGGGAAGCGAATCAGTAGCGATCAAGGTGCTGGCGCTGGCGGTGCCCGAATTGGAAATGGTGACACAGTATTTAAGCTGCGCGCCCGGGATCGCCTTGAAGTTGGCCCCATTGTACCCGTCTGAGACGATCGTCATCGCCTTGGTCACGCCGATATTCGCGGCATCGACGGTGAAGGTCTGCTCGTCGATGTTCCACCAGTTGGCGAGCACCAGTGTGGTGCCCTGCCCGCTCCGGTGGACCATGCCGCCCTGTGCCTGCGTGCTGGTGCTGGCATCCCTGGCGGTCACGCGAACCGTCCAGCCGGCCGAACTGCCGCTCGATATCGGCACGGTGTAGGTCGGGTTCGCTCCGTCCGAGCCATTGTTGGTCCAGCTTGCATCGTTGGCGGCCGTATCACCGTGGGTTCCGTCATTGTACAGCTTGACCCCGCTGGCAACGGTGGTGCCAGCGTTGTTGACGACGTCGGCGGTGACCGGGTTGGCTGCCGCAGTGGGTTTGGCATCGACCACGGCTGTGATGGTCAAAACCTGCCCGGGTGCGGCCGAGCCAGCGGGACTTGTTGCCGCTACGCCAAATCCTTCGGCGGCACCCACGGTTCCGTTAATTACTGACCATTCGATATCGTCTACATGGAACCAGCTGCGTTCGAGTTCCGAATTGTTCGTACCGACAGTAAGCGTAACGGTCTGTCCCGCGTAGCCCGAAAGCGCGATCGCCTTGGTCCACCAGGGTTCGGCATGGTAACCCACGGTCATCCCGAGGGTGTGAGTACCCAGGGTGGTGTCGTCGTAACCGTTGTAATGGCCGTAACCACGGTTGAACAGGCCGGCGGCACTGTTGCCATCGGACGGAGAATATGGCGCGGTGGTATAGTTGCCTGCGGTTGGGCCGATATATTCGGTGACCGTGCCGCCACTGCTGGTGATGGTGACGAACATCTGGTCGAAGCTGCTCGCATCCCAGCCTTCCGGCCGCCAATTGATCACCAATGAACCCGGGTTCGTGCTCGGCACCGCAATGGATTTGGTCAGCACGGTTGTGCGCAGCTGTCCTGCACCGGTGGTGGGTTCGTTATTGCTGCGCGCGCCGAACATGTAGGAAAAACCGCCGGTCTTGGGATTTCCATCGGTGGTGAACGGATTGCTGCTGGCTGAACCGTTGGTGGTAACCGAAGGCGATTCAGCTGGCCTGACCTGCATATCATAGGCCGTATTCGACTTGGTGGCGCTGGACCAGCCCGAGGGGAGCTGGGTGCCGCTGGTCGAATGTTCGAAGTTGCCGTTGATCGAGGTCTGCGGGTTGACGCTTTTAGCGCCGTTCGCGGTGACATCGAAATAGACATAATAGGTCTGCGTGCCGCCGTCCTCGACGATCCAGCGCACTTCCCCGCGGGTCGCAGTGGCATCGGTCGCGCCGGCATAAATCGTGTCGTTGTATTCCTGGACTGCCGCAATGGCTCCGCCCGGCCGCACGACGCGCACCGAATTGGCATCGAAGGTGCCCGAGACACCCAGCTGGGTGATCAACGCTGCAAAATCGATGTCGACCTTGGCAGTGCTGTTGACCGTGGAGGCTGCGGACAAGGCCACCGGCAAGCGGTAGTGCCAGTCCGATCCCGTCCCGACCCCGTCCGGATCCCACCAGCCTGGGCTGCGCTGCGTCGCCGCAGCCGGACCGAGCTGCGCACAGGCAAGCACGGCAGTCATCATTATCAATGCAAAGCGCGCGATGCGGAACATGACCCGGCGCTAACATGGTTAATGCTATGTCGGCTTAAGCTGGGCCCCCGTTGAATTACTTGGATACAGCTAGATCAACCGCGCGGCCTGGGCTCCGATCTCGGCGAAATAGCGCGCCATGGTATCCGCCGCCTTGTCAGTGAGTGTGATGAAGGCGCGGCGGCGGTCGGTCTCATCCTCGACCCGTTCGAGCAGCCCGGTATCGGTCATCTGCCCAATCCAGCGCAGTGCAGTGGTGGGCGGCACTCCGCTGGCGATGCACAGGCTAGTGACCGAAACCCGCGCGTGCTCGGCGCGTGCCGCGGTCAGATCGAGCAGCATGTCCCAGGCGGGATCCGCAAACAAATCGCCATCAAAGAACCGTGCGCGCAGTTGCCGCTGGCGGATGACTCGACGGATCAGCCGCGGATCGGGCAGCGGCGGCCGCGCGGCGCGGACCAGCCGATCGGACTGGTCGTTGTCCGCACCCTGATAAGCCGGCTTGGGGCTTTCGAAACGGAACGCGCTGCCCTCGCCGTCCGGTGTTAGCGTGGGCGTGGTACCGAGCCGGTCGAGCCGCTGCGCTATCTCGGCCACCTGCTCGGTCAGCCGCAACAGCGCGAGCCGATCATCCTCAGAGAGTTCGCGGACACGGCTCCCCGCCGCGTTGACCAGCGCGCGGCCAATCGCCAGGACGCGTTCGCCGCGGCTCGGATCGATCAGGATCTGCGCGCCCGACTGGTCAAGGCAGCCAAAAACGTCATCCAGCGCGGCAAGGCTGGTCGAAACCACCATCTGCGAACCCGCCTGCGCAGCGCGCATATCAAGCCGGGCCAGCGCGGCGAGCACCGCCGCATCGTTGCCCGGACAGTCGACCACCACCACATCACCTAACGCGTGCGCTTCGCCGGTCAGCAGCTCGGCAATCTCCCCGCTTTGCATCAGGCGCAGCCCGGCCGCCTGCGCATCGTCGCCGATCTGGCCGCGCAAATGCGCCCGGTCGGCAAAGACCGAAAGCCCGAGCGGAATGCCGGCGGCATCATTCGGCGTTGCAAGATAAGCGAAATTTGCCTGGGCCATGGTATCCGACTCCTGATTGCGTGAACAAAAGTAGAACAAACCAAGTTCATGTCAAGAATATATGTTCCGCTTAGGGAACGATGTCGATCTCGGTTCCATCGGGCACTGCCTGCCACAACGCTTCGATTTGTTCGTCCAACAGCGCGATGCAGCCGTCGGTCCAGTCGCCCGGCACGCGTGCCTCACTTGCCCCACTCACCCAGTCGTTCGGCTGACCGTGGATCATGATCAGCCCGCCCGCGCTGTGCCCGCGCGCAGCGGCATAAGCAGTGTCCGACGGACGCGGATAAGAGATATGCAACGCCAGGTGAAAGGCACTGTTCGGGTTGCCGTAGTCGATCGTGAAGCGCCCTTCGGGCGTGCGCCGGTCGCCTTCAAAATGCTTTGGCCCCACCGGCTCGCCGCCCAATTGCACATGGTCGATCACGGTGACCGAGCCATCCACCCCGTACAGCGTCATCGTCCGCGCTGCCTTGGTGACGACAATGTGATCGACCTCGGGGTAGGAGAGCAGCGGTTGGGGCGAAGCCGCTCCGGTGAGCAGTATCAGCAGGGCCAGCGAAAAGGTCTGCTTTCCCTGCATCGCTCAATCCACAAAGGGATCGCGCACCAAGATCGTATCCTCACGCTCCGGCGAAGTGCTCACCAGCGCCACCGGGGTTTCGATCAGTTCCTGCACGCGCTGGATGTATTTGATCGCTTGCGCGGGGAGCTGGGCCCAGCTTCGGGCCCCGGCGGTGGTTTCGCTCCAGCCGGGCATTTCCTCATACACCGGGACGACCGCGGCCTGGTCGGCGGAATGGCTAGGGAAATAGTCAAGATCGCGCGTGACGCCGTCTTTGCCGGTCAGCTTGTAGCCGGTGCAGATCTTGACCGTCTCAAACCCGTCGAGCACGTCAAGCTTGGTCAGTGCAATCCCGGTGACACCGCTGATCGCGCAACTCTGCCGCGTCAGCACCGCATCGAACCAGCCACAGCGGCGCTTGCGGCCCGTCACGGTGCCGAATTCATGGCCGCGTTCGCCCAGTTTCTGGCCGATCTCGTCTTCCAGCTCGGTTGGGAACGGGCCCGAACCGACGCGGGTAGTGTAGGCCTTGACGATCCCGAGCACGAACCCAGCCGCGCTCGGCCCAAGGCCAGATCCGCTTGCGGCGGTGCCGCTGACGGTGTTGGAGCTGGTGACAAACGGATAGGTCCCGTGATCGACATCGAGCAGCACGCCTTGCGCGCCTTCGAACAGGATGCGCTTGCCAGCCTTCTTGGCCTCGCCCAGCGTACGCCACACCGGCTTGGCGTAAGGCAGCACGAAATCGGCGATCTCGGCCAGCTCGGCGAGCAGCCGCGCCCGGTCGATCGGCGGCTGGTTAAACCCGGCGCGCAGGGCATCGTGGTGCGCGCAGATCCGGTCAAGCTGCGGCTCGAGATCGTCCAGATGCGCCAGATCGCAAACCCGGATCGCGCGGCGGCCGACCTTGTCCTCATAAGCCGGGCCGATCCCGCGCCGCGTAGTCCCGATCTTGCCCGCGCCGCTGGCATCTTCGCGCAAGCCATCGAGATCGCGGTGGAACGGCAGGATCAGCGGAGCGTTCTCGGCGACCTGAAGGTTACCGGGGTTGATCTCCACCCCCTGGCCCTTCAATTTGGCCACCTCGTCACGGAAGTGCCACGGATCGAGCACCACGCCGTTGCCGATCACCGACAGGGTGCCAGTGACGATGCCTGAAGGCAGCAGGCTGAGTTTGTAAACGGTATTGCCGACCACCAGCGTGTGCCCGGCGTTATGCCCGCCCTGAAAGCGGACCACGGCATCGGCGCGGCTGGCGAGCCAATCGACGATCTTGCCCTTGCCCTCATCGCCCCACTGGGCGCCGATAACGGTAACATTGGCCACGGAAATTCCTTCGCAAGGGTCCTAATTCCGTGCCGCGCCCTAGGGGATGGGGGGGCCAAGAGCAAGGCAGCCCAGCCATATTGCCAAGACAATCCGCGACAATTCGCGACTCGCGCTGCAACTTTTGCGCAATACCCTTGCGGCAAAAGGAGAACGTCATGAGGAAACCCATCATTCTATCGTGCGCCGCATTGACGCTGGTTGCAGGCACCCTGGCTCAGGCTGCTCCGGGTGACCGCCTGCGCGAACGTATCGCCGAGCGCCAGGCGGGTGGAGATAATCGCGAGGAAATCCCCCAGCCGCCGGGCAAGCAAGCGCTGTCCTACGGGCCGGACAAGCTGCAAGTGCTCGATTACTGGCCGGCGCAAAGCGGCAACAAGCGCGCACCGTTGGTCATCTTTGTCCACGGCGGCGGCTGGAAACGCGGCAGCAAGGATAACGCTGCGGGCAACCACAAGGCCCCGCACTATACCGGCGAAGGCTATGCCTACGCCGCGATCAACTATCGCCTCGTACCCGATAACACCGTCGAGGATGAGGCGGCGGATGTTGCGCGCGCGGTCAAATACCTGATCGATCACGCCGCACAGCTCGGCTTCGATCCCAGCCGGATCGTGTTGATGGGGCACAGCGCGGGCGCGCACCTGGTCGCATTGGTCGGCAGCGACGAACAGTACTTGCGGGCGGCCGGGCTCAGCTTTGCCAGCATCGACGGGGTAATCCCGATCGACGGCGCCTGTTACGACGTGCCGCGCCAGATCAAGGAAGGCGGCAATTTCATGCACGACACTTACCTTGAAGCCTTCGGCGAGGATGCGACCAGGCAGCAAGCGCTGAGCCCGGTGTTCCACGCGCAGACGCCGAACGCGCCAAGCTTCCTGCTCCTCCACGTCCAGCGGCCCGATGGAATTGCGCAGGCCAAGGAGCTTGAAGCGGCGCTGACCAAGGGCGGCACCCGGACTGAGCGCCGCGAGTTCCCCGGCACCGGCCTCAAGGGCCACGGCGAGATCAATCGCGAACTCGGCAACCCTGACTATGCCGCTACCCCGGTGGTCGACGCCTGGCTCAAACGGGTGTTTGGCTCCTGAACGCACCGAAAGCCCGGCCCCCAGGAGAGAGGGCCGGGCCAGTGTGACGAGAGAGTGTTGGTGGCTCCGGGCAAAGTCAGGCGGGGATGACCTCCTTGCCGGCTCCCTCAACGGCGGGAATCTTGCCGCTGGCCGCATATTTGCGGAAGTCGAAGCCTTCCGGCCCCTGTTCGCGCAAACCATATTCGTGTTGCTTCATCAGCCACCGAACCCGCTGGCGGCGGCGCTTGACGCTGGTGAACGGATTGTCCGCATCGGGCGCCGCCAAGGCCATCCGCTCGAACAAGCGGACCAACGCGTCGTCGGTGGGTAGCGGCCCCGGCGGTATCATCGCGGCTGAACTTGCACCCGGAACTACGGCTGGTTCGGGTTTGCGCTCGACCATCGCGGGAGTTGCGGTTGCCACTGCTGGCGTCCAGGCCGGCGCGGTTTCACGGGCAGCGACCGGTTCAATCGATGCAGCCGCAAATCGGGGCTCGCCCTCGTTCACCGTGCGGCGGCGACGCGTGGCGGCAAAGGCACCCAGTCCACCCAACGCGGCGAGGCCAAGCACGCCAAGCGCAATTTCGGCGGAGCTATCGCTGGACGTTGTGGCCGCTGACTGGACCTGGGGTGCAGCCGACGCAATCGGCAGCGGAGCCTCGGAAGCGATCACGGGGACGGCCACGGCGACGGGCGTTGCAGCCGTCGGTGCGGCAGCCTGCGCTGCTGCTGCACCTGCCGGAGCGGCACGCGCTGCGGTCCTTGCTGGCGCACGTTCGGCCTTGGGTGCTGCGGTGGTCGCCACAGCGGCTTCCGGCGCAGCAATGGGTTCAGGCTCGGGCTGGGCGACCGGCGCGGCCTTGCTTTCGGGGAGCACGATCGGCGCAGGCGCGGCAGGCACCGGATCGGGCACCGCGGTGTCCTGCGCGAAGACCGGAGTTGAGACGGCGGCGAGGACAGCGGCAATCGCGGTGCAAGCCAGGGGCGATAGTGCAGTTCGTTTCGTCATGCTTCCAAGATGAGGAGGCTTTTAGAGATAAAAAACCTTGACAAGGGTCTTTTGAGTTGAGCCGTGGAGTACCGTGAGACGAGCCGAGTTTGAACGAAATAATCGTTCAATACGATATATTTATCGTAGCAGAAGTCTGAACAGCGGTTCAGCCTTTGGGCTCAATCAAAGCGCCGCACGAAGGCATTCGCGGCAACCGTTGCACGGTTCACCGCTAGGCACGTCAGAGCTTCACCGCTTCACCTTGTTCAAGCCGGTGCGTGCAGCCCAGTCCTGCCGCATCGCAATTATCACCGAGTGCAGCCACGGTGCGCCAACCGATCGCGCGCAGCCGCGCGGCGTGCTCGGGATCGTGGCCAAGCGGCAGGAACAACTTGTCGCGCGGAGCTTCGGCATTGGCCAACGCGTCGATCAGGTGGTCCGGATAAAGCGAGAAACCAATCGCCGGTTCGTCGCTCGGGCTGATCGTGTAGCTGCCGCCCCGGCCAAGCGAACCCGGCACGCCGTCAGCGTAAATCATGAACCCGAACCAGGTCTGGTATTCGAAGCCGTGGCGCTCGCTCGGGTCGAGCGTCAGGCGCGCTTTGCCTTGCACGCGCGCCGCAATTTGGCGCAAGGCCGCAATCCGGCTGGCCAGGGCGCCGCCTGCGTCGATCGCGGCGAGGCGCTCGATCGCCGCATCGAACGGTCCGATTGCGGTGAGCAGCGGCAGATAGTCGGCCCCGCCCGCGGCCACCAGCCCGCCGGCATCCTTGGCATCGAGTTCGCGGCGCACCGTCTCAATCTTGTCGGCATCGAGCGGCAAGGCTTTTGCCGCCAGCGTGTCAACCAGATCAGGCAGCGTGAAATCAACCGACAGCCCGATCGCCCCGGCTGCGCTCAGCGCCTCGATCGCAGCGGCGACCACCTCGCCCGCCGCGGCGACGCTGTCATCGCCGATCAGTTCGGCGCCCAGCTGGAGACGTTCGCGGGCCGGGTCGAGCCCGTCACCCTTGATCGTGACGATCTGCCCCGCATAACACAGCCGCAAGGGCCGCGCCGCGCCCGCCAGGCTGGTCGAGGCGACGCGCCCGATCTGCGGGGTGATGTCGCTGCGCAGCGCGAGCGTGCGCAAGCTGGCGGGATCGACAAAGCGGAACATCCGCCGCGGACTGATCCCGGCCATCCGGCTGGCGAGCGACTTCTCGAATTCGAGCGTTGGCGGCTGGACCCGGTCGTAACCGTGCCGGTCTAGGCAATCGAGCACCGCGCGCGTGACTTTCGCGGCGGCGGCCGCGCTGGGCGGTAGCCGGTCTTCAAGGCCTTCGGGCAACAGATCGCGGTCAGTGTCTTGCATCACGCGCGCTCCGTTGCCCGAACTGGTCTTAAAACGCCAGTGCCATCACCCGCTTGACGCCTGCTATGCCGCGCGCCTTTTCGAGGACTCGCGCGGGCACCGCACTGTCGACGCTGAGCAGCAGCACCGCCTCACCCCCGGCATCGCGCCGGCCAAGGTTGAACGTGCCGATGTTGATCGCGTTTTCACCCAACAACGTCCCGATCCGGCCGATGAAGCCCGGCGCGTCCTCGTTGACAATGTACATCATGTGCCCGGCGAGTTCGGCTTCGACCTTGATCCCGAACAGTTCGACCAGGCGCGGTTCGCTGTTCGAGAACAGCGTGCCCGCAACCGAACGCTCGCCCGCCTCGGTTTTGACCGAAACGCGGAGCAGCGTGTGATAATCGCCGGCCTTCTCGGTCTTGACCTCGCGCACTTCCATGCCCCGCTCTTTGGCGAGGAACGGCGCGTTGACCATGTTCACCGTGTCCGACTGGACCCGCAGGAACCCGGCCAGAACACCAGCGACGATCGGCTTGATATTGAGCTCGGCGGCCGCGCCTTCGGCATGGATCGAGATGCGCGGGATCGCCCCGGTGGTGAGCTGGCCGACCAGCGAACCGAGCTCTTCGGCCAGCGTCATGTACGGCTTGAGCTTGGGGGCTTCCTCGGCGCTGAGCGAAGGCATGTTGAGCGCGTTGGTCACCCCGCCGTGGACCAGATAGTCAGACAGCTGCTCGGCCACCTGGATCGCGACGTTGACCTGCGCTTCGTCAGTCGAGGCGCCAAGATGCGGGGTCGAGATGAAATTCGGCGTGCCGAACAGCGGCGATTCCCTGGCCGGTTCCTTGGCAAAGACGTCGAGCGCCGCACCAGCAACCTGACCAGAATCAAGCGCGTCCTTGAGCGCCACTTCATCGATCAAGCCGCCGCGCGCGCAGTTGATGATCCGCACACCCTTCTTCGTCTTGGCGAGGTTTTCGCGGCTGAGGATATTACGGGTCTGGTCGGTCAGCGGGGTGTGCAGCGTGATGAAATCGGCGCGCGCGAGCAGGTCGTCGAGCTCGACCTTTTCAATCCCCAATTCAACCGCGCGTTCGGGCGAGAGGAACGGATCGAAGGCGACAACCTTCATCCGCAGGCCCAGCGCGCGGCTGGCGACGATCGAACCGATATTGCCTGCGCCGATCAGGCCGAGCGTCTTGCCGGTTACTTCCACGCCCATGAAGTCGTTCTTCGGCCACTTGCCCGCCTGCGTCTGGGCGTTGGCCTCGGGCAACTGGCGGGCGAGCGCGAACATCAGTGCAATGGCATGTTCGGCGGTGGTGATCGAGTTGCCGAACGGGGTGTTCATTACCACGATGCCCTTCACCGACGCGGCTGGGATATCGATATTGTCCACCCCGATCCCGGCGCGGCCGACGACCTTGAGTCGGACCGCCTTGTCGATCAATTCCTTGGTCAGCTTGGTGGTCGAGCGGATCGCGAGGCCGTCGTATTGGCCGATGATTTCGCCCAGTTCCTCGGGGGTCTTGCCGGTGATGACGTCGACGTCGCAGCCGCGTTGGCGGAATATCTGCTCGGCCTTGGGGTCCATCTGGTCGGAAATGAGTACGCGGGGTTTGGTCATGTCAGGTTCTTTCGTCATCCCGGACTTGATCCGGGATCGCTGGAAGCTGGGCTGGCGCTCGCGGTAGCTCCGTGAGGCCAGCGGTCCCGGGTCAAGCCCGGGACGACGTATTATTGTTTGGCGCTTTCGTAAGCCCAGTCGAGCCACGGCCCGAGCGCTTCGATGTCGGCGGTGTCAACCGTCGCGCCGCACCAGATGCGCAGGCCCGGCGGGGCATCGCGGTATCCGGCGATGTCATATGCGGCACCTTCCTTTTCGAGCGCACCAGCCATGGCCTTGATCATGGCTTCGTCGGCCCCTGCGACCGTCAGGCAGACCGAGGTCTTCGACCGGTTGGCGGGATCAGCAGCGAGATTGCCGAGCCAATCGCGATCAGTGACGATCTGCTGCAGTGCCGCTGCATTGGCGTCCGAGCGCGCTTTGAGGCCGTCAAGGCCTCCCACCGATTTGCCCCATTCGAGCGCGAAGATCGCGTCTTCGACTGCCAGCATCGAGGGGGTGTTGATCGTCTCGCCCTTGAACACGCCCTCAGTCAGCGCGCCCTTCGAGACCAGTCGGAACACCTTGGGCAGCGGCCAGGCGGGAGTGTAGCTTTCCAGCCGTTCGACCGCGCGGGGACCGAGGATAATTACCCCATGGCCACCTTCGCCGCCCAGCACCTTCTGCCAGCTGAACGTGGCGACATCGATCTTGTTCCAGTCGATATCGTAAGCAAACACCGCGCTGGTCGCGTCGGCGAAGCTCAGCCCCTTGCGGTTGGCGGCGATCCAGTCGGCGTTGGGCACGCGCACGCCGCTGGTGGTGCCATTCCAGGTGAACAGCACGTCATCGTCCCAGTTAACCTGCGACAGATCGGGCAGCTGGCCATAATCGGCGCGGATCACGGTGGGGTCGATCTTGAGCTGCTTGACCGCGTCGGTCACCCAGCCCTCGCCAAAGCTTTCCCACGCCAGCGCGGTCACGCCGCGCTGCCCCAGCATCGTCCACATCGCCATCTCGAAGGCTCCGGTATCGGAACCGGGGACGATCCCGATGCGGTGCGTGTCAGGCAGCCGAAGCACTTCTCGCATCAGATCGATGCAGTACAGGAGGCGCGCTTTGCCGATCTTGGCGCGATGCGAGCGGCCGAGGGAATCTGTGCTGAGTTTTTCGGGGGTCCAGCCCGGCGGCTTGGCGCAGGGACCGGAAGAGAAGAACGGACGCGCAGGTTTGCGCGTTGGCAGTGCAGTCATTGTAGTCTCTCCTTGCAGAGAGCTCGCGCGGCGTTGGGACCGCGTGGCCCGGCGCCGCAAGTAGTGGCGCAGCGGGGCAAGTCAAGCGCGGCGCGGCCACTGCGGTCACCTTGTGCGGTAGAATGATTGCTGCGGTGGCAAATTGTTAACCATCGTCATGGCACATTTCCGGGCATGCGCAGGAAAATCGCCTTGTGCCTGTTAGTAACCTTGCTCGCCGGGTGCGAGGCGATCCCGTCCGCCCCTGCACCGCGCAAGACCGTGGCCGCTCGTTCGACTGCAATCCTGACGGCAAATCCGGAGGCGCAGGCCTGCTTTGCCGACCTGGGCACACGCCAAGCCGATTTCACGCCCTTGCCCGACCAGTACTATGGTGCAGGCTGCTCGACCGTGGGCTCGGTCCGGCTGGCTTCGCTGCGCAGCGACCGGGCCGATCTCAGGCTTGCCGGATTGGGCCCGATGACTTGCCCCTTGGCCGATACGCTGGCCGGTTGGGCGCGTTTCGGGGTTGACCGCGCGGCTCAGCAGATCCTCGGCTCGCCGCTGGTCAAGATCGAGACGATGGGGACGTACAGCTGCCGCAACATCGCCGGATCGCCGCGCCGCTCCGCTCACGCGACCGGCAATGCGGTCGATATCTCAGGCTTCGTGCTGGCCGACGGGCGCCGGATCACGATTGCCGGAAACTGGGCCGACAAGAGCCCGCAAGTGCAGCGCTTTTTCACAACCATCCGGCAAAGCGCATGCAAGCGCTTCGGTACCGTACTGACCCCGGCCTACAACGCCGCGCATCATGATCACCTGCATCTGGAAATGAGCGGTCGGAATTACTGCAAATAACGGCCTTAGCCGTCTTGGCCATGGTAGAATGAGTAATCGGGCAGCGATTCGAAGGCCAGTTTGAGCGCCTCGCTCCAGCCCACCGAGATCGCGCGGTAATAGGGATCGTCGACCCCGATCCGGCGCTTGTGCGCGGGTTCGAAACTGTCGCGTTCGATCACCATCAGGTCGAGCGGCAGGCCCACCGACAGATTGGCCTTGATCGTCGAATCAAAGCTGACCATCAGCAGCTTGACCGCATCTTCAAAGCTCATGTCGCGGTGATAGCCGCGCAGGATGATCGGGCGGCCGTATTTGGTCTCACCGATCTGGAAGAACGGAGTGTCGAACCCGGCCTCGATGAAGTTGCCTTCGGGGTAGACCAGGAACAGCCGCGGCTCCATGCCCTTGATCTGCCCAGCAACGATCATCGAAGCAGTGAATGAGGGCGTCGAGGCCTCTTCGCCGGCGTTTTCATTGCGGCACTGGGCGATGGTTTCACGCAACAGCTTGCCGACGATGGTCGCCACCTGAAACATGGATTCGGCTTCGAGCAGCGAATTGTGCCGCTCGGCCACTGCCTTGTTGCGCTCTTCAAGCTGGCTGATCACGCCTTGCGTGGTGGCGAGGTTGCCCGCGGTCATCACCGTGATAATCCGCTGACCCGGGATCGACCACGACTGCATCTTGCGAAAGATCGAGATGTTGTCGACGCCCGAATTGGTGCGGGTGTCGCTCATCAACACCAGGCCCTTGTCGAGCATCATTCCAACACAATAGGTCAAGCCGCGAATCCCCTTGGGCGTATCGCCTACTGTTCGATCCGTTGCTGTTCAACCGCCAGCCGCACTTCGAGCACAGTTTCCCCCGCTCCATAACTCAGCCCGGTGATCGGCGCCGCCTCGCTGTAATCGCGGCCCGTGGCCACGCGGACATAGCGTTCGTCCGGGCTGATGCGGTTGGAGACATCGAAACCGACCCAGCCGAGCATATCGACATGGGCTTCGGCCCAGGCGTGGCCGGCTTCCTGTTCGACCCGGTCATTCATCATCAGGTAGCCCGAGACATAGCGCGCCGGGATCCCGAGCGACCGCGCCGCGCCGAGGAAGATGTGGACGTGATCCTGACACACGCCCTTGCCCAGCGCAGCCGCCTCTTCGCCGGTGGTGTGCACGGCGGTCTCGCCCACTGCATAGGGCACCTGATCGAGCACGGTCGCGGACAATTCGTGAAGCAGCGCCAGCGTCTGGCTGCGCGGCGTGCTGAGCGCGGAGGTGATCGCGCGAAGTTTCGGCCCAGGCCGGGTCAGCGGGGTCTGGGCCAGAAACGACCACAGCGGCATGTGCCCCGAATGATGCCCGATCACCCCGGCGTTATCAGCCGTATCGACTGCGCCGCTGCACCGTACCTCAAGCACCCGCGCGCCCGGTTCAACCGAAATCAGCGCAGTGCGGTTGTGATTGTGATCGTCGTACTCGACCTCGATCTTCGCCCCGGTCAGGTCCATTGCCCAGCTGATGACCTTCTGACCCTGCGTGTTCTTGGGGGTCAGCCGCAGTCGCTGCAGGCCGTGGCTGACCGGCTGCGAGAATTCGTAGCGGGTGGTATGCTCGACCGACAGCCTCACGCGTAAAACCTGTAGTCGCGTTCAATCGCCTGGGCGACTTGCCGGTTGCAGGCGATGAAGTCCTGGATGAACTGGTGCAGCCCGGATTCGAAGATCTGTTCGATGGTGATGTTGTGGAACCGGCTACTGACCCCGCGCAGCACCTCGTGCGAGCTGCTTTCGTGACCGTATTGGTGCGCAAGGCCCCGGAGGTTCGATTGCAGCTTGTCGAGACAGAAGTTGAGGCTGCGCGGAAAGCGGCGGTCGAGCAGCAGGAATTCGGCGATGCCCTTGGGGTCGATTGATCCGGCGTTGAGCCAGCGGTAAGCCCGCTCGCCCGAAACCGAGCGCAGCACAGATTCCCACTGCACATTGTCGAGCCGCGAACCAACCCAGGCGAGCGAAGGCAGCAGGACGTAATACTTTACGTCGAGGATCCGCGCGGTGTTGTCGCCGCGCTCGATGAAGGTGCCGATGCGGAAGAAGTTGAAGTTCTCGCTGCGCAGCATCGACCCGTCGACCGCGCCGCGCACCAGCATCGCCTGGCGGCGGATTACCCCCAGCACCTGGCCCAGCGCCGCCTCACGCACCGGACGTGACAGCAGTTCGCGGATTACCATCCAGCTTTCGTTGACCGCTTCCCACACCTCGCGGGTCAGCGCGGTGCGGACCGACCGCGCATTGATGCGCGCGCCTTCGATCATCGCCAGGACCGAACCGGGATTGTTCTTGTCGCGC
>JANXUP010000030.1 GCA_025356175.1 Sphingomonadaceae bacterium | reverse complement strand
CGTGAAGATCAACGACAAGCACATCGAGGTGATCGTTCGCCAGATGCTCCAGAAGGTTGAGATCACCGACGGCGGCGACACTACCCTGCTGGCGGCCGAACAGGTCGACCGTGAGGAAATGGACGAGTACAACGCCAAGCTGGAACCGGGCCAGAAGCCCGCTGTCGGCAAGCCGGTGCTGCTCGGGATCACCAAGGCCTCGCTCCAGACGCGTTCGTTCATCTCGGCCGCTTCGTTCCAGGAAACCACCCGGGTGCTCACCCAAGCGGCGGTCGAGGGCAAGAAGGACAGCCTGATCGGGCTCAAGGAAAACGTCATCGTCGGCCGGCTTATCCCGGCAGGCACTGGCGCCGGCATGAACCGCTTGCGGGTTGCCGCCTCAAGCCGCGATGCTGCGCTCCGCGCGCAGTACCGCAGCTTGCAGGAAAGCCTGATCGCCCCCGATAGCGCTGCTGAAGAGCATGCCGCCGAACTGGCACAAGGCCCTGAAGCCGCGATCGGCGACGATCCCCTGGCAGCAGTTGAAGGTGCCACCCACGGCAGCGACGCCGATGCGGGCGATTACCTCAACGCCGAGGCCGCCGACGGCGAATAAGCGTTAGGCCATAGATACCAAAGGCCCCGCCGGAGCGATCCGGCGGGGCTTTTTGTTGGTGATTGACCGGTGCGGGCCATTCCGGCTTAGGCTTCAGGCCAAGGGGATGAACGATGACCGCCGTCGACGCCGCAAGCTTCACGATTCACGAGTTCAGCGATGAGTTGGCGAGCGCGTTTCACGCGATCAACGCTGAATGGATCAGCGCCATGTTCGCGCTTGAGCAAACCGACATCGATGTGCTGGAAAACCCGCGCGCGAAAATCATCGAGCCGGGCGGGACGATCCTGTTTATCGAAGCGCCGGGGCTGGGGATCGTCGGCACCTGCGCGCTCCAGCAGACCGCGCCGCGCAAGTTCGAGCTGACCAAGATGGGCGTAACAGCAGCGGCTCGCGGACTGAAAGCGGGCGAAGCGCTGCTTGCGGCGATGATCGAGCGGGCACGGGCGATGGGCGCGCAGCAGCTGTACCTGCTCACCAACCATAAGTGCGCGGCGGCGATCCATCTCTATGAAAAGGCGGGGTTCTGCCACGATGAAGGCATCATGGCCCAATACGGCGCGCGTTATGCCCGCTGTGACGTGGCAATGGATTTCCCGCTCTAGGTCTCGGCAGCGGCGCGATCGTGCGCGGCAACGACTGCGCGCGACACCGCCTGCATCATTTCCATCCGCGCCTTGATCGGCAGCCGGGTCTCGCCGATCATTACTGCGACCCCATAGCGGGTGCCGTCGGGCGCCTGGAACACCGCGACATCATTATAGCCGGTGGCGATCCCGGCCAATTCCTGCCCGGTCCCGGTCTTGTGATAGACCGTCCAGCCCGGCGGGATCGCACCCTTCAGGCGCATCGGTCCGCTCTTGGAATGCTGCATGATCCCAAGCAGGACATCGGTCGATGCCGGTGACAGCAGCTCCCCGCGCGCCAGCTTGCCCAGCGCGCCGGTAATCCCGGCCGGGGTCGCCCCGTCGAGTGGGTCGTCGATATAGGCGGCGAGCAGGTTCTTGCGCAGGCCGATCGGAAGTTTCGCCCGCGCCGTCTCGAAATTGAAACCGGTCGCGAGATCGGAGGTCCAGGTCAGGCCAGCGATGTGGCTCTGCAGCAGCCGCTCGCCGGGGCCGAAACGCACTCCGCTGATCCCGCGCTGGGCCAGCACCGCGCGGACATGATCCGGCCCGCCAACTCGCCACAGCAGCTTGTCGTTGGCCATGTTGTCCGACAGCGACAGCGCGTCGGCCATCAGTTGCTGTGCGGGCAAGATCAGCGAGCCTTGCTTCAGCACTGTCCAGCGCAGCGGCTGGTTGAACACCACCTGATCTTCGGGCCGCAGCGTGATCAGCTCATCCAGCCGGACCTGGCCACGGTCCGCGGCATCAAGCACGCTGATCGCCACCCACAGCTTCGACACGCTCTGCTGCGGAAAGTACTGATCGAGCCGTTCGCCGACTACCCAGTCACACCCCGCTTGGCGGACCGCGATCCCCACCTTGCCGTCGAACGCTTGCGCAATTCCGGACAAGTCCCGTTGCAGCTCGGCCGGCCGCTCAGTGCAGTGCACCGGCGCGGCAGGGGCGTGCGCGAAAGCCTGCGGGTTGCCTTGGAGCAGCCGCGCGCCGGGGACCACACCTGGTTTGGTCAGCGCCAGACCGGCATATCCGGCCACAGCACAGGCAAGCACCAGCGTCCAGCGCCGCCGCGCCGGGTGGCGGGTTCGCAAGGTTTGGCCAAGGGAGATGGTTTCGTCGCGGCGCAGGTGCATGGTTCGCTACGCAAGATAGGGCGAATGATTTGCAAAGCGAAGGGCGGCGCGACGGACCGTGCAGTTTTTCCCGGCAAATTTGGGAACCGATGGGACGGTTAGGTGTACGCCATCTCTTCCAGCGCGCCAAACGCGGCCAGCGCACCGGGATCGCCGAACGGTGCCATCTGGCTCATGAACACGCCGCCCACCTGCTTGGCGGGATCGAACCAGTAGTAAGAATTGAAGATCCCCGCCCAAGCGAGGCTGCCGGACGAGCGGCCGTGCGGACCCGGTTCGGGGTTGATCAGGAAGCCCAGCCCCCAGCCGGTGTGCTGGTCGGGGAAGGTATCATACGGCGCGGCAAGTTCGGGCATCGCGCTGCCCATCTTGCCGGCACGCAGCGGCGCGACCTGGTTGCGGGTCATCTCGGCGATCGTTTCGGCCTTCAGGATGCGCGCGCCATCAAGCTCGCCGCCGCGCAGCAGCATCCGCACGAACCGGGCATAGTCGCCGGCGGTGGAGGACAACCCGCCGCCGCCCATGTGGAATTCTCCGCCGCCCAGCACTGACGGGTTGATGGTCCAGCCCGAGCCATCCGCCGCGCGGACGTGGACCTTGGCGGCGTCGGCTGGCATTTCGGAGCGGAACGCGGTGGCATTCATTCCCAGCGGCCCGGTGACGTGCTCGGCGAAATAGTCACCCAGCGTCTGCCCGGTAACCGCCTCAACCGCCTGCCCGACCCAATCGGTCGCGACTGAATATTCCCAGCTTTCCCCCGGATCGAACATCAACGGCATGCGGATCGTGTCGAGCGAACCCGGCGCGGGCATTCCCGTGGCCATGTAATAGCCGAGCACTTCGGGATGGATGAAGAAATAGCCGAGCCCGGCAGTATGCGTCAGCAAGTGGCGTAGTGTAATCGGTCCCTTGGCGGGGCGCAGTTGCGGCTTCCCATCAGGCCCGGTGCCCAACATGACCTGCGGATTGGCCAAATCGGGCAGCACCGTTCCGATATCGGCATCAAGGCTCAGCCGCCCCTGTTCAACCAGTTGCATCGCCGCCACCGAAGTGACCGCCTTGGTCATCGAAGCGATCTGGAACAGTGTGTCCTCGCGCATCGGCACATGGCCGACCGCGTCAGCCTCACCCACCGCGCGGGCGAAGCGCACGCCATCGGTATCAACGATCATCCCGACTGCGCCGGGGATCTGGGCTGCGGCAACCGCCGCATCGAACTGTGCTGGATCCATCATGCGCATTGGCTAACGCGTTCGCCCAGCTTAGGGAAGCTCTCATGGTCGATACGCTCTCCATTACGCTAGCCCAGCTCAACCAATCGGTCGGCGACATCGCTGGCAATGCCGCGGCGATGCTGCGCGCGCGCGACGGTGCCGGAGCGAGCGATCTGATCGTCTTTCCCGAAATGCAGTTAATCGGCTATCCGGCCGAAGACCTGGTCCTGAAGCCAGCACTGGTCGAGCGCGCCGCCGCCGAACTCGAAGCCATGGCCAAGGTCACTGCGGATCGCGGCCCGGCGATACTGGTCGGCTCGATCTTCGTGATCGACGGTGCGCTGCATAACGGCGTGGCGCTGCTCGATGGCGGCAAGGTCGCGGCGATCCGCCTGAAGCACGAGCTGCCCAATTACGGCACCTTTGACGAGGTCCGCCTGTTCCAGCCCGGCCCCCTGCCCGAACCGATCGTGTTCAAAGGCGTGATGATCGGCCTGCCGATCTGCGAGGATATCTGGCACCCCGACGTGTGCCGTCACCTCGCCGATTTCGGCGCCGAGCTGCTGCTTTGCATCAACGGCAGCCCTTACGAGATCGACAAGGACACGCTGCGCATCGACGGGGTGGCCAAGCGTCGTGCGGTCGATACGGGGCTGCCGCTGGCTTACCTAAACCGCGTTGGCGGGCAGGATGAGCTGGTGTTCGACGGGGCGAGTTTTGTGGTCAACGGCGATGGCAGCCTGGCGGCACAGCTGGCCGACTGGGAGGAGCAAGTCGTCACCACCCGCTGGACCCGCACCGCAAATGGCTGGCGTTGCGACCGGGGCGAACTGGCCGTGCTCGCCGATCATCCCGAAGACATCTACTGCGCGATGGTGTTGGCGCTGCGCGACTATGTCGACCGCAACCGCTTCCCCGGCGTGGTGCTCGGACTGTCAGGCGGGATCGACAGCGCGATCTGCGCCGCGATCGCCGCCGATGCGCTCGGGCCCGAGCGGGTGTGGTCAGTCATGCTGCCGAGCCGCTTCACCAGTCAGCTTAGCCTCGACCTTGCCACCGAATGCGCGAAGATGATCGGCTGTCGCTACGACACAGTCCCGATCAGCCCGGCGGTCGATGCCTTCGATACGATGCTGGAGGGCACATTTGCCGACGTGAACGTCGACATCACCGAAGAGAACGTGCAGTCGCGCATCCGCGGCGTGACCTTAATGGCGCTCTCGAACAAATTCGGGCCGATGCTGCTGACCACCGGCAACAAGAGCGAGATGAGCGTCGGCTACGCGACGATCTATGGCGACATGGCGGGCGGCTACAATCCGCTGAAGGATGCCTACAAGATGACCGTCTTCGCGATCAGCGAATGGCGCAACCAGCACAAGCCCAAGATCGGGCTCGGTTCGGACGGCCCGGTGATGCCACATGAAATCATTACCCGCCCACCCTCGGCCGAGCTGCGCCCCGACCAGAAGGACGAAGATTCGCTGCCGCCTTACCCCATGCTCGACAAGATCCTGCTCGGCTTGGTCGAACACGAGAAGAGCGTGGACCAGCTCGTCGCCGAAGGGCTCGACCGCGACACCGTGGTGAGGATCGAACGCCTGCTCTACGTCGCCGAATACAAGCGCCGCCAGGCCCCGCCGGGGGTGAAGCTGGGCACGCGCAACTTCGGGCGCGATCGTCGCTATCCGATCACGAATGCCTTTCGGAGCGGCTAGACGCCGCGCGCGTCACGCCGCCGCAACCTCGACGCTTTCCTCGTCAGCCGCCTCAATCAGCTTCTTTTCCAGCGTTTTCAACCGGGTCACCGAATCGACCTTCTCGCCGAGCAGGTCGGTGACGTAGAAGGTATCGACTGCGCGTTCGCCATAGGTGGCGATGTGCGCGGAGTGGACCATCAGCTTGGCTTCGAACAGCACCCGGGCCAGGCGGCTGAGCAGCGCCGGACGGTCGCGCGCGCCCACTTCGACCACGGTGAACCGGTTCGAGGCGGTGCTATCGAATTCAACCGAAGGGCTGACTGCAAAGGCATCGGCGCGCGGGCGGGAATGCGGGCGCGCAGCGAGCTGGCTGACCAGCTTGACCCGGTTGGCCAGCGCATCCTCGATCATCTTGCGGATCCGCGCGAGCTGGCTGGCTTCGGAGAACGGGCGGCCGAGCGGATCCTGGACAAGGAAGTTGTCAACCGCCATGCCGCTGCGCGCGGTGTGGATGCGCGCGTCGATGATGTTGCCGCCCGCCAGGTGGATGCCGCCGGCAATGCGATAGAACAGCCCCGGATGGTCGGCGGCGATCACGGTCACCAAGGTCGCCCCGCGCGCGGCATAGTATTCGGTATGGACATCGAGCGACGCGCCCTTGGCCGCTTCAAGCTGGGTCAGGTTCATCGCGATGATGTCATCCGGCTCGGCGATCCAGTAAGCATCGTTGAACAGTTTGAGCGTCTTCGCTGGCAGCTCCCGGCCCAGACGCGCCGCCACCGCAGCCTGCTTGCCGGCCACCCGCTGGGCGCGGCCGCGCTCGACATGGCCCAGCCGCATGCGTTCCTCAGCGGCATCGTAAAGCTCGTTGATAAGCTGACGCTTCCAGCCGTTCCACACCCCTGGCCCAACCGCGCGGATATCGACGATGGTAAGCAGCGAGAGCAGCCGCAGCCGCTCCACCGTCTGCACCTGCGCGACGAAATCGGCGATCGTCTTCCAGTCAGCGAGATCGCGCTTGAACGCGACCGCGCTCATCAACAGGTGCGTGCGCACCAGCCAGGCGACGAGCTGCGTCTCCTCGGCGCTGAGACCAAGCCGCGGGCAGAGCTTGAGCGCCACTTCGCCGCCCAGCTCCGAATGGTCACCGCGCCGGCCCTTGGCGATGTCGTGGAGCAGGATTGCGACATAGAGCACGCGGCGATTGACGATCTTGTGGATCAGGCCGCTGGCCATCGGGTGATCGGCCTTGAGCTCGCCCTTCTCGATCCGCGCCATCAGCCCGATCGCGCGGATGGTGTGCTCATCGACCGTGTAGTGATGGTACATATCGAACTGCATCTGCGCGTTAACCCGCCCAAAATCGGGGACGAAACGGCCGAATACCCCCGCTTCGTTGAACCAGCGCAGTACCGTTTCGGGATCGCCCCGACTGCTCAGCAGGTCAAGGAACAAGGCGTTGGCGCGCGGATCGGTGCGCACGCTATCGACCAGCCGGGCCCCGCGCACCGCCAGCCGCATCGCATCGGGATGGACCTCGAGGCTGTTGGCATCGGCGAGCACGAACATCTCGATCAACCGCACCGGATCCTGCGCGAACCAGGCTTCGGAGGGGACGTCGATCTTGCCGCCAAACACGACAAAGCCCTTGAGGCTGCGCTTCCTCGCCCGGAACCCCGCGAGCAGCCCGCGCGGGGCCTTCTTGGCGAATTGTTCGTCAAGCTGGGCAAGGAACAGCCCGGTGAGGTGACCGACGCGTTTTGCCTGCAAAAAGAAGTACTGCATGAACCGCTCAACCGCGCTCTTGCCCGGGCGATCGGCGAACTGCATCCGCGCGGCAACCTCGCGCTGGAGATCGAAAGTCAGCCGGTCTTCGGCGCGGCCGGTGATGGCGTGAAGGTGACAGCGCACCGCCCAGAAGAAGTTCTCGGCGCGGCGGAAGGCCCGGTATTCGCTCCCGGTCAGCAGCCCGACATCGACCAGTTCGGACACATCGCGGACGTGGTGGATGTACTTGCCGATCCAGTAGAGCGTGTGCAGATCGCGCAGCCCGCCCTTGCCCTCTTTCACATTGGGTTCGACCACATAGCGGCTATCCCCCAGCCGCTTGTGGCGATCGTTGCGCTCAGCAAGCTTCTCGGCGACGTATTGCCGTTCGGTCCCGGCGACGACCTCGTTCCAGAACCGGGCGCGGCCTTCATCGAACAGTTTCTGATCGCCCCAGATATAACGCCCTTCGAGCAGCGCGGTGCGGATCGTCAGGTCACCCCTGCCCATCCGCACCAGGTCATCGAGGCTGCGGCTCGACTGGCCGACCTTGAGCCCAAGGTCCCACAGGTAATAGAGCATCGCCTCGATCACCTGCTCGCACCACGAAGTCTGCTTGCCCGGGGTGACGAAAGCGATGTCGACATCCGAATGCGGCGCCATTTCGCCGCGGCCGTAGCCGCCCACCGCCATGATCGTCAGCCGTTCACCCGCAGTGCGATTGTGCGAGGGATAGACATCGGCGATTACGTGATCGTGAATCGTCCGGACCAGCTGGTCGACCAGAAAGGCCTGCGCCTCGGCACAGTCGTGTCCGGCTGAAGGGCGCGCGAGCAAGCGTTGCGCGATTTCAGCGCGGCCCGAGGCAAGCGCGGCGCGCAGCAATTCAACCACTTGCGGCCGCGCCAGCTTCGCCCCGGCCGCGCCCACAGCATCGGCAATCGCTCCAGCCAGCGCGCGGCGATCGATCACCGCGCGTTGATCCGGGATCCGTGCCGCCTTCAGGCTTTCGCTGTCTGTTCGCTTTCCCACACGGTCAGGTAACGGGCCTTGAGCGTGCGCTTGTCAACCTTTTCGGTGCCCAGTCGGGGCAAGGTTTCATGCTCCTGCCACAGCCGCACCGGAACCTTGAACGGGGCGATCGTCGCCTTGAGATAATCGCGCAGTTGATCCTCGGCCAGGGTACGGCCTTCCTTCAGCAGGAACACGCCCGTCGGCAGTTCGCCGAACTTTTCGTCGGGCATCCCGAACACACTCGCCTCGGCCACATCGGGGTGCGCGTAGATCGCTTCTTCCACTTCGATGCAGCTGATGTTCTCACCGCCGCGGATGATGATATCCTTCTTGCGGTCGACGATGAACAGGTAGCCGTCCTCGTCAAGGTACCCCAGGTCGCCCGAGCGGAAGAATCCATCGGGCATGATCGCGGCCTTGGTCGCCTCGGTGTTGTCCCAGTATCCGCCGAAGTTGCAGATCGTGCGGATCGCGATCTCCCCGATTTCGCCAGCGGGCAGCTGGTCGCCGGCATCGTTCAGGATCCCCAACTCGACCAGCGGTTTTGACGCGGTGCCGGTCGAGCCGGGTTTGGCGAGGTAATTTTCGTTGAGGTTGCCGCAGCCGACCGCGTTGGTTTCGGTGAGGCCATAGCCGAGCAGCGGGAAGGCATGCGGCAAGGCCTCCTTGATCCGCTTGACGTGATCCACGGGGCGCGGCGCGCCGCCTGCAGCGAAGGCAGTGCAGCTCGACAGGTCATATTTCTCGCGGTCAGGGTGAGTCGCGATCTCGAAGCTCATCAGCGGCACGCCAACGAAATAGGTGACTTTCTCCTTTTCGATCAGCCGCATTGCTTCTTCCGCGTTCCACTTGGGCATCATCACCAGCTTGCGCCCGATCGCAAAGCTCTGGAGGAACAGCGGGACTTCGCCAGTGACGTGGAACAAGGGCACGTTGACAAGGGTACAAGGCTGCATGGTCGGTGCATCGCCCTGTTCGGTCAGGTGGGTCAGCATCATCAGTGTTTGCGCAACATAGTTGAATACCGCCTGCACCACCGCCCGGTGATCGGACCAGGCGCCCTTCGACTGCCCGGTCGAGCCCGAGGTGTAGAGGATCGTCGCCACATCATCGCCGGTCAGTTCGGGCAGCGGGGTTTCCGCGTCGCCGCCGTGGGCGAGCACGGCGCGGAGACCTTCGCGCCACGGCTTGTCATGTTCGAACACCACCACCCGCGTGGCGAGATGGAGGTCGGTTATGCGCGCGGCGCGCTGCGGATCGGCGAGAACCAGTTTGCAGCCCGTCAGCGAAACCCCCGCGGCCATTTCCTCGCCGCTCCACCAGCCGTTTAGCAGGCAGGCAACCCCGCCCGCCATCAGCACGCCCATGTAAGCGATGACCCAGTTGGTCGAATTGCGCGCGGCGATCCCGACGCGGTCACCCTTTTCGATCCCCTGCCCGGCGACCAGGGCCCCGGCCACTTCGCGCGCGGCGGCGTGAACTTCGGCAAATGTCGTGCGAATGTCGCCATCGACGAGGAATTCGGTGTCGCCGTGCTGCGCGCAGAACTGGTCGAAATAGGCACTAAGCGTGGGCGAGGCATTCTTGAGCACGGGCAATGGCCGCCCGAACCGTTCGATATGATCGATCTCGAGCAGTTCGCCCGGCGCGGTGATCCGCGTGATGATGGTTTCAAGCGACTTGTCGAGAGGTGTGGTCATGCGGGGTCCTTTTCCCAAGTGCGGGCCCGCCCCTTTCGCGCCCCGAATCCTGTTCCCAAAGTGCTTCACCGGGTTTGTTTCCGGTCTGCACTGTGCCAAAAGGCGGGCTGATCGCCGCCCGCTTGTGGCGGATTGCATGCTTAAGGGGTTCACACCTTGCTGTCACTATCGCTGCAAATGGCGGCCGCTGCCGCTCATGCACCGCTGAACTGGGCCGACCTTGGCCTCAAGACGTACCTGTTCCACGTCGATACGCGCTGGGGTGACTTTCAGCTCAGGTGGTACAGTCTCGCCTACCTTGCCGGCATCATTTTCGCTTACTGGCACGTCTCGAAGACCTTGAAGTCCCCCGGCGCGCCAATGGCGCAGCGCCATGCCGATGACTTGTTCTTCTATTCCACCCTGGGCGTCATCCTGGGCGGGCGGCTCGGCTATGCGACCTTCTACACCGGCGGCGAGACTGGCCTGCCCAGCCTGTGGACCCAGCCAGGCGAGCTGATCAAGCTGTGGAACGGAGGCATGAGCTTCCACGGCGGACTGGTCGGCGTGCTGATCGCGATTGGCTGGATTACCTGGCGTAACAAGCTCAGCTTCCTGCGCGTGTGTGACTATGTTGCGGTGCCGGTGCCAATGGGGATGCTGTTCGGGCGGCTGGCCAATTTCATCAACGGCGAGCTGTGGGGACGTGAAGCTGGGCCGAACGTGCCCTGGGCGATGATCTTTCCGGGCGGCGGTGATGTCGCGCGTCATCCTAGCCAGCTTTACGAAGCGCTGCTCGAAGGCGCGCTGCTCGCGGTCCTGATGCTTTACCTGTTCTGGAAGACGCGCGCGCGCTGGCGGCCGGGCCTGCTCGTCGGCACCTTTGCGCTGGGCATTGCGCTCGCCCGTTTCACCGTGGAATTCTTCCGCGAACCCGATGCGCAGCTCAGCGACTTTGCCCGCAACACCGGGTTCTCGATGGGCCAGTGGCTGACCATCCCGCTGATGCTGGTCGGACTGTTCTTCATCATCCGCGCACTGCGCCTGCCGGCGATGGGCAGCGCCGAGGCACCGCCGGTACCCGCCGCCGAATGAGCGAAGACACGCCACCGGAGACGCTGGCGGCAGTGTTCCGGCGGCTGATTATCAACACCGGGCCGATCAGCCTGCAGCATTATATGGGCGAGGCCAACGCCCGCTATTACGCCTCGCGCGATCCGCTCGGGCTGGCCGGGGATTTTGTCACCGCGCCCGAAATCAGCCAGATGTTCGGCGAGCTGATCGGGCTGTGGCTGGCCGACATGTGGATCAACGCCGGGCGCGAGGAGCCGGTGCATTACGTCGAGCTGGGTCCGGGTCGCGGCACGCTGGCCACCGATGCACTGCGCGCGGCCAAGCGCTACGGCCTTGAGCCATCGATCCATTTTGTCGAAGGCTCGACCGCGCTCAAGGACATCCAGCTGGCCGCCGTTCCCGGAGCACAATGGCATCACGACCTTTCCACCCTGCCGCCTTACGGCCCGATCCTGCTGGTCGCCAACGAGTTCCTCGATGCACTGCCGGTGCGCCAACTGGTCCGGACCGAGGACGGTTGGCGCGAACGCATGGTGATACCGGAGGGTGAGCGGTTCGTTTGCATTGCCGGCAGCCAGCCGATGGAGGCCGCAGTGCCCGAAGGCCGGCGCAACGCCGCGCCGGGTACGATCATCGAAACCAATCCCGGTGCCGCTGCCACTGTCTATGAAGTGGCCGGGCGGCTGATCGAGCAAGGCGGTGCGGCGCTGTTCATCGATTATGGCAGCGATGTCCTGCGCGACGGATCGACCCTGCAGGCGGTGCGCGATCACCTGAAAGTCGATCCCTTCGTCGGCCCCGGCGATGCGGACCTGACCGCGCATGTCGATTTCGCCAGCCTGGCGCCAATTGCAGAATCGCGCGGGTGCCGCTGGCTGGGCACAGTTCCGCAAGGACGCTGGCTGCGCAATCTCGGTGTCGATGCGCGTGCGCAGGCGCTGTCCGAACAGGCCCCGCAGCATGCCGCCGCGATCGCAGCGGCGAAGGATCGGCTGGTCGGGGAAGGGCAGATGGGGCTACTGTTCAAGGTCATGGGCCTTGCCGCGCCAAGCTGGCCAGGGGGAGCGGGCTTCTGAGCGCGCCCACGTGCAAGTTGCCAGCCGCATCGTTCCGCGCCACGATAGCCTGGAGAGAGCGGGGATGAAGCATGAACTGAAGGGGCCGAGCCTGCTGTCGCGTGGCGTTCGCCGGATCATCATCGCGCTCTATCGCCGGCGTGGCTACCGGCTGGTCGACAAGTGCCCGGTACCGCCGCGCTGCGTGATCATCGGGGTACCGCACACCACCAACTGGGACTTCGTGTTCTTCCTTGGCGCCACCGCGGAAATGGGGATCAGGCCCAGCTTCATGGGCAAACACACCCTGTTCAAGTGGCCCGCCACTCGCTTCATGTACGACATGGGCGGGGTTTCGGTCGATCGCAGCGCAAAAGGCCGCAACTATGTCGATCAGGTGGTCGATGTCTTTTCGCGCCGCACCGAACTCGCACTCGTCGTCGCGCCCGAAGGGACGCGCAACGCAACCAAACCGTGGCGTTCGGGTTTCTATCACATCGCCCACAAGGCCGGGGTGCCGCTGGTCCCGGCCTGGGTCGAAGACGCAACCGGCCGCGGCGGATTAGGTCCGGCAATCATGCCGAGCGGAAATTACGCCGCGGATCTCGAACTGCTGCTCGGCTACTACCGCTCGGTGATGCCAGACCACCCCCGCTGGGCCTTGCTTGAGGCCGCGATTGCCGAGGAACGGAGTGAAACCAATGCTTGATGCCCTGCTTATCAACGCCGCCGTCGACCTGACGATGATGGTTCTGCTGTGCCTTGTTGCGGTGCGGATCGGCGACGTGTCGTTTATCGACGCTGTGTGGGGCGCTGGCATGGCGGTGCTCGCCTTGGCGAGTTTCGCCCAACTGGGCGATCCAGGGACTCGCGCCGGATTGCTCCTCGCGATGACCGCGATCTGGGGCCTTAGACTTGGCATTCACCTGTTCCTGCGCTGGCGCGGGCACGGTGAAGATCCACGTTATGCCCGGATGCTGGGCAAGGCGCGCGAACAGGACCGCTATGGCAGCGCCGCGTTCAAGGTGGTGTTCGGACCCCAGGCGGTGCTGCTGTTCATCACCAGCCTGCCCGCGCAAGTCGGCATTCTGGCGAGCGGCGATCCTGCGCCGCTCAACCCGTTGGCCTGGGCCGGGTTCGCCCTGTGGCTCACCGGCATGGTGTTCGAGACCGTGGGTGACGCCCAGCTAAAAGCCTTCCGCGCCGACCCGGCGATGAAGGGCAAGGTGCTCGACACTGGGCTGTGGCGCTATACCCGCCACCCCAACTACTTCGGCGATGCCTGCGCCTGGTGGGGGATCTGGCTGGTCGCGAGTAATGGCGGCCAATGGCCCATGAATTGGGTTGCGCTGGGCAGCTTGATCGGACCGATTTTCCTGACCTTCACCCTGACCAAGTGGTCGGGCAAGCCGCTGCTCGAAAAGGGCCTCGCCAAGACCCGCCCGGGCTACGCAGAATACGTCGAGCGCACCTCGGGCTTCATCCCCTGGCCACCCAAGCAAGGTTAGTGCTTGATTTCGGTCGCACGGTCTTCTGACGGCACCGCGCGTAGCGGCACCGCTTCCAGCCAGGCCTGCATCGCATCGAGATCGACCCCGCCGATCACCGCTTCGCGTTGCTTGGCCAGCAGGGAAAAGCTGTCCCCGCCCTGGGCGAGGAAGTTGTTGGTGGTGACGCGGTAGCTCGCCGCCGGGTCGAGCGGCTTACCGTCCAGCATCAGGTCGCTCACCCGGTCGCCGATCAGGCGTGACAGGTCATAGCGATAGGTCAGTCCTGCACTCGGCGTGAGCGCCTGGTTGGGGCCGTTGGTATCGAACCCCTGTTCGAGCACCGCCTTGATCTCCGCCCCGGTCATCGTCTGGGTGATGAGCGTGTTGCCGAACGGCTGGACTGCATAAAGGTCCCCGAACCTGACCTGTCCGCCATCACCGGGAACCAATCCGGTGCGCACTCCGAATGGATTCATGAACGCGATCTGCGCGCCTGCGCCGCGCGTGGCGGCAAACTGCGAATCGGCGATCAGCTGCCCCAGCGCCTTGCCGCTGGCCGGTCCGGCGAGATGCCCGGCGGGCTTCTGCGCGAAGGTCTTGCTGGCATCGACATAAGTCTGGACATAACCGGCCACGTCCGCGCGGGGGGTGAACTGCGGGTAGATCGTGGTCGGGTTCACCGGTCCCAACGCGCCGGCATAGCTGCCGCTCTGCACGATCACGTTGACCGCGCGCTTGCTCACCACCCTGTGCGCCACAGGATCGATCTGGAGCGTGATGTCGGTCACCTCCTCGCCGTAAACGCCTGCGCTGGTCAGCAGCACCGGATGCGCCGGATTGAGATCGCCGTAGTTGCAAACATAACTCTTGTGCGTGTGGCCCGAGACGACGAGGTCGACCCGTGGATCGAGCGCATCGAGAATCGGGCGGATTTCGCCAGTAAAGCCCGCACACCCGCTCGGATCATCAGGCTTGTCCTGCTGCCCGCCCTGATGGATCAGCACGATGATGGCATCGGCGCCCTTGGCCTTGAGCACCGGAATCAGCGCGTTGATCGTCTCCGCTTCGCCCGCAAAGGTCAGCCCCTTGATTCCGCCCCGGGTGACAAGGTCCGATGTGCCCTTGAGCGTCAATCCAATGATCCCGATGCGCACCGCATTGCGGCCTTTGCCGAAGGTGCGGATGCCATAGGCGGGGAACAGGGTCTGCCCGTTCTCGGTAATCGTGCTAGCCGCGAGGAACTGGAACTTCGCGCCGCCGAACTGTTCGACCTGGCACGGCTTTCGCGCGGTCAATTGCGCGCAGCCGCCACGCTGCATGCGCAGCAGTTCATTACGCCCACGGTCGAATTCATGGTTGCCGACCGCATTGAAATCGAGCCCGAAGCGATTGGCGACCCCGACCGTTGGTTCATCGAGATAGATCGACGAGGCAAGCTGCGACGCGCTGATCAGGTCACCCGCCGAAACGGTCAGGTGATAGGGGTACTTGGCCCGCACCGTATCGATCGCACTGGCCAGGTAAGCCGCGCCGCCCGCAGGCACGCGCACCGTCCCGCCTTTGCCGTCCGGTGCCGGAACCGACTGGCGCGGTGATTCCAGCGCACCGTGGAAATCGTTGATCGCGACGATCCCGACCGTGACCGGTGCGGCACTGCCGGTTACGCCGGTCGTCGCACAGGCGGCGAGGATCGGCAAAAGGGCGGCGGGCAAAAGGCGGACGAATCGCGCGATGCGGTTCTGGGGAAAAGTCATGCGCCTTCCTAACCGAACCGCTACGCGCGGCAAGTTAACCCGTGTTAACCGCACAATACAGTTTCTTGAAAGTGTCGCGATTACGTTCTATAATGAGCCAGATCAAATTCCTTCCCAGGAGCATGGCACCATGGCGCGCCCCCAAACAGACCTCGACAGCGGACGCGACGCGATCCTGGAACTGATGGTGGAACTGATCGAGGAGCGTGGGTCGAGCGCCTTCACCATGACCGAACTGGCCGGCCGCGCCGGCATGTCGACCGCCAACCTCTACCGCTATTTTGAGAGCAAGGAGGCGCTGATCGAGGCAGTGGCAGGATACTGGTTCCGCCCCAAGATCGAGATCATGGAAGAGGTCATCGCCAGCGACCTCAATCCGCGGCGCAAGATGTACGAATTCTACGCCCGGCGCTTTGCGCGGATGAAGAGCGAATGGGACCGCGACCCGGTTGCCTTTGCCAGCTACGTCGAGCTTGGCAACGAGCACTTCGAACTGGTGCGTTCCTACGTTGATCTGGGCGATCACTACCTTTCGGTGATCATTGGCGAGGCGATGGCCGAAGGCCATTTCGCCGGGTTGACGATCGACGAGGCGCTGAGCCTGATCAACCAGATGACCAGCGTTTACGTCAACATCGGGGTCATGGGGCTGATAATGCCCAAGCTCAACACCGATAAGCTGGCACGGATCATCGACGCGGTGTTCGACGGGCTGAGCGCGCAGGATCGCGGGGCCAAAGCCGTCAGCGGGCTCCGCGCCGCCTGAACATACGCGGCAGCAAGCTTGCGAGCGTTGCCGGATTCTGCTTTTGCGCCGCCAGACCCGCAGGAACCTAACCATGTCGCATGACAAGCTTCAATCAGAGATCGGCGAATCGCGCCAACCTGGCCTTGCCCCGATCACCACTGGCGACTGGGCCGGATGGTACCATTACGAACCCAGCGACCAGTTCGAGGACCACACCGGACCGTTCTATTGCAAACCCGACGGCGGCGGTATCGTCTGCGGATTCCGGCCCGAGGCAAAGAACTGCAATGCCGGCGGCAACGTCCACGGCGGCGCTGTGATGACCTTTGCCGACTATGCGCTGTTCATGATCGCCGGCGGCATGGACGCTTCGGTCCACGGCGTGACGGTGACCTGCAATGTCGAATTTGTCGACGGCGCCGAGCCCGGCAGACTGCTTATCGCGCGCGGCGAAGTGGTCCGCGCCGGATTCTCGATGGTCTTCTTGCGCGGGATCATCAGCGACGGGAATCGGCCAGTGTCGATGTTCTCAGGCACGATCAAGAAGCTGCGCGTGCCGGTGAGTTTGGCTTAACCTTAGCCCTTCCATTCGCGCCGTTCTTCGCCGGCACGAAGCACTTCGTAAGCCAGCTGCAACGCGCGGAACGCCTTGGCGGCATCCTCATCGCCCGGGCGAACGTCGGGGTGAACTTCCTTGGCCTTCGCCCGCCAGGCCTTTTTGATGTCGTCAAATTCCGCATCGGATCCCAGTCCGAGCAGGTCGAGCGCGCGCAGTTCGTCGCGGCTGCGCGTGCCGTCGCCCGATGCGGCCCAGCCATAGTGCGCACTTTCGTGATAGCCTTCGTGCGTCTGGCGCTCGGCGGCTTCACGCTCGGCAATTTCTTCCGCGTCGAGCCCGGCGAAGTAATCCCACCCCTGATTGTATTCGGCGGCATGGCGCTGGCAGAACATCCAGCGGTCGGGATTATTCGGGCTTTTTGGTGCGGGGCAGATGCCCGCATCGGCGCAGCCGTGTCGGTCGCACAGGCGCACCTGCGCTGCCTCGCTCCCGCGGCCATAACCGCCCCAGCGGGGGAAGCCCCAGCTGTCAGATCTTCGTGCTCCGACCATCGCTTCGGGCGCTACCCCCTTGCCCCCCGGCAGTGCAAGCGCAATGCGCACCTGCCCCTTGGGTCAGTTGCCATTAACCCGCCTTGCACTATGGCGCGGGCCTGCCCATATTGCAGTGCAGCATCACGAGGGAATATGATGAGCAAGCAACTTGCCGTGGCAATCAGCTTTTCCGTACTGGCCACCGTCGCGCTGACCTTGTTCGGTGTCGCGCCGGCGATGGACGTAAGCGGCGACGCGTCAGGTCAAAGCCTGATCAGCGTTCAAGCCTCGGCGCTTCCGGCGCTGAGCCAGCTGCTGCCGAGCCGCTACTGACCCGCAACGCATCCGCCGGATGCAGCCCGCTCAATCGATCGTGATCGTAACCGCGCGGCGGTTCTTGGCCCAGGCCTCTTCATTCGATTCAAGCGCCACCGGCTGGTCCTTGCCGAAAGTCTGCGTGGTCAGGCGGCTCGCATCTACCCCCAGGCTAACCAGATAGTTCTTCGCCGCATTGGCGCGCCGTTCCCCCAGCGCGAGGTTGTATTCGCGCGTCCCGCGTTCGTCGGTGTGGCCCTGGATCGTCGCGCGCTTGGCTGGATACTTGGCGAGCCAAGCGACCTGTGCGGCCAGTGCCTGCTGATCGGCACTATCGATGTTATACTGGTCGGTATCGAAATAGACCGTGTCCTGGCCCATCAATTGCGCGGTAAAATCGGCCTGGCTGCCCGGGGTCGCCGCGCCGTTGCCCGCGGTGCCGGTATCGGTCGAGACCGAGCCGCCTGGATCGGGCGGCAGGATCTTGGGGGCCTTGTGCGAGCAGGCGGACAGCACCAGCGCGCTGGCGAAGACGGCGGCGATCGCGGTCTGGGTCTTCATCATGGTCTCCTTTGATCGGCTAGCATCTGGCATTTGATCGGCGAGTCAACGCGCATCAGGGACGAAGCGGTCCCCACGCGGGATCGGCACCATCGCCCGGAGTGGCGAGCTTGCGTTCGTTCTTGCCGGTAAGGTCGACCTGCCAGATCCCGGTCTGCCCGGTGTTGCGGGTCGTGCGGAAAAACTGGATGACCCGGCCGTTGGGGGCCCAGGTCGGAGCTTCGTCCTGCCAGCTATCGGTCAGGTAATGCATCGACCCGCCTGCAGGGTCCATCACCGCGATGCGGAAATTGCCGGCGATGTGGGTAAAGGCGATCTGGTCGCCGCGCGGCGACCATTCCGGCGTCGCCGCGCGCCCGCCAAAGAAGCTGATCCGCTTCTGGCCTGAGCCATCGGCATCCATCACATAGACTTGCTGGCTGCCCGACCGGTCACTTTCGAACACGATCTTCGATCCATCGGGAGAGAAACTGCCGCCGATGTCGATCCCCGGCGAACTGGTCAGCTTGACCGATGCCCCGCCGCTCGACGACATCTTGTAGATGTCGGTATTACCGGCAATCGCCATCGAATAGAGGATCGACCGGCCATCGGGCGACCAGCGCGGCGCGAACAGCGGGTTGGGCGATTGCAGCAGCAGCTTCTGGCTCTTGCTGGCCAGGTCATAAACGTAGATCCGCGGACTGCCGTTGAAGTACGAAAGGTACAGGATCTTCGAATAGTCGGGCGAATAACGCGGGGTCAGCGCGGTCGACTGGCCGGTGGTGAGGTAAGTGTGGTTGGCTCCGTCCGAATCCATCACCGCCAGCCGCTTCATCCGGTGGCCCTTGGGGCCGGTCTCGGCGATATAGGCGATCCGGCTGTCGAAGAATGGATTTTCGCCCGAAAGGCGCGAATAGGCAAGGTCGGCGCATTTGTGCGCGGCGCGGCGCCATTCGCCCGGCGGCACGGTCCACCCCGCTTTGGCGAGCTGCTGGCCAAGCGAGACGTCATAAAGGTAGCACCCGACGGTCAGGTTGCCGTCAGCCTCGGCGCGGACATAGCCCTGCAGCAGCATGTCGGTGCCGCGGCCTTGCCAGCCGGGGTAATCGGGGGCCTGGATCTGCGCGAGCGCCGGGCGCGGCAGGCTGCCCGGGCCGGTCGGCTTGAACAGACCGTTGTTTTTGAGGTCACCGTAAATGACGCTCGCCAGGCTCAAGCCCAATGCCGAGGTGGTCCCGGCGCTGGTCTGCGTCGCGACATCGGCGTTGGTGGCGAAAGCGGGGATGGCGATCTTGGCGTCGTTGTCTGCCGTGCCGACCACTTCCTCATAGTTTTCAGCAGTGGCCGCCGGAGAAGATGTCACGGCTGGGGCCTGTGCCAGCAAAGCTACGCCTGTCATTGCAAGCGGCGCGAGTATGGCAAATCTGATCAGTTTCACGACTAATGCTCCCGCAATCTCAAGCGCAAATTGCGCACTTTCCAGACATCGTAGAATTCAGGCGGTAACCCGGCGAAGGGCGCTGCCAGTTTGATCGCTCTCATCGCGCAAGCTTTGAATGGCTTTGCCTGCGGTTGGTTGGCGGGGGTAGTTCCCTGCACCGGAGCGTCCTCGATTGACTGAATGGATCCGTCAGCCCCTAGCGAGAAGCGCACGTCGATATACAACTTTTCGATGTCCAACCCGGTCACGCCACAACCATTCAAGCGAGATGCAACCCTGCCTCCGATGAGCGAACTCCACGACGATTTCTGCTGCGCCGAAGCTTGGGTTGCAATTGGCGTCGTGGCCTTTCCGTTCGCGGCCGTGCGAGGGACACCATTGGCAAAGACATTGTCGAAGGAGGAAGCGCCACCCTTTGTTGCCGGTTTGGTCAACTGACGGGTGGCTTGCGCCGAGGGTGTCTTGATTGCTGGTTTGGTCGGCAGAGGCAAGGCGCTGCGCGTTAAGGGCAGCGGCGGAATTGGCTCGGGTTTGGCCAGCGGAGCGGGCGGCGGCGGCGCCTCACCCAGAACCGGTCCTTTGTCGGGCGCGGACTCCTCAAGCTGGACTTGCGGCGCAGTTGAGGTCAGCCCCACATCCTCGCTGATCGTCACCGTCATCCGTTCGGGCAGTACCACCGGCGTGGGTGCGCGCTGCCAGACCAGCCACGCAATCATCGCGACATGACCCACCAACGCGAGGGCCAGTCCGAGCGATTCTTCGCGGCGGAGCGCAGATGCGGCCATGGTTAATGGGCTACGGCGCGCTAACTGAACGGTCGGTGGCCAGCGAGATGGCGTTGAACCCGGCGTGGTTCAGCTCGCCCATCACCCCCATCACCTTGCCGTATTGGAGCGTCTTGTCGGCACGCAGGGTGACCAGCGGCGGCTTGCCGTCGGCTTCCTTGGGCACTGCCTCGAGCAGCGAAGCCAGCGTGCCCGGCGCGACCGGGGTCTTGTCGAGGTACACCGTCCCGTCATTGGCGATCGACAGCTCGATCTGGCTCGGCGTCTGGTCGAGCGGCTTGGCATTGCTGCCGGGCAGGTCGATCGGCACCCCGGCGCTCAATAGCGGCGCGGTGACCATGAAGATGATCAGCAGCACCAGCATCACGTCGACCAAGGGCGTGACGTTGATCTCCGCCATCGGCGCGCGGCCGCGGCGGTTGCGTCGGCGATAGGTGGTGAAGGCCATTTAGATCCTCCCCTCTTGGGGGAGGTGGCAGCGCGCAGCGCTGACGGTGGGGGCATGAGGCAGGTGCGCCGCTAAATGCCCCCACCGCCTCGCTGCGCTCGGCACCTCCCCCAAAGGAGGAGGATTGAGTTGCGCCCCCATCACTGCCCCTCCAGCTCGCGGCTGAGGCTGGCGTGGAAGCGGTCGGCAAAGCGTTGCAGCCGCGCCTCCAGCTGATCGACCCGGTGCGAGAAGCGGTTGTAGGCGATCACTGCTGGGATCGCCGCGAACAGCCCGATTGCGGTGGCGAACAGCGCCTCGGAAATCCCCGGTGCGACCACCGCGAGCGAGGAGTTCTGCTGCTGGCCGATCTGGAAGAACGAATTCATGATCCCCCAGACGGTACCGAACAGCCCGACGAACGGGGCGACCGCGCCAACCGTGGCGAGGAAGTTGAGTCGTTCGGCCAGCCGCTCGGCTTCCTGCGCAATCGCACTGTCCATCGCCTGAGCGAGCCGTTGGCGGGTGCCGTCCTTGTCGAAGCCCTTGCCGCCCGCCGAACGTCGCCATTCGGCAAGGCCGGCTGCTGCCACCCTCGCCACTGGCACATCCCCCTTGCCGCGCTCGGCCTGGAACGCGTCAATGTCCGAAGCTTTCCAGAACTCGCGCTCATAGACATCGCAGCGCTTGCGGATCCCGCCATAGCGCAGGCTGAACGAGGCGATGATCGTCCACACCCAGACCGAGGCGAGGATCAGGCCGATCATCACCACCTGCACCACGATATCGGCATCGAGGAACAGTTTCACCGGATTGAGATGCGTCGGTGCCGAAACGGCACTGGCCAGCAGGGACATGATCGTCATGGGGTTCCTTCGGGGGTAATCGTGGCAAAGGCCGCCCGCCAGCCCTCCGGCATGCGGCGGGGGCGGCCATCGGGGGCAACGAAGCCGACGCGCAGATGCGCCTCAGCCAGCAAATTTCCGTCTTCCAGCGTGGCCAGCTGGTGCATCCGGCATGAGGCGGCGCGCAATTGGGTGCAGCGGGTTTCGATCCGCACCGCATCATCTAGCCGCGCTGGGCTGAGATAGCGGATGTGGAGATCGGCCACCGCGAAGGCGCCTACTCCCGCCTCGTTGACCGCGCGCTGGTCGATCCCGAGCAGCCGCACGAAGTCCGACCGCGCGCGTTCGAACCAGCGCAGGTAGTTGGCGTGATAGACCACCCCGGACAAGTCAGTGTCCTCGAAATAGGCGCGCACCGCGAAACGGTGCACCGGGCCATCGATCAGGCCGCAGGGCGGGGACGGGAATGACGTCATGACGGCGGACCCTTAGCAAGCCCGCGAGTCGCGCGGCAAGGGGCTTGCCGCTTTAACGTGCCAGCATCGGGCCCAATGGCCGTCCGCCAAACAGGTGGACGTGGAGGTGCGGCACTTCCTGGTGGCCGTGTTGCCCGACGTTGGCGAGCAGCCGGTAACCCGGCACAACGAGATCGAGGTTGCGCGCGACTTTGCCCACCGCGCGGACGAATCCGGCGATTTCCGCCTCGCTCGCTCTTACCGAGAAGTCATCCCAGCTCACGTAGGCACCCTTGGGGATCACCAGCACGTGGACCGGGGCCTGCGGGTTGATGTCGTGGAAGGCCAGTGCCCATTCGTCTTCGTAAACCGTGTGATTGGGAATCTCGCCGCGGATGATCTTGGCGAAGATGTTGTGCTCGTCGTACGGCTGAGTTGCGTCAATCGGCATTAGTCGCTCCGGCTGGCTTTCTCCGAGATCCCGTTGGTGCCTTCGCGGCGCTCAAGTTCGGCCATGACTTCCTCCAGCGGCACGCCCTTGGCATCGAGCAGGACGAGCAGGTGGAACAGCACGTCAGCGGCCTCTCCGACCAGATCCTCGTGGCTGCCCGAAAGCGCCGCGACGACGGTCTCGACCGCTTCTTCGCCTAGCTTGCGCGCGATCACGGGTACGCCGCGCTGGTTGAGCTTCGCGACCCAGCTCGTTTCGGGATCGGCAGAGCGGCGCGTGGCGATGGTCGCGGCGAGGCGGGATAGCGTGTCCATAGCCAGCGGAATGCGGTGCGCTTGCGCGCCGGTCAAGTCAGTCTTTGGGGGGCTTCTTCGCGGCGCGTCGACCGATGATCAGCCCGGCAAGACCCATGGCCAGCAAGGTGAGGTCGGTCGGCTCGGGGATCGGCGTGCTGCCGGCTGCCCAAGCGGGGCTGGCCGCGACCAACGCAGTCAGCGCAATCGAAAGTTGAAATGCCGCCTTGCCCATGCGGGCCCCCTGCACAGCGCGGGCGGCGGCTGCAACCGAGTTGGCGGCGGCGTCCCACGGTGGGACGTCATATTTCAGTAACTTAACCGCGCGCTGGCAGTCCTGCTGCGCGCAGCGCGGCATGCGCCTCGGCGATGGTGTGCGTGCCGAAGTGAAAGATCGAGGCGGCGAGCACCGCGCTGGCGTGGCCCTTGGTCACCCCTTCGACCAGATGATCCAGCGTGCCGACCCCGCCCGAGGCGACCACCGGAATGGAAACCGCATCGGCGATGGTTCGGGTCAGTTCGAGGTCATACCCGGCCTGCGTCCCGTCGCCGTCCATCGAGGTCACCAGCAGTTCACCCGCACCGAGCTCGGCGAGGTGGATGGCGTGCGCGACCGCGTCGATCCCGGTCGCCTTACGCCCGCCGTGGGAGAATATTTCCCACCCTGAAGCCGTCTTTCGCGCATCGACCGAGGCGACGACACACTGACTGCCCATCTTCTGCGCGATATCGCCGACCAGTTCGGGCCGTTCGACTGCAGCGGAATTGACCGCGACCTTGTCCGCCCCGGCGAGCAACAGCGCGCGCGCATCTTCGACCGAGCGCACCCCACCGCCGACGGTCAGCGGCATGAAGCACACTTCCGCCGTGCGCCGCACCACATCGAGCAAGGTCCCGCGCCCTTCATGGCTGGCGCTGATATCGAGGAAGCACAGTTCATCCGCTCCGGCGGCATCATAAGCGCGCGCCTGCTCGACCGGATCGCCGGCATCCTTGAGATCGACGAAGTTCACCCCCTTGACCACGCGCCCATCGCGCACGTCGAGACAGGGGATGACGCGGATGCGGACGGTCATGCGGCGCGAACCAAACTTGAAGCGAAAAAGAACAAGATACCTGTGACAGCAACCTTGGACAAAATGATCAGCCAAAATCCAAACAGATCATCCGACCGAGCGGCTTCAAGCTTTGGATAGGTCCACCAGAAGTCGAATCTTGCGACACCGCGAGCAAAATCGCGCTGCGTATTGAGGGCAATCCAAACTGCCAGAACAGTCAAAACAGATGCTTCAACGTAGGCCGTCACGCCCGCTCCGCCATCGCAATTGCCGCCGCGAGATCGAGCCGTCCGTCATACAGCGCGCGCCCGGTGATCACGCCCTCGATCCCTTCATCAGCGTGGAGCGCGAGCATCCGGATGTCATCCAATCCTTTGACCCCGCCCGATGCGATCACCGGCAGGTCGACCCGCCGCGCGAGGTCGAGCGTTGCAGCGATGTTGCAGCCCTTGAGCATCCCGTCGCGGCCGATGTCGGTGAACAGCAGGCTCGCCACCCCGGCATCCTCGAACCGGCGCGCCATGTCGACCACCGGCACATCGCTGAGTTCGGCCCAGCCTTCGGTCGCGACCATGCCATCCTTCGCGTCAACCGCGACCACGATCCCGCCCGGCCATTCGCGCGCCATGTCCTTGACGAATTCGGGGTCCTTCAAGGCGGCGGTGCCCATTACCACGCGGCTGACCCCGACGTTGAACCAGCCCTCGACCGCGCGGGCATCGCGGATCCCGCCGCCCAACTGGATGTGCCCGGGAAACACCTCGATAATCGCATCGACCGCGTCGCGGTTCTCCGCCCGGCCCGCGAACGAGCCATCGAGATCGACCACGTGGAGGAACTGCGACCCGGCTTCGGCAAACAGCGTGGCCTGCGCCGCCGGGTCGTCGCCATAGACGGTGGCGCGGGCCATATCGCCCTCTGCCAGGCGGACGACCTGACCGCCCTTGAGGTCGATGGCAGGAAACACGATCATCGAGAAATTCCTCCCCGGAACGGGGAGGGGGACCGCCGCGAAGCGGGGGTGGAGGGGTCGGAACCTCGCCGCAACTGCCGGAGCCGGAGGAGAGCTGCCGGCCCCTCCGCCCTGCGGGCACCTCCCCGTTCCGGAGAGGATTTTGAAGACACGATCACGGTTTCCACTCCAGAAATTCCGCGAGCAGCGCGAGGCCATAACTCTGGCTCTTTTCCGGATGGAACTGCACCCCGACAATCGTATCCTTCGCCACCGCCGCGACCAAGCCGCCGCCGTGATCGGTCATCGCCGCGATGTGCTGCGGATTGTCGGGCACAAAATGGTACGAATGGAGGAAATAGGCCTCCCCCGCCTCGATCAGTGCGGCGTGCGGGGTCAGCTCGACATCGTTCCAGCCCATGTGCGGGATCTTGATGGCAGGATCGGTCCGCTCGACCCTGCGGACCTCGCCGCCAATCCAGCCGAGCCCTGGGGTGCTACCATGCTCGACGCCGCGGTCGGCGAGGAGCTGCATCCCCACGCAAATCCCGAGGAACGGCGCGGCGCCGACGCGAACGCGTTCGCTCAGCGCCTCTTCCATCCCGGCAATCGCCCGCAACCCCTCGGCGCAGGCCTTGAAGCTGCCGACACCGGGAAGGACGATGCGATCGGCGGCGCGGACCACCATCGGGTCTGCAGTCACCGAGACATTGTCCGCCCCAGCGGCCTTCAGCGCGTTGGCTACCGAATGAAGATTGCCCGCGCCGTAATCGACGAGTGCAATGACCTCAGCCACCAAGCTGGCCCTTGGTCGAAGGAATAGCCCCACCTTTACGCGGATCGAGCTCGACCGCTTGGCGCATCGCGCGGGCAAAGCCCTTGAAAATGCCTTCGCAAATGTGGTGATTGTTCTGGCCGTAAAGCAGCTCGATGTGCAGCGTGATGCCCACCGCCTGCGCGATCGAATGGAACCAGTGCTCGACCAGTTCGGTATCGAATTCACCCAGCTTTTCCTGCGTGAACTTGGCCTTCCACACCAGGTAGGGCCGCCCCGAAATATCGAGCGCAACCCGGCACAGCGCCTCATCCATCGGCGAATAAGCGGTGCCATACCGCCCGATCCCGCCCTTGTCGCCCAAGGCCTGAGCAATCGCCTGACCGATCGCGATCGCCGAATCTTCGGTGGTGTGATGCTGGTCGACGTGGAGGTCGCCCTTGATCCGGCAAGTGACGTCGATCAGCGAGTGGCGGCTGAACTGCTCGATCATGTGGTCGAGAAAGCCGATCCCGGTCGAAACATCATAGCGCCCGGTGCCGTCGAGATCGACCTCGACCGCAATCTGGGTTTCGTGGGTATCGCGCGCTACGCGGGCCTTACGCATGAGGGCCGCGTATAAACGCGAAAGTGGCTGGTGCAAGCGCTTAGCCCTTGACCCTGCGCTCTGCCGTCGCCACTTCTCCGCTCATGAGCGACGGTGCCCCAGACAGCCTGATTCCCTACGACGAAATCGTGCAAGAGGCGCTGCGTGCAGTGGTCGGCCGGGTGTTGGGCGAAATCCAGATGGGCGGCAGCCAGCTGCCCGGCGCGCATCATTTCTACATTACCTTCAAGACCGGCGCGCCCGGAGTCGACATTCCGACCCACCTGAAAGAGCGGTTCCCCGACGAGATGACCATCGTCCTCCAGAACAAGTTCTGGGACCTTGATGTCACCGACGTCGGCTTTTCAGTCGGGCTGTCATTCAACCAGATGCCATCGAAGCTGGTTGTCCCATTTTCGGCAATCACTGCCTTTGTCGATCCCGCAGTCGATTTCGGGCTGCAGTTCCAGGCGGTCGACGCTGACGACGCGGCCGCGGCGCACGAACCGGCCGAGAACGACGCGCCGGAACCCGATGCAGGCGCGGACGTTTTACCGGGTGATGGCAACAACGTGGTCACGGTGGACTTCGGCCGCAAGAAATAGCCGGGCAGTCCGGCGGAACAGGATCGGCCATGGCAAACAAACCCACCCTCAAGGCCGCCAAGAACAGGGCGAAGGCCGCCACCACGCAGGCTGACGGGATCAGCCCCAATCCCATGACCAACCTGCTGATCGCCGACCTTGCCTTGCGCGGTGGCGGGCAGCTTTTGCGCCACGCGATCGAGCGCACCGTGCTGGGTGCCAAGTACACCCCAGACAAGGCAAAGAAGATCGTCAAGGGCCGCAGCATGGTCCAGACCCTGCTCGGCACCGCGGCGGCGCGGATCGCCACCCGGTCGGTCCCTGGCGCGATCGTGGTCGGCGGCGGACTGCTCGCCAAGGCGCTTTACGACCGGCGTCAGCACAAGCGCAACGCGCGCGCCAGGGGCAACCAGGCGATCGAGGCCCAAGCGAAACGCGGGGACGAAGACGAATCCGAGACTTGATCGCAGCTCCAGTCTGCGCGATTGGAGGGCATGGCTACCCCAAACACGCTTCAGCGCCGCGGGCTGATGTTCATCCTGTCCTCGCCCTCGGGCGCGGGCAAGACCACAATCAGTCACAAGCTGCTGGCCGGCGACACGGAAATCTGCCTGTCGGTCTCCGCCACCACCCGCCCGATGCGCCCCGGCGAGGTTGACGGGCAGGACTACCATTTCGTCAGCCATCAGGAATTCGACCGGATGGTGGCGAACGACGAATTCTACGAATGGGCGCAAGTCTTCGGGCACTGTTATGGCACCCCCAAGGTGCAGATCCGCCAAGGGCTGAAAGACGGGCAGGACTACCTGTTCGACATCGACTGGCAGGGCACCCAGCAGCTTTACCAGAAAGACCAGCAGGACGTGGTCCGGGTGTTCCTGCTCCCGCCCAGCATCGAAGCGCTGCAGCAGCGGCTGACCGGGCGCGGCACCGACACCGCCGACGTGATTGCCGCGCGGATGGAGCGCGCGCGGGCCGAGATCAGCCACTGGGACGGCTATGACTATGTGGTGGTCAACGACGAGATCGAGGCCTGCTACATCACGGTCCGCGAGATCCTGCAAGCCGAGCGGATGAAGCGCGCGCGCCAGACCGGACTGATCGGCTTCGTGCGCGGATTGATGCGTTAGGGCAGGCCCGCGCGGCCCACTGCCACTTCGGTGACGAGTACCTTGCCGCCGGGTGACTTGGCCGGATCGGCCGGTGCCGTCAGCATGAACAGATGCCGTCCCTGCGGTCCGCCGAGCATGCAGGCGTAGCAGTGGAGTTCGCCCGTGTTCACGGTGTCGAGCACTTCGCCGCCGGGTGCAATCAGCGCGCATTCCGGCGCGGCGGGGTTGGCGATCCACACCGCGCCTGAGGCATCGAGGCAAATCCCGTCAGGCAGGCGCGGCGCGACCGGGGCCCATTCGCGGCGGTTTGTAAGAGTGCCGTCGGCGCCGATGTCGAGCGCGGTCAAGCGCAGGCCGAAGGTCTCAGCGACGATCAAAGTCGCGCCATCGGGGGTGATGACCACACCGTTGGGAAAGCTGAAGCGCTCACCCGGTGCCGCATCGCTGACGGTGCCATCGGGCTGGACCAGCGCCAGCACTGCGGCCGGGTGATCGGCGATCACCCCGGCGGGTCCGCGCTCGCGCATCGCCGCATCAAGATCGAAGCCGAAGTTGCCGACGTAGGCCCGGCCCGCAGCGTCGACGACCATATCGTTGCACAAATGCGCTGAATAGTCAGTCAGGTCGGCGTGGCGTTCAAATCGCCCATCGGGCCAGCGCCGCCAGACTTCGCGCAACTCCATCCGGACCACCAGCAACGAACCATCGGGCATCCAGCCGAGCCCCGATGATTGCCCGTCGAATTCGAGCTCGGTCTTGAGATCCCCATCGAGTCCGACCGAACAGACCTTGTGCGCGTAGAAATCCGAGAACCATAACCGGCCCTCATGCCAGCGCGGCCCTTCGCCGAAGTAAATCCCCTCGGTAAGGATTCTGACTGCCCCCGCCATTATCAGTGCCCCGAAGGATCGTTGAAGACCTCGGGGATCCACGCGTTGACGATGCCGCCGTCGATCGGGATCGTCGTGCCGACCACGTAATCGCCCGCGCGGCTGGCGAGGTAAATCGCGCCACCCGCAATGTCTTCGGCCACGCCGATGCGCTTGTAGGGGATGCCTTTGGCGCTGCCTTCGGGGTTCTTCGCCGCCGCCTTGTTCATTTCGCTGGGATAGGCCCCCGGCGCAATGCAGGTGCAGACGATATTGTCCGTGATAAGCCGTGCGGCCATCCGCTTGGTCAGGTGGATCACTGCGGCCTTCGACGCCTGGTATGAATAGGTTTCCCACGGATTGGGGCGCAGCCCATCGATCGAGGCGATGTTGATCACTTTGGCGGGACGATCGAATGACCCAGCCGCCTTGAGCAGCGGGAACAGCTTCTGCGTGAGGAAGAACAGTGACTTGACGTTGAGGTCCATGACCTTGTCCCAGCCCACTTCGGGGAAGGTCTCGAAATCCCCGCCCCACGCCGCACCGGCATTGTTGACCAACACGTCAAGCCGCGTTTCGCGGGCTGATAGTTCAGCCACCAGCTGCGCGATCCCGTCCGACTGGCTGAGATCGCCCGCGAGGCCGATCACTTTGCCGGGATACTGGGCTTCGAATTCGGCCACAGTTTCATCAAGCTGCGCCTTCTTGCGCGCGGTGATGTAAACCCGCTCGCACCCCGCAGCGAGGTAACCTTCGAGCAGCATCTTGCCGATGCCGCGGCTCCCGCCGGTGATAAGCGCAATCTTGCCTTCAAGGCTGAACAGTTTGGCGAAATCCATAATTGTCTCTCCCTAAAATCTTCAGGATCGTAACAACCCGACATCCGTTCGTCCTGAGGAGCCGCTTGCGGCGTCTCGAAGGACCAAGCGCTGCGCCTGGTGGTTCGAGACGGGGCAGAGCCCCTCCTCACCACGAACGGGGGCGGTTGTGGCGATACCCTATCCTAGTATCCGCTCAGCACTGCAACGCGCTGGGCGTGGTAATACTGGTCGCCCATGAATTCGGCCAGGGCTCGGTCGCGCTTCATGTAGAGGCCGATGTCGTATTCGTCGGTCATCCCGATCCCGCCGTGCATCTGCACGCCTTCCTTGACTGCCAGACCCGCCGCTTGCCCGGCCTTGGCCTTGGCGACCGAGACCATCAGGTCGGCCTTGTCGCTGCCGCCATCCAAGAGCTGCTGGGCCTTGATCACCACAGCACGGGCGATCTCCAGCTCGCTGTAAAGGTGCGCGGCGCGGTGCTGGAGCGACTGGAACTCGCCAATCAGCTTACCGAACTGTTTGCGCTGCTTAAGGTAAGTCGTGGTCATGTCGAAGGCGCCCATGCCGACCCCGACGCTTTCCGCCGCCGCGCCGATGCGCCCGGCGCTCAGCATCCTGTTAAGCACTTCGCGTCCGCCATCAACTTCGCCGATCACCGCGTCGGCGTCGAGCTGGACATTGTCGAGCTTCACATGCGCAGCCATCGCGCTGTCGACCAGCCGGACCGAATCGAGGCTGAGCCCCGAGGCATCCCTAGGCACGGCGAACAGCGTGATCCCGGCGTCGTCCTCATCGTTACCAGCGGTACGCGCGGCGACCACCAGCATGTCGGCCGAGGCGCCTTGCACCACGAAGGCCTTGGTGCCCGAGAGCTTGAAGCCATTCCCGGCACGTTCGGCCCTGGTCTTGATCCTCTCAGGCCGGTGCTTGGGGCCTTCGTCGATCGCTACGGCATAGACGCTCGATCCGTCGAGCAAGCCCGGCAGATAACGCCCGCGCAGCTCGTCACCGCCTGCACTCAATGCAGTCGCAGCCATGACCGAGCTGGTCAGGAACGGCGACGGGGTCAGATTGCGGCCGATTTCCTCGAGCACGATCCCGGCTTCGACATGGCCCATGCCGAGCCCGCCATCAGCTTCGGGCACCAGAATGCCGGTGAAGCCCATTTCAGCGAACTGGCCCCACAGCGCGTGGCCAAACCCGTCCTTGCATTGGATGTCGCGGAAGTGACGCAGCTGCCTGGCGATTGCGCCTTCATCGGCCATGAAACCGCGCGCGCTGTCTGCCAGCATCGCCTGATCATCATTGTGGTAAAGCGGCATTCTGTCTCTCCAATCTCGTCATCCCGAACTTGATCCGGGATCGCTGGCGTCTTGGCGCGACCTCGCGTGATGAGGCCAGCGGTCCCCGGTCGAGCCGGGGACGACGCGGTTATTACGCGCCCGGCAGGTCGAGGATGCGTTTTGCGATCACGTTGAGCATCACTTCACTGGTCCCGCCCTCGATCGAATTGGCCTTGGTGCGGAGCCACCCGCGCGCGCGGCCACCGCCGTTCGAAGCTGCGCTGTCCCATTCGAGCGACGCGGTGCCGCCCGCCGCCATCACCAGTTCGTGGCGGCGCTTGTTGAGCTCGGTCCCGGCATATTTCATCATGTTGGACCCCGCCGGATGGCCCTTGCCGACCTTGACCTCATCAAGGAACTTCTCGCCCATCGCGCCGTAAGCCAGCGCATCGACATCGAACATCGCCAGCTCGGCGCGCAGCAACGGATCTTCGACTCCGGCGTTGCGCGACAGGATCGCGCCGATCGTGTTCATCCGGTCGCCCCCGCCTGCGCCCGAAATCATCTCGCGTTCGTGGCCGAGCAGGTACTTGGCAACATCCCAACCGCGGTTAAGTTCGCCGACGATCTGATCTTTGGGGACCGAGACATTGTCGAAGAAGGTCTCGCAGAACGGCGAATTGCCGCTGATCAGCAGGATCGGCTTGGTCGACACGCCGGGGCTGGCCATGTCGAACAGCAGGAACGAGATGCCTTGGTATTTGTTGGCCTTGTCGGTGCGGACCAGGCAGAAAATCCAGTCGGCCTTGTCGGCATAGCTGGTCCAGATCTTCTGGCCGTTGACCACCCAGTGATCGCCCTTGTCTTCGCCGAACGTCTGCAAGCTGACGAGGTCCGAACCGGAGCCGGGTTCGCTATAACCCTGGCACCAGCGGATTTCGCCGCGGGCAACTTGTCCGAGATAGTGGACTTTCTGTTCCTCGGTGCCGAACTTCAAAAGCGCCGGGCCGAGCATCCAGATGCCGAAGCTGGAGAGCGGTGGACGCGCGCCGATGCGCTGCATTTCCTCGCGCCAGATCTTGGCCTCGGCCGGGGTCATCCCCGCGCCGCCATAGGCGACCGGCCAGTCGGGCACTGTGTAGCCCTTGGCTACGCAGACTTCGAGCCAGGCTTTCTGCGCCGGGTTCTTGAACTTGAAATTGCGGCCGCCCCAGCAGACGTCATCTTCGTCGCGAACGGGCTGCTGCATTTCGGGCGGGCAGTTGGCTTCAAGCCACGCGCGTAGTTCGGCGCGAAAAGCGTCTGGATCTGACATGGGTTGGCTCCTCTTCTTAACCGGCAGGTTAAAGCGCATCGGGCCCGCCGTGCAAGCGCGGAATTCCTTGAACTGTGCAGTGCCGCCCTTGCCGTAGCGTAAACGGCAAGGGCGTTGACCCGCCCCATCCGCCGCCTAAGCTGCGCCCAAACATAGACCAGGAGAGACCCATGAACACCTCTGCGCGATTCTCAGGCAAATGCGCCGTCATCACCGGCGCAGGATCAGGCATCGGGCGCGCGGCGACGCTGCTGTTCGCAAGCGAGGGCGCAACGGTCTACGCGGCCGACATCGATCTTGACCGCGCCAAAGCGGTTGCTGCGGAAGGTTCGAACATCATCGCGGTGGCCTGCGACGTTTGCGACACGGCGCAAATCAAGGCGCTGATGGACAAGGCCGGAGGCGAACAGTCTGGGATCGACTACCTGTTCAACAATGCCGGTGCTGGCGGCGACCGCGCCCCGATCGACGAAATTGAGCCTGAGGGCTGGGACCGCACTTTTGACTTGCTGATGCGCTCGGTCGCGATGGGGATCCGCTATGCATCGCCGTACATGAAGACCCGCAAGGGCGCCGCGGTGGTCAACACCAGCAGCATCGCCGCGGTCGGTCCGGGCTATTCGCCGACCGCCTATGCCGTGGCCAAGGCGGGGGTGCTGCACCTGACCAAGTGCGCCGCAACCGATCTGTCGCGCTACGGGATCCGCGTCAACGCGGTGCAACCCGGGTTCATCAACACCAATATCTTCACCGCCAGCGTCGAAATGCCAACGCAATTGGTTGAACCTGCCAAGGCCCTGATCCACGAGATGTCAACGAACGCGCAACCGGTCATGCGCGCCGGGATGCCCGAGGATATCGCCAACGCGGTCGCCTTCCTGTGCAGCGAAGCAGCGAGCTTCATGACGGGGGCTTCGCTGATCGTCGATGGCGGGATCACGGTCGGCCCGCGTCACAGCTGGGATCCCGAAGCACCGGGGATGTTCGACGCGTTGACCGCGCTGGCCGAGAGCGCCGAAGCCGAAGGGGCAGCGGTGGGCGACGGCAAGTGACTGACACCATGATGGCGCGCGTCGTTCTCCCGGCCGCGCAGCGACTGCCGCTGCGGATCAAGCTGGGCAATGGTTTCGGGTCGGTCGCCTACGGGGTCAAGGACAACGGTTTCGCCACGCTGCTGCTGCTGTTTTACAGCCAGGTGATGGGGCTCAATGCGCAGTTGGTCGGGTTGATCCTGCTGTGCGCGCTGCTGCTCGACGCGCTGGTCGATCCGCTGGTCGGCTATTGGAGTGACAAGACGCACAGCCGCTGGGGCAAGCGTCACCCGTGGATGTATGCGGCAATCCTGCCGATGGCCGGAGCGTGGCTGATGCTGTGGCATCCGCCGCAGACCAGCCCGGGCTTGCTGTACGGCTATTTGCTGCTGTTCGCTTTCCTGATGCGCGCGGCCGTGTCGTGTTATGAAATCCCGGCACTGTCGGTCGTGCCTGGCCTCACCAGCGATTATGACGAGCGGACTTCGGTGACGCGGTGGCGCTATATTTTCGCCTGGGCGGGCGGGCTCGCGATGCTGATGCTGGCCTTCGGTGTGTTCCTGGTTCCATCGGCGCGCTATCCGGTCGGTCAACTCAACATCGATGGGTACGGGCTTTACGGCTGGACCGGTGCTGCCTTGATGGTGATCGCCGCGCTGGTTGGCGCACTGACCACGCATCGCCGGATGGCCCGGCTGGGCAGCAGTCCGGCGGTTCATCTGCCGCTCGGTGAAACGCTCCGCAAGGTCGGCCGAACGCTCGCCAATCACGCGTTCCTGATCCTGCTCGGGACCACGCTGTTCAATTACATTTCGGTCGGGATGACTTTTTCCACCGCGACCTATGTGCTGACTTACTATTGGGAAATGCCGCAGGCCGGATTCCTCGTCTATTCGGTCGCGCTGTTCATTGGCGTGATCGGAGCGTTTCTGCTGGTCGGGTTCTTGCAAAGCCGGATCGAGAAACGCACTGGCGCGGTGGTCTGCGCGCTGATCTCGCTGGTCATCGGGTTATTGCCGTACCTGCTGCGTTTTGCCGGGTTGTTCCTGCAAAACAGCGATCCTGCGTTGATCCCGGTTCTGTTTACGCTGATCACCATCTCCAACGGACTGGCAGTCGCGGCCGGGATGATGGTTCAGTCAATGGCCGCCGACATTATCGAGGCGTCGCAGGAAAAAACCGGCGAACGGACCGAGGGGCTGTTCTTTTCGGCCTATTTTTTCACGCAGAAATGTGCAACCGGGCTGGGGATCTTTCTGGCCGGAACAATTATCAGTGCCTCCGGGTTTCCGGCCAAGGCGCGCCCCGGCGAAGTGCCGACTGCGGTGCTCGATCATTTTGCGATCTATTTCGTAATCACGCTGACCTTGATCACCTTGGCCGCGACCGCCTGCATTTCTCGCTTTCCAATCACCCGGGCCGATCACGAACGGCGGATCGCCAAGCTGGCCGCCGCCGCGCCTTAACCGCACGGTTAATTCACCCTTGGCGCGGGGCCTGTCCCATGGCAGGGAGCGCTGCGAGACTCGACAGTATCAGGAAAGGAAAGACCCCATGGATTTCGATCCCACCGAACGGCAAGTCTATTGGCGCGACCGCGTCCGCCAGTTCATCGAGAACCACGTCCGCCCGCGTCAGGGCGACTACAAGGCGCAGGACCAGGCCGGTGAGCGCTGGAAAGTGCTGCCCGTGGTCGAAGAGGAAAAGGCCCGTGCCAAGGCGCAGGGGATCTGGAACCTGTTCATGCCGCCGCAGGCCGGCCGTGCCCACGTGGACGATACGTTCGAATTTGAGGGCCCCGGCCTGACCAACCTCGAATATGCGCTCTGCGCCGAGGAAATGGGCCGCGCCGGGTTCGCCAGCGAAGTGTTCAACTGCTCCGCGCCCGACACCGGCAACATGGAAGTGCTCCACCGTTACGGCACGCGCGACCAGAAGGACCAGTGGCTCGCGCCGATCATGAACGGCGAAATGCGTTCTGCCTTCCTGATGACCGAGCCCGCCGTTGCCTCGTCGGATGCGACCAACATCGAAACCTCGATCCGGCGCGACGGCGATGAATATGTCCTCAACGGCACCAAGTGGTGGTCATCGGGCGCAGGCGATCCGCGCTGCAAAATCGCGATTGTCATGGGCAAGACCGATTTCGAAGCCAAGCGCCACGCCCAGCAATCGATGGTGCTGATGGAACTCGATGCTCCGGGCGTCGAGATTGTCCGGCACCTGCCGGTGTTCGGCTATGACGATGCCCCGCACGGCCACATGGAAATCAAGCTCAACGATGTCCGCATCCCGGCCAGCAACATGCTGCTGGGTGAGGGCCGCGGGTTCGAGATCGCGCAAGGCCGCCTCGGGCCGGGCCGCATCCATCACTGCATGCGCACCATCGGCGTGGCCGAGGAAGCGATTGGCAAGATGGCCAGGCGGCTCCAGACGCGGGTCGCCTTCGGCAAGGCGGTGTCGGAACAATCGGTGTGGGAACAGCGCATCGCGCGCGCCCGCATCGACATCGAAATGACCCGGCTGCTGTGCCTCAAGGCCGCCGACATGATGGACAAGGTCGGCAACAAGGCTGCTGCGGCCGAGATCGCGATGATCAAGGTCCAGGCGCCGATGATGGCGCTGCGGATCCTCGACGATGCGATCCAGGCGCACGGCGCGGGCGGTGTCTCCGAAGACTTCGGGCTCGCCAAGGCATGGGCGCACCAGCGCACGCTGCGGATCGCCGATGGTCCCGACGAAGTGCACAACCGCGCGATCGCCCGGATCGAGTTCGCCCGTCATTCGGCCAATGCGCCGAAGACCGACGGCGCATTCAGCTCGGGCGACGTCGGCGTATCGCGTTGAGTAAACCGGCATCCCGGGTTCGCCCGGGATGCCGGATTTAGCTTTTTGGAGAGATAAAGAACATGAAAGCAGCCGTCCTCGTTCAGGCCCAGCAGCCGCTCGAAATCGAGCAGTTGACGATCAGCAAGCCCGGCCCGCACGAGGTTCTGATCCGCACCGCCGCTTGCGGGCTGTGTCATTCGGACCTGCATTTCATCGAGGGCACGTACCCGCACGCTTTGCCGGCGGTGCCGGGGCATGAAGCCGCCGGAATCGTCGAGGCGGTCGGCAGCGAAGTGCGCACGGTCAAGGTCGGCGACGCGGTGGTGACCTGCCTGTCTGCCTTCTGCGGGCACTGCGAATTCTGCGTCACGGGCCGCATGGCGCTGTGCCTTGGCGCTGAAACCCGCCGCGCGGTCGGTGCCGAACCGCGCCTCACCCGCAGCAGCGATGGCTCGCCGGTGGCGCAAATGCTCAACCTTTCGGCTTTTGCCGAAATGATGCTGATCCACGAACACGCCTGCGTCGCGATCAACCCCGATATGCCGCTAGACCGCGCCGCAGTGATCGGTTGCGCGGTGACCACCGGCGCGGGCACGATTTTTAACGCCTGCAAGGTCACGCCGGGTGAGACGGTCGCGGTAGTCGGCTGCGGCGGGGTTGGCCTCGCCACGATCAATGCCGCCAAGATTGCTGGCGCAGGGCAGATCATCGCCGCCGATCCGATGCCCGAAAAGCGCGCCTTGGCGATGAAGCTTGGCGCGACGCATGTGGTCGATGCCTCGGACCCCGATGCAGCCAAGATGATTCAGGAAATGAGCAAGGGCGGAGTCGATCACGCGATCGAGGCGGTCGGGCGTCCGGCTTCGGCTCAGCTCGCAGTCAGTTCGCTGCGGCGCGGCGGTACGGCGACTATTCTGGGCATGATGCCGCTCAATGAAAAAGTCGGGCTGTCGGCAATGGACCTGCTTTCGGGCAAGAAACTACAAGGCGCGATCATGGGGATGAACCACTTCCCGGTTGATCTGCCGCGCCTCGTTGATTTCTACATGCGCGGGCTGCTCGATCTCGACACGATCATCGCCGAACGCATCCCGCTTGAGCAGATCAACCAAGGCTTCGACAAGATGAAGACCGGCGCCTCGGCGCGCAGCGTCATCGTGTTCGACCAGTAAGGGGATCACGGCATGAGCGAGGCAATCAATGCTGAGGAAGCCTTTGTCGGCACGGTCGAACCCGAAGGCGCGGACAAGCTGGATGAGGGCAAGCTGGCTGACTGGATGGCGGCCAACGTCGCCGGCTTCGAAGGGCCCCTCCATCTGACCAAGTTCAAGGGCGGGCAATCAAACCCGACTTACAAGATCGCCGCGCAAAGCGGGAACTACGTGCTGCGGCGCAAGCCATTCGGGGTGCTTTTGCCCTCGGCCCACGCGGTTGACCGTGAATACCGGGTCCAGGCCGGGCTTCACAAGACGGGCTTCACGGTCGCGCCGCAGTATGGCCTGTGCACCGACGACAGCGTGGCCGGATCAATGTTCTACGTGATGGGGATGGTCGACGGCCGCACCATCTGGGACGGGGCCATGCCCAAGGATGCGCCAGCCTATCGCCGCGCCACTTACGAAGCGATGATCGATACGCTGGCTGCGTTGCACAACACCGATGTCGCTGCGGCGGGCCTGTCCGAATTCGGCAAGCCGGGCAATTATTTCGGCCGCCAGATCGATCGCTGGACCAAGCAGTACCGCCTGGCTGAAACCGAGACGATCCCCGAAGTTGAGCGGCTGATCGAATGGCTCCCCGCGACCATGCCCGAACAGGACCGTACCAGCGTGGTCCACGGCGACTACCGGATCGACAACATGATCTACGCGCATGACCGGCCCGAAGTGCTGGCGGTGCTCGACTGGGAACTGTCGACTTTGGGCGATCCGCTGGCCGATTTCACGTATGTCGCGATGGCCTGGGTGACCGACAATGGCGGGCGTTCGGGCGTGGCTGATCTTGACCGCAAGGCGCTGGGCATTCCGGAACTTGAGGAAGTGGTCGAACGCTATTGCGCCGCCACCGGGCGGGACAGCGTGCCCGACATGAACTGGTATTTCGCCTACAACTTCTTCCGCCTGACGGGCATTTTGCAAGGCATCAAGAAGCGGGTGATCGACGGCACCGCCAGCTCATCGCACGCCAGGGAGCAGAGCGAGCGGGTCAAACCACTGGCCGAACGCGCGTGGGAATTTGCGGTGAAAGCCGGAGCGTAGTCTAACAGGTGCGCTATTTGCATCCGCAAATAGCTTTGCAACACCGGATGGGTTTTCCGCACCATAACTAGAACCCCTTGCTCCAGCTGACCGCAATACCCCGATCATCGGGCAGGCTTGCGTAATGGCCCGGGTCGGTGCGGTAAAACAGGCTGAACATCGCCGCGCCGCTCCACAGCGGGCCGCGCCAGGCGAGTTCGGTATCCACTTCGCGGCCGCGCGGCGCCAGATTCAGCACTGACCGCGCGAACGTCGGCTGGAGGGTCGCGTAGTTGTAATCGACCGGCAGATTGAGCGCGATCCCGCCGCTTTCGACCCGCAGCGGCTGTGACACCCGCAGGCCCAGCCAGTCACCGCGCTTGAACACACCCAGCCGCGCCGCATCGAGCGACCAGGCCGAACTGGTCATCCGGCTCCCTGCAGCGACCGAACCGCCGCTGCGTGCGGCGGTAAAGCCGCTGCGCCACTGCGCGCCAAGCTGCCAGCCCGGAGCGGGCTGCCATTGCCCCGTGGCATCGAGAAACAGGCTGTCAGCGCCGCCGCCGCCAAACCCGTCGGCGAGGCGGGCCCCAAGAACCGAATGCCGCTCGGCCAGCCAGCTCGCGCCAAAGGCCAGCTGCAGATCACCAGAGCCGCGATCAACCGAAAGGCCAAAGCGATTGGCACTATCGTAACGGCGGCGGTCAAACCCATATGCCGTTGACCAAACCGGTGCTGCGGTAACCGGCGAGCCATGTTCCGCGCTGACCGCGATGCCCCAGCGGCCCAGCTGTTGGTGCCAGGCGGTCGACAGCACGTCATCCTGCCCGAAACCCTGATCGTCCCCCGGCGCGCGCGCGATCAGGAAAGCGGGCTGAGCCTGTCCCTGCAGCTGCGCGACAAGCCCGTCAGAGCCTTGCGAGAAGCCGAATGCGATCTTCGCGTCGGGCGAGATGCGGGCCACGACCTGCCCCGCAAGAACCTTGGCGATCTGCGCATCGGCCGAGCTGAGCCGCAGCAGGCCTTGCCACGGCAAGCGTTCGGCCCGGCCACTGGCATCGACCGAGAACGATAGCGAGACCTTGTCGGTGCCGACGGCAATGTGGCGAACCCGGGCATTGAGCGCCGGGGCCAGCTTCGGCTGGACTTGCGCGGTGCGTACCTCGGCGCCAAGATCGTAATGATAGGCGCGCTGGTAACCGTCGAGCACGATCGCGCCGAAGCCGCTGACCCCGGAGCCGGCGTCGCCCATCGGAGCGGAGGTTACCACCGTGGTATCGCCCAGTCCGATCGCCGTGACCGAACCGGCCAGGCTGGTCGTGCCTTGCGGCGCAAATGCACTGACAATGTTGAGGATGCCGCGGCCATAGATTGCATCGGTGCCGGCCGCGCCGCCATCACTGGCGGTACGGAGCAGGAGGTCGACCACTTGCGGCGCAGTCAGGTTGGGGAAAGCCTGGCGCAGCAGGGCTGCCGCCCCGGCGATTTGCGGGGCCGAAAAGCTGGTGCCCGAAAAGACAAAGGCCGAACGCGATCCGTCGGGGTTGGTCACTACCTTGAGCACGCCATTTTCATAGACGCAGCAGACCCGCTCACCGCGCGCAGCCAGGAACCATGACTGTTCGGTGCCGGCCTTGTTGCTGAAGTCCGAAATGGTGTTGGTGGCATCGACCGAACCGGCAATGATGACGTTGCCGTTGCCCGCGGCACGCAGGCCCGCAGCAAACGGATCGGGGTTGTTCGGATCGACCGCCGGATCGGTCGATTTGCCGTCGTTACCGGCCGAGATCACCACCACCACGCCATTTGCGGCGGCATTGGCGATGGCATTGCGCAGGGTGAAATTGGGCGGCGAACCACCGAGCGAAAGGTTGATTACCTTGGCCCCGGCCGCCACCGCAGCGTTGACGCCCGCAGCGATGTTGGTGTCCGAAAAGGTGCAGCCGCTTTTCGGGTCGGAGGCAACGGCGCTGGCGCAGGTGCCCGCAGTATCGGCCCGAAACATCGCAATGGTTGCGTCAAATGCGATCCCGACGATGCCGGTGCCATCGCGCGCCGCCGCCGCGACGAGTGCAACATTGGTGCCGTGATCGCTATCGGGGTTGGTGAGGCCGCGGCTGCCGGCGACGTCTGCCGACGACGTGCTGATCCGCCCGGCAAATTCCGGACTGGTCTGGTCGATCCCCGAATCGATGATGCCGATGGTAACCCCCCGGCCGGTTGTCCCGCCGGTCCATGCGGCGATTGCGCCGTGCTGGCTGGGGCCGGTCGAGCGGTTGTATTCGCTGGTCAGAAACACCGACGACGGTGTGGGCGTCGGGGTGGGCGTCGGAGTTGGGGTGGGGGTCGGCGTCGGAGTCGGAGTCGGCGCGGGCGTTGGCGCAGGAACCGGCACCGGCGTGCTGCCGACCGACCCGCCGCCGCAGCCCGCGACCAGGCCGAACGAGAGCAGCGCTGCGGCAATATGCAAGCGGGCTTCGAGAACAACTGGTTTGGACATGCGGCAGACCCCAGTTCCGGCCCAACCGGCCAGCATCGCAACTATTTGCCACGGCTATGCTTAACAGCACATTTCTTTCGCTGTATGCGGCGTCACTTCTTGCCCACCGCAGGACCAGGCGATAGGCGCTGGATTGCGCGGCCCGGACGCCGCGGCACGAGGAGAATTTGCACGATGTCCGCAGAGCTTGCCGCCGCAATCGAACAGGCCTGGGGCGTGCGCGATACGGTCACGCCCGAAAGCACCGAGGTGCGCCGCGCAGTGGATGCGGCGCTGGCCCTGCTCGATAGCGGCCAGGCGCGCGTAGCCGAGCCTGACGGGAGCGGCGGCTGGCAAGTCAACCAGTGGCTCAAGAAGGCAGTGCTGCTGAGCTTCCGGCTCAATGACAACGCAGTAATGGACTATGGCTCGGCCGGTGCCCCCTCGTTCGACAAGGTGCCATTGAAGTTCACCGGGTGGGATGCAGATCGCTTCCGTGCCGCCGGAATTCGCGCGGTGCCCGGCGCGATCGTCCGGCGCGGCGCACATATCGGCAAGAACGTGGTGCTGATGCCGAGCTTTGTGAACATCGGCGCGCATGTCGGTGATGGCACCATGATCGATACCTGGGCCTCGGTCGGCTCTTGCGCGCAAGTCGGCACGGGCTGCCACATCTCGGCCGGAGCCGGGATCGGCGGGGTGCTTGAACCGATGCAGGCCAACCCGACGATCATCGGCGACAATTGCTTCATCGGGGCGCGCAGCGAGATCGTCGAGGGCGTGATCGTTGGCGAAGGCTGCGTCGTCGCCATGGGGGTGTTCATCACCGCGACCAGCAAGATCGTCTACCGCGATACCGGCAAGGTCATAACCGGGCACATCCCGCCGTACAGCGTGGTGGTGCCCGGCGCGATGCCGGGCAAGACGCTCGCGGACGGTACGCCGGGGCCCTCGCTGGCTTGCGCCGTGATCATCAAGTCGGTCGACGCGCAGACCCGCGCCAAGACCGGCATCAACGAACTGCTGCGCGATTGATGCGGCTGCGCAGCCTCCTGCTGCTACCGCTGCTGCTGGCGGTCGCCCCGCTGACTGCGCAGCCTGCCGCGCCGACCGCCATCCGGGTCGAGGTGGCGCAGATCGTGAAGCGCTACCCGCACGATCCCCGCGCCTTCACCGAAGGGCTGTTCATCGACCGCGGCGAGCTGTTCGAGAGCACGGGTGAGCTCGGCCGGTCCTCGGTCCGCCAGGTCGATCTCGCCAGTGGCAAGGTGCTGCGCTCGGCCCAAATCCCGCCGCCGCAATTCGGCGAAGGGATTGTCCCGTGGCAGGGCCAGATCCTGAGCCTGACCTGGCGTGACAAGGTGGGCTACCGCTGGAACCGCAAGACGCTCAAAAAGCTCGGCAGCTTCACTTACGAAGGCGAAGGCTGGTCACTGACCAGCAATGGCCGCGAACTGGTGATGTCCGACGGCACTGACACGCTACGCTTCATCGATCCGACCAAGTTCACGGTCAAGCGCACGCTCAAGGTGACCGTGCAGGGCAAGCCGCTGCGGATGATCAACGAACTCGAATGGGTCGACGGGCTGGTTTACGCGAACATCTGGATGACCGATTTTGCAGTCAAGATCGATCCGGTCAGCGGCAAGGTTGTGGGGCTGATCGACCTCAGCGCGCTGCATCAGGCTGCGGGTGCTTTCGGGCAGGACCAGGTCGCCAACGGCATCGCCTGGGACGCAAAGGCCCGCAAGCTCTACTTCACCGGCAAGGAATGGCCCGCGCTGTTCGAAGTGAAGCTGGTGCCGGCTCCAACCACTCAGAAATAGGTCGCGTTCTCGATCGGCGGATCGCTGCGGTGAGCATAGGCATAAGCCTCTGCACCCTTGAACACGCGCATCAGATTGCGGCTGGCGAGCTTTTCCAGACCAGCTTGGCTCCAGCCGCGCCGGGCTAGCTCGGTGAACAGCGCCGGGTATTTTGAGACGTCTTCCATTCCGGCGATCGTCACCTCGATCCCGTCGATATCGCCGCCGAGGCCAACGTGATCCGCGCCGATCCTTTTGGCGATGTAGTCGATATGATCGGCGATATCCGAGATCGAGCCGCGCGGCATCGGGTGAGCCTTGTCCCAATCGGCCAGCGCCACCTTGGCCGCCGCCGGGCTGCCGCGGTTGAGCGCCTTGAACCGGGCTTCGGCGGCGTCGCGTTCAGCGCTCCACTGGCGGCCCGCATCAAGCACGTAGGGCGGGTAGAAGTTGACCATCACGATCCCGCCGTTGATCTTGATCGCATCGAGCGCACGGTCAGTCACATTGCGGGGATGCGGGTTAAGCGCATAGGCGTTCGAATGGCTGACGATCACCGGTGCACCGGCGATGGCCAGCGTATCGAGCATGGTCTTTTCCGACACATGCGCGAGATCGACGAGGATGCCCAGCCGGTTCATTTCGCGCACCACTTGGCGGCCATAGTCGGTCAGCCCGTTGTGATCTGGCGCGTCGGTCGCGCTATCGGCCCAGGCGGTGTTCTTGAAGTGCGTCAGCGTCATGTAACGCGCGCCCAGCGCA
>JANXUP010000022.1 GCA_025356175.1 Sphingomonadaceae bacterium | reverse complement strand
GGCGAGGGTGCGGGCGATATCCTGATCGCTGTCGACCCCGAACTGCGCGAGGTAATCGTGCTTGTTGCGCATCTCCTCGTATTCGAGGAACATCCCGTATTCGCTTTCGGGCATGCCGATCGTATCGAGCAGGTGCGAGTACGCGGCGATGTGCACCGTCTCCATGTTGGAGAAGGCGGCGAGCATCATCTTGATCTCGGTCGGCTTGAACACGCGGCCATACTGCTCGTGATAGCAGTTCTGCACGTCGATATCGGCCTGAGTGAAGAAGCGGAAAATCTGCGTCAGAAGGTTGCGCTCATGGTCGGAGATTTTCTGCGCCCAATCGCGGCAATCCTCGCCCAAGGGCACTTCCTCGGGCATCCAGTGGATCTGCTGCTGGCGTTTCCACATGTCGTAAGCCCACGGATATTCGAACGGCTTGTAGGTCTTGCGGACTTCTAGCAGCGGCATGGGTCGGACTCCGTCAGGCGAAAGGGTTGCTTAGCACAGGTGGCCGCGGCGGCGTAGCGCGGCGGGCCGTGCGGGTTGGGGATGGGGCGGATAAGATCGGGTTCGCGCAAGGGGTTCAAGGGCCTACGGCCTGTCGCCACATCTTTGCGTTCTTTGCGGGCTTTGCGCGAACCGAATTCTTGTCCAGCCGCGCTCATTTCCAGAACCAGGCTGGCTTGTGGCTGTTACGGCGGCGGTGCGACCACATGCGGAGGTACATCCACAGGCCGGAGAAGCCGAAGAACACCAGCGCAAGGCCGCCCGCGATCGACAGCGCGGTCCCGGCCGTTCCGAACTCTTCGCCCGAATGGAGGTGCATCAGCCATTCGGCCCAGTCCTTGGCGCCGCCTTCGACGCGCTTGGGCCGGCAGGTCATGTCGGTGGGGCAGACAAAATTCGCCGGCGCGGCAACCGAGACCGGGCGCGGTTCGCCATCGGCCTTGAGCTCGGCGAGCTGGATCATGACGCCGGTCACCGCGATCCACAGTAGGACCACACCGAACAAAACCGAGAGCCAGCGGTGGTATTTGCGCATCAGAACAGCTCCATCAGGCCGGTATCGCTCAGCCGGTTGAGGGCCAGCCACAGCAGGCCGGGGGTGACCAGCGCGGCAAATAACGCGGTAAGGATCGCGCGGCGTTCGTTCCCGCGGCGCACCGGATCCGCGCCGAGCCCCGAGGCCGCCGGCAGCGCAGCCAGAGCCGCCAGCGCCCGCACCGCGAGCAGCGTGCAGCCCAGTGCGGCCATGGCAGGAGCGAAGGTACCGAGGGTCATCGTGCGGGGCAGAGCGCCTGGCTGCCTACTGGCAGCTCAGGCATTCCTCATAATCGGTCAGCTCGCCGGCGGTCAGCTCGATCTTGGGTGCGGCGGAGGTGTTGTCCGCCTCGACCCCGCCGGCGAACCCGGCGCGCTGAACCGATTTCGAGCGCAGATAATAGAGGCTCTTGATGCCCTTTTCCCACGCTTGCAGGTGGAGGTGCATCAGGTCCCACTTCTCGACATCGGCGGGGATGTAGAGGTTCAAGGACTGCGCCTGATCGATATAGGGCGTGCGGTCGGCCGCAAATTCGAGCAGCCAGCGCTGGTCGATCTCGAAGCTGGTTTTGTAGACGTCCTTTTCCTGTTGGGAGAGGAAGTCGAGGTGCTGGACCGAGCCGCCGTGTTCGAGGATCGAATTCCACACATTGGTCGAATCCTTGCTCTTCGTGGCGAGCAGTTTTTCGAGGTACGGGTTCTTGACCACGAAGCTGCCCGAGAGCGTCTTGTGGGTATAGATGTTCGCCGGGATCGGTTCGATGCAGGCCGAAGTGCCGCCGCAGATGATCGAAATCGACGCGGTCGGCGCGATCGCCATCTTGCAGCTGAAACGCTGCATCACGCCCATGTCGGCCGCATCGGGGCAAGCGCCGCGTTCGTGCGCCAGCACCAGGCTGGCTTCGTCAGCCTTGGCCGAAATATGGCGGAACATCTTGAAGTTCAGCGCCTTGGCCAGCGCGCTTTCGAAGGCGATGCCCTTCATCTGCAGGAACGAGTGGAAGCCCATGACGCCCATGCCGACCGAGCGTTCGCGCATTGCCGAATACTTGGCGCGGGCCATTTCGGGCGGGGCGCGGTCGATATAGTCCTGCAGCACGTTGTCGAGGCAGCGCAGTACGTCCTCGATAAAGCGGTCATCGTCCTTCCACTCTTCCCAGGTTTCAAGGTTGAGCGAGGACAGGCAGCACACCGCGGTGCGCTCGTTGCCGAGGTGGTCCTTGCCGGTTGGGAGCGTGATTTCCGAACACAGGTTCGAGGTCGAAACCTTGAGCCCCAAGTCGCGGTGATGCTTGGGCATCATCCGGTTCACCGTATCGGAGAAGACGATGTACGGCTCACCCGTTGCCAGCCGGGTTTCGACCAGCTTCTGGAACAACGCGCGGGCATCGACCGTGGCGCGGATCGAGCCGTCCTTGGGGCTGCGCAAGTGGAACTCGTTTCCGTCGCGCACCGCTTCCATGAAGTCATCGGTGAGCAGCACGCCGTGGTGGAGATTCAACGCCTTGCGGTTGAAATCGCCCGAGGGTTTGCGGATTTCGAGAAATTCCTCGATCTCGGGGTGCGACACGTCAAGATAGCAGGCGGCCGAACCGCGGCGCAGCGAGCCTTGCGAGATCGCCAGCGTCAGGCTGTCCATGACGCGGACGAACGGGATGATGCCCGAAGTCTTGCCATTGAGGCCGACGGGTTCACCGATCCCGCGCACGTTGCCCCAGTATGTCCCGATCCCGCCGCCGCGGCTGGCGAGCCAGACGTTTTCGTTCCAGGTCCCGACGATGCCTTCGAGGCTGTCCGACACCGAGTTCAGATAGCAACTGATCGGCAGGCCGCGGTTGGTCCCGCCGTTCGACAGCACCGGGGTGGCGGGCATGAACCACAAGCGGCTGATGTAATCATAGAGCCGCTGGGCGTGCGCCTCATCATCGGCATAGGCATCGGCGACGCGGGCAAACAAGTCCTGGTAGCGCTCGCCAGGCAAGAGGTAACGGTCATCCAGCGTCTCGCGCCCGAAATCGGTCAGCAGCGCATCGCGGGCATGATCGACCTCGATGTTGAAGCGGCGATCGTGGATCGACTTGGAATCATCTGCTTGAGGCGCAGCGGCAGCAGCCATCGCTCCAGCCAGCGCGGCGGCGCCCAGCTCTCTGATGAGGGGTTCGCTGACGAGGGCTTCGCTGCCGGGATCGGTCTTGTCTTGCATGGGTAGCGCCATTTCTGCTGCGGGAAGCGCGTCGGCGGCCTTCTTCGCGCGAGCGGGGGCAGCGGCAGACACGGCACTGCTGCCTGCCTGGTTCCCGGCCACCATCGCGTCTAGCTCAGCCATCTGCGGCTCATCTCCGTTCCTGTATTCCACTTTGCCCCCGTCTTCCGTTCTCGCTCGCGCCGCAGCGCATGTTCTGCATTCGTTCGAATCGGCAGGCAAGCGCCTACCCTAGCAATTCCATGAGAACGAAACGAGAAGAACTTCTCCCCCGTTTCATCCCCAACCGGTTCTGCGACACCCCTGACCAGGCCCGAATCCGCCCGTGCTGCGCCTTGGCGCGGCCATTGGCTGAATCTAGGTCTAGTAGGTCCCCCCCGAAGCTGGACCACCACCTATAGTGCCGCATCCTGAATCGCGCGCAAGTGGATAAATGCGGCGTTAACCATCGCGCCGCCCCGCGCGGGGGGATCGCGGCGATGACGCGGTGCAGCGACGCGCGGGAAATGCGGCACTGCGCACTGGCGCAAGAGTCAAAATCAAAATCGAAAAAAAATATGTCCGGCAAAACGGCGCGGTGTGCGTTGACACGGAAAGAATCGAGCCGGGCAATCTTGTTGCGCGGATGACCCCGTGCAGCGCAACCTCTGCCCCTTGATCGCGCGGCGCGCTCCATTACCTTGGGCGTTACGGAAAGCTCAGGAGACCCGCGAAATGTTCAACCTCATCGGCGCCATTTTTTCCGGCCTGTTCATCGGCGCGCTGGCCCGCTGGTTCTATCCCGGCGTGGTCGGAATGGGCTGGGGCATGACGATCCTGCTCGGCGTCGGCGGCTCGCTGCTCGCCGGCCTCGTCACCAGCCGCGGCAGCGAAGGCCTAAGCCGCGGCGGCTGCCTCGCCTCGATCCTGGGCGCGATGCTGCTGATCTTTGTCGGACGGCATTTGGGTTGGCATTTTTAGGACGGGACGAGCCCAAGTCCGCAATCTGACTATTGGAACCAATACCGGACCGTCCGGTTACGACCCGAATGCCGCCCTTGCTCGGATTGATTAAAGACGGAACCAACAGACCCTTCCAGGCGTTGATTTTCGAAGCGCGTCGGGCGTCCGATCTTGCTTCCAGGCGAGCTTTTCGCCGCGAGGATGGTTCAATGAAAAAGTTGATGATTGGCTCTGCTGTTCTGGCGCTCATATTGGCACCAGCGGTTAGTGCATCGGTGTCGCCCACCAAATATGTCGGACATGCGCTCGCCAGGAACGCGAAAATAACGCTGAAGCAGGCGCGCGCCGCGGCGCTTAAGGCTCGTCCTGGCCGCATCGTCGATCAGGAGCTGGAGAAGGAAAGTGGTGGCTCCGGCCTGCGCTATTCCTTCGATATCATGAGCCACGGCAAGATTATCGAAGTCGGTATCGACGCGATGACCGGCGCAGTCCTCGAAAATGGTGCCGAAAATCCTGCTAAGGAAGCCAAGGAAGAGGCGGCGGAGCCCAAGAAGTAGAATGACGGGGCCCGAGAGGGGCTGTACGCCTGTTTGGTCGCAGCCCCTTCGCCTGCTATGACTCTGTTCGAAAGCTGCTGCTAATCATAGTTTGGATTGCTCCATGAACGCACCGACAAGCAGCCCAGCCCGGCAGATGCTCAACAAGGTGCCCGAGGTTACGCTCTACTTCTGGGTGATCAAGATCATGGCGACGACTGTCGGCGAGACCGCCGCCGACTTTCTCAATTTCAATTTGCATATGGGTCTGACCAACACGTCGATCCTGACGGGCGTTTTGCTGGCCGCAGCGCTCGCCGTGCAGCTGTGGTCAAGGCGATATGTCCCCGCAGTCTACTGGATCGCAGTGGTGTTCCTCAGCGTGTTCGGAACCTTGATCACCGACAATCTGTCCGACAATTTCGGGGTGGCGCTGACCACCACCACCACGATCTTCAGCGTTGCCCTGATCGCCACTTTTACCGGCTGGTATGCCAGCGAGAAAACCCTTTCGATCCATTCGATTTTCACCACGCGGCGCGAGCTGTTCTACTGGACCGCGATCCTGTTCACATTCGCTCTGGGTACGGCGGCTGGCGACCTGGTGGCTGAAGGGCTAAAGCTAGGCTATCTGACGTCAGCGTTGATATTCGCCGGCCTGATCGCTGCGGTGACTGCCGCTCACTATTGGCTGAAGCTCGACGCGATCTGGGCGTTCTGGATCGCCTATGTGTTGACCCGCCCATTCGGTGCCTCGTGCGGCGATCTGTTGTCGCAGACCAAAACTGACGGTGGTCTCGGCCTCGGCACGATCGGCACCAGCGCACTGTTCCTGATCGTTATCCTCGCGCTCGTAACCTACCTTTCGATCACCAAGCGCGACGTGATCGAAGCGGCCGATTGATTGCGATTGCACAGTGGGCTTCCTTCATGTCGCGGAAGGTCCTGTTGCCGATCAATCAGGAGAATTGTGACGGACTACCTGATCCTTTTTGCTGTGGTGCTCGGCGTGAACCTGCTGCCTGCCTTTGGCCCACCGACCTGGACCGTTATCGTCATTTACGGACTGAGCACAAAGATGCCACTTCCTGCCCTGGTGATCGTCAGTGCCACCGCCGCCGCACTTGGCAGGTTCGCGCTCGCAAAGGGATTCCGGCTGGTTCGGGGCCATATTCCGCAAAAGATGAAACTCAACCTGAAGGCCGCTGGCGATGCGGTCGAAAAGCACAAGCGCGGATCTTTGGTTGCGATTGGACTGTTTGCGCTTTCACCGCTTCCCTCCGCGCAGCTGTTCGAGGCAGCGGGTCTTGCCGGGGTCCGGCTCGTCCACTTTACCGTCGCATTCTTTGCTGGCCGCGTTGTCTCGTATTCGATCTACGCTGCTACCGCGAAAGGGATCGAAAAGACGAGCATGGGAGGCGCGTTCAAGCACTATCTGACCAGCCCGATCGGCATCGGCCTCGAAGTCCTCATGCTCGGGCTGCTCGTGGCCCTGGCGCAAGTAGATTGGCAAAAACACCTTGGCAACAAGGTCACCTGACGCCACCTCGTTCGCCGGGGAAGTGAATTCTGGCTCGATAGGGTCGCGATGCGCACTTCAGGGCACAAACATCATATGTCCGTTTGCCACCCCAAACGCGTCGGTCCGGAAGCGAGGTGAACGCTCGCACCCGGGCTAGGCATCAATTCAAATTGTTTTGCGAAGTTTGATCGATCACACTTTCCTTTGTTAGCTAACTACATTAAGCATGGGCAATTGTCGTAGAGGGGGAATGCGTCAGCGAGTTGCATCATGCCAAACCTTTGGCCCGCGACCGCCAGAATGCCAATCCTGCAGTTTTCTAAGTTTTTGAGACGCTCACAAAGAGCGCTCGGGTCGCACATCGCAAGCAACGCTATTACCGTTTTGTGGAGAAGATGATGCGTAAGATCACCGTACGGACCAGCCTATATACTGCCACTGCACTTACTGGCGCTTTGTTCGCCCAGCCTGCCTTCGCTGATTGCGTATCACAGGCACCGGTCAATCCAAATCAAGTCGTTTGCGACAATCCTGGCGGCGCAGGCTGGAACGGCGGTGCCAACAATGGGATCGTTGTAACGGTCAACGGCGGCGCATCGATCAACACCAATGTTGGTGGTCCAGCAATTATCAGCACTGGCACCGGCAGTGCGGTGATCAACTTCGGCGGCGCGTTCAATGGCGGGGTCGGGACGACTTACGGGATCGACGCCGGGTCCAACACCGGCGCCGCTCTCAATGTTGGCGGCGGAACCAATATTACCAATGATTCAGGTGCTGCAATTCGTGGTTCGGTGACCTTTGGCAATGCCACCGGCACTGCGGTCAACGTGTTCAACAACAATTTCTCAACAACAGGCGGCCCCGCTGATCTTGAAGGCAACATCACCGCTGCCGGCAACCTCACGATCAACAATCGCGGCTTTATGGGCTATTTCACGACCACCGATATTACCCAGACTGGCGCCGGGACTGTGCTGATCAACAACGGGATTGCTGGCGGATATGCGACCCCGGTCAACGGCATCGGCAATGCTTTCATTTGGGGCAACATCAACACCCAGGGCAGCACCACGCTGAACAACTTCGGCGGCGGGGTGGCAGCGGTCGGCAATGGCACTGGCCTTCCCACGGGCGATGTCGGCGCGGTGATCCGTTACAGCGTCACGCTCGGCACGCTCGGCAATGGTACGTCGACGATCAACAACGGCGGAACGATCGACGGCACTGTCACCATGTCGGACCTCAACAACGTCATCAACAATGACGGCTATTTGAAGAGCGCTGTCACTTTCACCGGAGCGGGAACAAACACCTTCAACGCCGGCACCGCCGGTACGGCCGGTGATAATGGTTTGCGACTGGCCGGCTCAAATCCGGTGTCTGCTGTGGTTTCGGGCACGCTGCAGGGCAGCACGGCAGCCGGTGCAGTCAACATCCTGAACCTGAACGGGACTGGCACGAGCACCTTGCAGGCCGGATCGGTTATCAAGGGCTTTCAGACGGTCAACAAGAACGACGCCGGAAGCTGGACGATCAAGAACACGCTTGACGGCACTGCCGGCAAGCTTGCTGCAGTGAATGTGACCGGCGGTACTCTATCGACTGACAACGCCGCGTTCCTTGGTTCGGCCGCCACCTCGGTCAAGTTGTCGAACGGTACCACCCTCAACTTCAACGGTACCGCCGCAGGTACTTTTGCAGGCAACATCGTCGATGCAGCAAGCGCGACGACCGGCAAGGTAACGGTGACTGGACCAAGCACTACCACGCTGTCGGGCACCAACACTTACAGCGGCACGACCACCATCGATGGCGGCACACTGGCGACCGGCAGCAATGGGGCGCTTTCCGCAAATAGCGCTTTTACAATCCAGAACGGCGGCACCCTGATCGTCAACAACCAGGTCGCGCTCAAGTCGCTCGCTGATGCGGGAACTGGACCGAACACCGTCAACCTCAACGGTGCCGCTACCTCGCTGACCCTCAACAGCGGATCGTTCGGTGCCAATGGCGGCACGATCACCGGGACCGGGAGCCTCATCAAGACGACCAGCGGGACATTCAACCTGCTGGGGGCCAATACGGTCAATCTGACGGGAGGCACATTCGTCATCAACGACGGCACGGTCAATGCCAACGTTGCCGGGGCGATTGGCAGCACCACCGCAGTCCAGGTCAATTCGACAGCGACGACAACTGGCGTCCTGAACTTCAACGCAAGTGACGTGATCGGCTCGCTCGCCGGCACCGGCGCCAACGCCGTCGTAAACCTGAACGGTGCGGCGGTCGTGCTCGATACCGGCGGGCTGAACACCAGCACCACTTACGCCGGCAAGATCACCGGCACCGGTTCGCTGGTCAAGAGCGGCACCGGGGCGATGACGCTGACGGGATCGAACACCTATGCCGGCGGGACCACGGTCAACGGCGGCTCGATCATCGGCTATGCCGGATCGACTGCGACCAACGGCTCGCTGCAGGGCAACATCAGCATCGCGCTGGGGGCAAGCCTCGGCTTCGATCAGACGCTCAGCCCCAACGGCAACACCAGCGGCACTTACGCCGGACAGCTCTCGGGCGCCGGGTTTGTTACCTTCCTGGGTAACGGCACGGGCGTACTGACGCTGAGCGGGAACAACACCGGCCTGTCCGGCTCGATGAACTTCCTCAACAACAGCATCGTGGCGATCAGCAGCGCCAACAATGTCGGGACCGGTCTGCTCAGCTTTGGCAATGGCACGCTCGAAAATACTGCCAATGTCACGCTGGCCAATGCAGTGTTGCTGAGCGCACCCAAAGGCACCTTCCTGACCGACGCCGGCACCACGCTGACCCTGACCGGCGGCACTTCGGGTGCTGGTCAGCTGGTCAAGATTGGCACCGGGACGCTGGTTCTGAGCGGAAACAGCAACCACACCGGCGGGACCACCGTTTCTGCGGGAACTCTTCAGGGTGTGGCGGGTGTCGGGATCAAGGGCAATATCGTCAACAATGCCAATGTCCTCATCAGTGGTGCGTTCCAGATTTACACCGGTAACATGTCGGGCACGGGCACGGTCGGCATCCTGGGCAATCTGGCCTTCACCGGCACCAATACTTACAGCGGCGACACCACCGTTGGCGTGGGGAATGGCCTGGACACGCTTGCCGCCAATACCCTCAGCCCCAACTCGACCTACATCATCAACGGGACGCTTGGTGTCGGTGCCTTCATTGGCAACCAGACCATCGGTGCGCTTTCAGGCGCAAGCACCGGTCAGATTCAGACCAATGGCAACACGCTGACCACCGGCGGCAACAATGCCACCACTACCTTTGCCGGCAAATTCCTTGCCGGCTCGGGCGGACTGACCAAGGTCGGCACCGGCACGATGACCTTGTCGGGCACCGGTAGCGTGTTGACCGGGGCGATGGCGGTCAACGGCGGGACACTTTCGCTGACCGGCACGCTCACCGATACCACCACCACCGTGGCAAGCGGCGCGATCCTATCGGTCGATGGCACGTTGACGTCGCCGACCGTGACTGTCGCCTCGGGCGGTCGGCTGATCGGCGGAATCGGCACCACGCCGGGCAACATCGTCGGTGCGGTGACCAACAACGGCACCATCGCGCCGGGTCATAGCCCGGGCATTCTGGCGATCAGCGGTTCCTACACGCAGACCTCGACTGGCACTTATGCAGCTGATGTCTTTGGGAATGGGACGAGTACAGTCGTAGCAGGGACCGATTTTGATCGGATTGCGGTGACGGGTGCGCCGGGTACAGCGACGCTTGCTGGAACTCTGGCGATTACCCAGAATACCGGATCGCTTTATGTCGCCGGAACGACTTACGACATCATCACGACAACCGGAGGAATCGCGGGCAACTTCGCCACGGTAACCGGGAACACGATTTCGTCGTTCTTGTCGCTTTCCAATGCGGCGGCGAACGGCGGCGGCGTAATCGGCACCAACTACCGGCTGGTCGTTGTCCGTTCGGCCTACAATGCCGCAGCGGGCAATCCCAACCAGGTAGCCGTGGCCAATGGCTTGACGGGTATCATCGGCAGCAGCGGCGCCGCTGCAACCATCAACAAGATCGACAACATGTCGTCGGCACAGGCACAGGCTCTGTTCCAGGGTCTCAATCCTGAGCCCTATGCTGCCTATGCAACCTCGCTGCAGGACCAGGGTGAATTGTTCACCCGCCAGGTCGGCCTGCGCCAGGCTGAAGGCAGCGACGGCAAGACCGGCGTTTGGCTTAACGGGTATGGCCAGTGGGCTAATGGCAAGAGCACTGACTATCGCTTCGGCAGTGATCATCGGATCGTTGGCGGTGCGGTAGGCGTCGATTTTGGCACAGGCCCACTTCGCTTTGGCGTAGCTGGCGGCTATTCCGAAGATGAGGTAACTTACCTGGGAGGCAACTCTGCGGGTAAGGACAAGAGCTGGCAGGTCGGCGGGTACATGGGCTACTCTTCAGGCGCCATGCACCTTAATGCACAGCTGGCCTACATCACTGGCAATATCACCGCGTCGAAGCTGGTGAATGCCGGTTCGGGTGCAACTCAGATCCAAGGCACAGCATCGGCCGATACTGACGGGCACCTGTTCAAGGGTGTTGCAACGATCGGCTACAATGTCGGCGGGGATAGGCTGACGTTTGAGCCGTTTGTTGGGATCGATTTCACCTCTGGTCATGTCAACGGCTTCACCGAAACGGGCATGGGTACGCTCAATCTGACTGTGGCTGATATCGAAGCCAAGCGTACCGACCTGGTCGTCGGCGCCCGGTTTGCAGCGCCAACCGGGTCGATCATGCCCTATGCGAATGTGACTTACCGATACAACCTCAACGACAATCCCTCGGTTGTGACGGGCTACTTCAATGGCGTTTCGGGCGCGCCGTTCACGGTCTTGGCGATTGGTTCTGGCCGTTCGGTCGTCGAAGTCGACGCCGGCATCAGTGCCAAAATCGGTAGCGGTGCCAGTGTGTTCGTTGGTTATCAGGGTACCTTCCGCAACGATCTGAACAGCCATGGCGTGAACGGAGGCCTTCGGATCTCGTTCTAATCAAACGCAATCAGATCAGAAGCTTGGGGCGGCCAGCGATGGTCGCCCCATTCTTTTTGGATGACGATCCAGGTTGCTAGAACACGATTATCAAACGAGATTAGATGGTTGCAGTACCATGGGCGGCCATGTTTTGGCGCTTCGCCATGATCGCCTGTTAGCTGGCTGGCCGAAAAAGCATGAGCCTAGTGCGAAACGCGGATCAACATCTTGCCGTTGTTCAGGCCTGAAAACAGACCAATCAACCCTTCTGGCGCGCGCTCGAAACCATCCAGAATCGTTTCCTGATATTTGACGCGGCCATCCTTCAACCAGCCAGTCATATCGCTTAAGAATGCTTCTTGCAGGTGCGGGAAATCAGTGGCCACAAACCCTTCCATACGAATCCGGCCGTAGATCAGGTTGAAAAGGTTCCGCACTCCTTCCCCGCCGCCGTTGTAAGTCGAGATCATGCCGCAGACCGGAATCCGCCCCCACAGATTCATGCGCGGCAAAGCGGCATCCAGATGAGCGCCGCCGACATTTTCGAAATAGACATCAACACCGCCCGGAGTGGCCGCCTTCAGCGCCGCAGCCAGCGGCTGGGTCTTGTAGTTGATGACTGCGTCGATCCCGACCACATCCCGCAACCACGCTGCCTTTTCGTCGGAGCCTGTGGATCCCACCACATAGCAGCCCTTGATCTTGGCTATCTGAGCGGCGACCGAACCGACCGCACCGCCTGCCGTGGAAACAAACACCTGCTCGCCGTGCTTCAGCGCCCCAGTTTCCAGCAGGCCGCCATAAGCTGTGATCCCTGTGCCGCCCAGCGCGTGCATATAGACAGTCAAGGACAGGGCAGGATCGGGATTCAACACTTGCAAGCCTTTGCCGTCACCGGTGAAGAGTTCCTGCATCCCGGCAGCATGACGAACCAGATCGCCTTCCCTGAAATCCGGATTGCGCGATTGCACTACGCGGCCAATGCCGCCGCCGATCATCGCCACATTCAGCGCCTGGTCGGACGTGAGACGGGGCCGCATGTAGGGATCAACTGACATCAGCATGTTCTGGACTTGAACCTGACCATCGGAAGCGTCAGTCGTATCGACTTCAACGAATGCAAAATCGGACACAACGGGTACTCCGTCGGGGCGGCGGACAAGGTGGATCTGGCGGCTGGTGGTCATCTGATGGTCTCCGGTATCGAGCGCTTATCCGCCCACCCCCTGGAGTCTGTCGTAGTGGCTTTATCGAGGGACAGCGAGACTGAAGAATTTGGCTCTTTAACATTCTCAAAACGATAGAAGGGCAAGCAGCAATGCGAACCGGGCTCTCGATGGGTGCAGCGAGTCTGACCTTGAACGACGATGGACTAGCCGCTGCAATCGGGCGGCTTTTGAAAGGATGAGCACGTCCAATGGCTGCCATCTTATGACGCGTGACAAGAGGTTCGCGCACAGCCCGCGCGCAAAGCCGTTTTGGCTTCGAATGTCGCTTAAAGGCCCGCAAATGTCAGCTCTGTAGGTGTCACCTCACCCGTGGCGATCATGCCGAGCCGCGTGTCCGAGTTATGCTATCTGAGCTTTCGCTGCTCCGGCCTTCGTGCTGCTTCCAGACTCGACGGATCGCCCGGCGAGAGGGGGCCTCGATCCATCGGAACGATAATTCTGCTGCCAACAGGACCATGATCACAATCGCTAGCTGGATTGTCACTATCTGCGCGGTGCCTAGTTGATGGCCTGCGCAAATGCTTACCACCGCCTGAGTGAGCGGCAGATTGATGAGATAGATCCCGTAACTGCGGTCACCCAGCCAGACCATCGCCGGCGATTCCATCACCTTCGAACGCAAAGCGAGTAACAAGGCCGAAGGCCAGGTCAGCAGTGTGAGGGGAAGGACTGGGCTATACGGCCCTGCTTCGATCGATAACCCTGCGAGAAGGCTTGCCGCGAGAACCAATCTCGGTATTTTCGACAGTCGGCCACGGCAACGCCACATAGCTTGCCCAAGGAAGAAGCCCAACAGGCCGCGGCGGAACACGCTGCCGGCGAATGGCCCTCCGGGGTGACTGATCAAAGCCTGGCTGATGAGTGCCACAACGATCATAAGTGCAGTAGTCCACAACAACGCCCGGCGACCATGAGCATAAGCTGTGGCAAAGATTGCGTAACAAAAGACTTCGACCGTGAGCGACCAGCTCGACCCGTCGTATGTGCCCGCGACGGGTGTGACGAAGGCTTGAAGCATGGCCAGATGCGCCAAAAACGCATAGACCGTGTTTGCCTGGTTCGCCGGATGGACAATGGCAATCAGTACCAACATCGTCAGGTGAAGCGGCCACAACCGCGCGATGCGCGCAACCCAGAACGAAGCCAATCCTTTCTGGCTGCGCAGCGTCTCGTCACGCAGATAGACATGCGCGAAAACATAACCCGAAAGGACAAAAAACAAGTCTACGAGCGTCCAGCCATAGCGTTGAATCCAACCGGCCACCTGCGCGAACGGCGCAGCAGAAAATTGCCAGGGCGCGTAGAAAAGGAAAATATGGTGTGTCAGAACACCGGCAGCAGCAACGCCGCGCAAACCGTCGAGCCGGAACAGTCGTCCGGCGTCATCCGGCACGGTAGCCCTATCCCCACCCATAGTAGAATGGCCTATGATCATGCGAATTGTCTATGGAATTATCGTTAAATTCGCGTAAATTTTCAGACTCGCGGTGATGTGGCCGGGAAACTGAACAAGCCGCTTCATTGATCCGGTCATTCGTGCAGACCGCAGTGCTCCACTGCATTCTGAACGAATGCATGTTGCACATCGATCTTAGCCGCGCCCATCACTCGGTGGGAGTCCTGTTCGCGTAGGGGCAGTCTCGGGCATGGCCAGCACCACTGGAAGAACGCAGCAAGCGACGACGGCGATCATAATGCCAGGGACCAGCAAAGAATGCGTTCGGTCCATCAGCAGTTGCGCAATGTAAGGCGTAAACCCACCGAACACGGCGGTCGCCGTGGTTACCCCAAGGGCCAAGCCACTGAGGCGTCCTTCGCCGGGAAACTGCTCGGCCGTGGCTGCGGCTCCGACTGCGCTTACGCCTCCGGCCAAGCCCGCAAGGACAATCGCTCCGCCAAGCGCGTTCAAATAAGAAGCACTGGCCATCAGCCAGAACATCGTAACCGGCAGCGCGGCACTGGCGGCGGCTAACGCAATCAACACCGGCTTGCGTCCCCACCGGTCGGACAGCAATCCGATTATCGGCGTGACGATGATCACCGCTATCGCCGCAATGGTCGCCAGCCATAGCGACCCGGCTTCATCCAGGGTCCCTGTCGAGATGAGGAATACCGGGACGTAGGTTATTCCGACGTAATAGGTGATCGAACCGAGCGCCGAGATCGCGAACCCGCGCGCAATTCCGGCGCGGTGACTGGTGAGCGTGTGTCGCAACGGATTTGCGGGCACCGACCCGCGTTCACGTTGCCGCACAAAATCGGGGGACTCCTGCATGATTGACCGCGCAACCAGCACGCTGCCAGCCAGCACCGCGCCGAACAGGAACGGGATACGCCAGCCCCATGAAACGAGCGCCGCATTGCTCATTGAACTGACGGTCAAGGCGGCCACGCCGACCGCCAGCAATGCGCCGATCTCACTGGCGGCAGCGGCCAGCGAGGTAATCAGGCCGCGCCGGTTCGGCGGCGCGCCCTCCAGCAGATAGGCGACCACCCCGGTATATTCCCCGCCGACCGAAAAACCCATCACACACCGGATCAGCAACAGCAAGACACCCGCGATTGGGCCAATCTGGGCAGCCGTCGGCAAGAGCGCGGTGGCCAGCATGGCGGCAGTCATCAAGGTCATGGAAAACAGCATCGTCGGACGCCTGCCGTGCCGATCACCGATGTAACCAAACACCAGCGCTCCGATTGGCCGCATCAGGTAGGCCAAGGCAAAGCCGGCCAAAGTGACCAGGATCGATGCCTTGCCGCCATCGAAAAAAACCCGCGACAGCACGGTGACCAAATACAAATAGAGCGTGAAATCATACCATTCGACGACGGTCGAAAAAGCTGCGATCATCATTGAACCGCGCGAGATCGTCTGCGGTGCTGTCATAGTCTCAAGTGCTTCCGGGTTTCGAGAACGACGGACCTCTCAATCGGATCAGCACACTTACCTCGCGTGCGCCGCGATCGCGTCGGCGATCTGCTCGACCAGTTCGAGCGGCAGGTCGTGGCCCATGCCGTCAATCTCGATCAGTTCGGCCCCCGGGATTGCCGCAGCCGTATCGCGCCCGCCTTCGACCGGGACCAGCGGATCGTGCACGCCGTGAATCACTAGCGTGGGCGTGGTCACTTTGGCCAGCCGCTTGCGCCGGTCGCCATCGTCGACGATCGCCGAGATCTGCCGCGCCGCGCCCTGGGGATAGAAGCTGCGGGTGAAATCGCGGGTGATATTCGCGCGCAGCCGCTCTTCGCTCGCCGGATAGTCGGGCGAGCCGATCGCACGGTTGACTTCGATCCCGATCGGCATGACCTGTTCGAGCGTCGCTCCCTCGGGCGCACGGTTAAGCAATGCCTTCATCGCCTCGGGCTTGGCCGGGGGAACCTTGCGGTTGCCGGTGGTCGACATGATCGAAGTCATGGTCAGGATCTTTTCGGGGTGCTCGATAGCCAGCAATTGCACGATCATCCCGCCCATCGACGCGCCGACCACGTGGGCCTTGGCGATGCCGAGCGCACCCAGCAGTCCGGCGGCGTCGGCGGCCATGTCGCTCAGCCGGTAAGGCAGTTTCGAGCGGATCCCGAAAATGCGCTTCAAGGCGACGCGGCGGAAGTTGGGAATGCCGTGCTCGCCGAACTTCTGGCTGAGCCCGATGTCGCGGTTGTCATAGCGGATTACGTAATAGCCGCGCGCCACCAGCGCCTCGACCAGTTCCAGCGGCCACAGCGTCAGCTGCGCGCCCAGCCCCATGACCAGCAGCAACGGCGGGTTCGCCTTGTCGCCATAGGTTTCGTATTCAAGCTGGATTCCATTGGCGGTGATCTGCGGCATGCTGGCTTCCCCCGAAGGTTATGGTTTCGGGGTGAAACCTAACTGTAATGGGCGGCGGCGCAAGAGCGGCAGCTACCTTTGCCTCCATGGTTCGACAGGATGGTATGGCTACGCCTTCTCCCCGCGCTCGTGAATTACGCTGGCCGGGCCGACGATCCGCCCGTCGACCGCGCCGATCCGTTCGGGGTCCTTGTCCTTGTAGGGCAGTGATTGCAGCACGAAGCGCATCGCGTTGAGGCGGGCGCGCTTTTTATCGTCGCTCTTGATCACCGTCCATGGGCTGTCGGCGGTATCGGAGGCGGTGAACATCACTTCCTTGGCCGCGGTATAATCGTCCCACATGTCGAGGCTGGCGAGGTCGATTGAGGAGAGCTTCCACTGCTTCAGGGGATGGACCTTGCGCTCGGTAAAGCGGCGGCGCTGTTCCTCGCGGCTGACCGAGAACCAGAACTTGAACAGGTGGATGCCGCTGCGCACCAGGTTACGCTCGAACTCGGGTGCCTGGTGAAGGAATTCGTCGTATTCGGCATCGCTGCAGAAGCCCATCACCCGCTCGACCCCGGCGCGGTTGTACCAAGACCGGTCAAACAGCACGATTTCGCCGGTGGTGGGGAGGTGTTCGGTATAGCGCTGGAAGTACCATTGCCCGCGCTCGACCTCGCTGGGCTTTTCCAGCGCAACCACGCGCGCGCCGCGCGGATTGAGGTGTTCCATGAAGCGCTTGATTGCCCCGCCCTTGCCGGCTGCATCGCGCCCTTCGAACAGGATGATCACCTTCTGGCGGTCTTCCTTGACCCACGACTGCAGCTTCAAAAGCTCGGTCTGAAGGAGGAACTTCTGCCGCTCGTAATCCTTGCGCAGCATCTTGTATTTGTAGGGGTAACCGCCGTTTTGCCAGTCATCGGACAGCTCATCGATGGTCTGGCGCGGGGGGCGGGCAAGCTTGGGCAGGCCAAGTTGCAGGCGAATGCGGTCGGCATCGTCGGGTGCAGCGACCGCGAGCAAAGCCGCAATCCCCTGGCGCGCTTCTTCACCGCCGAGCCCGACAAGGTCGTCGAGCGCGGCATCCTGGTGCGCGGACGAAGCAGCGTGACGCTCGTCCGCCATCGCCCGGGCCAAGGCCGCAGGGACGCCCGATTGATCTTCCGAAGCTGGTTCGGGCAGTTCTTTCCCGTCCGCCGGCGCGCTCATCGCATGTGTCCTTTCACGCCGTGGCAGCACCGAATCCGGTGCGCGGCGAATCGCCATAGTATGCCGCAATTGTTCCCCAAGGCTTAGTTCCTGACCAGTATGTCGTGACAGGCGTGTGACAAGCGGCTTCAGGGGACCAGCACCGTGTCCTTCGCCACCGCCAGCATCTTGGGGTAATCGAGTGTGAAATGCAGCCCGCGGCTTTCGTGCCGGGCGAGCGCTGAACGCACGATCAGGTCGGCGCATTGGAGCAGGTTGCGCAGCTCGATCAGATCGGTCGAGACGCGGAAATGGCCGTAATAGTCCTCGACCTCGCCGTACATCATGCTGATCCGGTGCGCGGCGCGTTCGAGCCGCTTGGTGGTGCGCACGATCCCGACATAGTTCCACATGAAGCGGCGGATTTCGGTCCAGTTCTGCTTGATGATTACCTCTTCATCCGAATCGGTGACGCGGCTCGCGTCCCACTGGCGGATCGGCGGCGGGGCATCGAAACTGTCCCACCGGGCGAGGATATCCGCCGCCGCCGCCTCGCCGAAGACGAAGCATTCGAGCAATGAGTTCGAGGCGAGGCGATTGGCCCCGTGGAGGCCAGACTCGGTGCATTCGCCCGCGGCGTAAAGCCCGGGCAGATCGGTGCGGCCAGTAAGGTCGATCACGATCCCGCCGCAGGTATAGTGCTGCGCCGGTACCACCGGGATCGGCTGCGTGGTCATGTCGATGCCAAGGCCCAGCAGCTTTTCGTAGATGTTGGGAAAATGCTCGCGCACGAATTCAGGCGGCTGGTGGCTGATGTCGAGGTGGACGAAATCGAGCCCGTCGCGCTTGATCTCGGCATCGTTGGCGCGCGCGACAATATCGCGCGGGGCCAGCTCGGCGCGTCCATCGTAATCGAGCATGTAGCGGTGCCCGGTGCGGGGGTTGATCAGCCGCCCGCCCTCACCGCGCACCGCCTCGGTAATCAGGAAGTTCTTGACCTCAAGGTTATAGAGGCAGGTCGGGTGGAACTGCATCATCTCCATGTTGCCGACCCGCGCGCCCGCGCGCCAGGCCATTGCAATCCCGTCGCCGGTGGCGCCGCGCGGCGCGGTGCTGAACTGATAAACGCGGCCCGCGCCGCCGGTCGCCAGAATGGTCGCGCGGGCGGTGTGCGCCTCGACCTTGCCGGTCTTTTCGTTGAGCGCGTAAACTCCCCAGACCCGGCCCGAGCCTGAATAGCGCTCTTCATGTTTGCCGGTAATCAGGTCGATGCAGGCCTGGTGTGGCAGCATGGTGATGTTGGGATTGGCGTTCGCCGCCTTGAGCAGCGCTTCCTGCACCGCCCAGCCGGTCGCGTCGGCAACGTGGACGATGCGTCGGTGCGAATGCCCGCCCTCGCGGGTCAGGTGGAGATGCTCGCCTTCTGAATTGAACGGCACGCCCAGCTCGACCAGCCGGTCAATCGCATGTGGCGCGCGTTCGATCACGAATTCGACCGTCTCAAGCCGGTTAAGCCCGGCACCGGCGACCATGGTATCGCGAATGTGGTTTTCGAAGGTGTCTCCCGCATCAAGCACCGCGGCGATTCCGCCCTGCGCCCAGGCAGTCGACCCGCCGGTCAGCTCACCCTTGGCCAGCACCAAGACCTTGAGCTTTTCCGCCAGCGCCAGCGCCGCAGTCAGCCCCGCCGCGCCCGAGCCGATGATGATGACGTCGTGGGTCACGCTGCTTCTTTGGCGGCGCTGGTCAGGCTGACGAACACGTCCTCCAGATCAGCCTCGCGCGTTGTCACGTCGACAATCGTCAGGCCCTGTTTCTGCACTTCACCCAGCACTTCGCCGGCGTTGGTCTTGTCCTTGTCGTAAGTGATCTCGATCATCCGCTCTCCAGCCGCTTCGCATTTGAGGAACGCGGGGCTTGCCGGAAGCTTGGCCACATCCTGATCGACGGTCACCACCACCACCTTTTCGCGCGCCATTTCGACCAGTTCGCGGGTGGGTTTATTGGCGATCAGCTTGCCGTGATTGATGATCGCGATGCGGTCGCACAGCTGTTCGGCTTCTTCGAGATAGTGCGTGGTGAGCACCACGGTGACCCCGCCTGCGTTGAGTTCGCTGACCAGTTCCCACAGCTGCCGCCGCAGCTCGACATCGACCCCGGCGGTCGGTTCGTCGAGCACGATCACCGGCGGAGTGTGGACCAAGGCCTTGGCGATCAGCAGGCGGCGCTTCATGCCCCCCGAAAGCGTGCGGGCATAGGCCCCGGCCTTGTCGGCCAGATGAACCTGGCCGAGCAATTCCATCGATTTGCGCAAATGCTTGGGCACACCGTAAAGCCCGGCCTGATTTTCCAGCACCTCGAACGGAGTGAAGAACGGATCGAACACGATCTCCTGCGGCACGATGCCGATTGCACGCTTGGCGTTGCGCACGTCCTTGTCTATATCGAAACCCCAGATTTCAGCGCTCCCGCTGGTCTTCATCACAAGGCCCGCCAGGATGTTGATCAGCGTCGATTTGCCGGCGCCGTTGGGGCCGAGCAGGCCGAAGATCTGACCCTGCGGCACATCGAAACTGACATCGTCGAGCGCCAGCTTGGGCGGGGCATTGCCCGCAGCGGCATAGCGTTTGACCATGTTGCGGATCGAGATTGCGGCGGGCTGTTCCATGCCCCCCGCTTAGCGCCTCGTCCGGCCAACGCAAAGCCCCACCACGCACCGTCTTGCTGGCGCACCGATAGGCTGGAAATTGCCATTGTCCGCTGCTAGGGTGATCGAATGACCACTCCGCCCGAAACCGTCCTGACCACCAGCCACCGCGTCAAGTGCGACGGGGCCAGCGACATTCCCGGCGGTGCCGCGCTGGGCCACCCACGCGTCTGGCTCGAAATCGACGAGCACGGTTATGTCGATTGCGGCTATTGCGACCGCCGGTTTGTGCTCAAGGGCAGCCCGGCCGATGGCGCAGATCAGAGCAAGTTGCGCGATATCGCCTCTGGCATGAGCTACTGAACGCCCTATATCTTGGGGCATGACCTTGCTCGACCCCCGCTCGCTGCTGTTCGCCCAGCTTGATCCCGCCCGCGCCGGAGCGCTGACCCGCGATGCGCTGGCACGCTGCGACGATGGCGAGCTTTACCTGCAGTTCACCGCGTCCGAGATGTTCATGTTCGATGACGGGCGCTTGAAGACCGCCGACTATTCGCGCGATGCAGGGTTCGGTCTGCGCGGGGTATCAGGCGAAATGACCGGCTTTGCCCATGCCAACGAGATCAGTGAAAGCGCGATCCGCCGGGCTGCCGAAACACTGCAGCTACTCGATCCCGCCAAGGGCCAGCCTGCGCCGCCGCCGCGCCGCAACAACCGCCACCTTTATACCGACATGTCGCCGCTCGACGGGATCGGCTTTGCCGAGAAGGTCAAGCTGCTCGAGACGATCGATGCCGCCGCGCGGGCGCGCGATCCGCGTGTTGCGCAAGTTAGCGTCAGCCTCGCCGCAAACTGGTCGGCGATCGAAATCCTGCGCGCCGATGGCTTTAGCGCAGGCGATGTGCGGCCGATGGTCCGCCTTAACGTCGGCATTGTCGCCGAGAGTAACGGACGGCGCGAAAGCGGTTCGTTCGGGATTGGCGGGCGGCGGCTTTACGACGACCTGTTCGATCCCGCGACCTGGAACCGCGCAATCGATGAAGCGCTGGCCCAGGCGCTGGTCAATCTGGAAAGTGTTGATGCCCCCGCTGGCGAAATGACCGTGCTGCTCGGCCCCGGCTGGCCCGGAGTGCTGCTCCACGAAGCAGTCGGCCACGGGCTTGAAGGCGATTTCAACCGCAAGGGCACCAGCGCCTTTTCGGGCCGCATCGGCGAGCGCGTCGGCGCGCGCGGAGTCACCGTGGTCGATGACGGCACGCTGCTTGGCTTGGCTGGACAGGGTCGGCGCGGTTCGCTTTCGATCGACGATGAAGGCACGCCCACCCAGGAAAACGTGCTGATCGAGGACGGGATCCTCAAGGGCTACATGCAGGACCGCTTGAACGCCCGGCTGATGGGGGTGGCGGCGACCGGCAACGGGCGGCGCGAGAATTACGCC
>JANXUP010000198.1 GCA_025356175.1 Sphingomonadaceae bacterium | reverse complement strand
CTCGAAACGTCTTCCACTTGGTTTGAGGGCCAGGGGTGAATTTCCACAAGGGCGTCTTTCCCTGATCAGCCACAATGGCAAGTCTGGGGTGGGTAGCTAACAATTGAGCGCGCAGTTCGATGGTCCGTTTTTACGAACCGCGGGGCCAAGCGCTGTTCTGGGCGCTGCCGGGCGCGCTGTCGCTGGCTGCGGCGTTGATGGTGGCCAGCTGCGAACCCGGTCCTGCGCCTGATGGAACCTCACGAATGATCACACCTGCCGGATGATTGCGCGGTAAAGATGCGTGTCCGCGATCGAGTAATAAAGCCAGATCGCGCCGTCCACGACAACCACCGATGCGGCAAAGGCGATGTCTGTATCGGTCCGCTGGCTTTGCGGCGGCGGCACGATCAGCGGTTCGATGCAGCGGTCAGTTACCCGGGTGTATTCGGCATCGAAAGCGATCCAGCCGATTCGCCAGCGCGCGTCGTGCGTGGCGCCGTTGTAAAACATGACCGGCTGATCCTTGTTGGTGGTCAGCAGCGGCCCGGTTGAGAGGTGCCATGCATCCCACGCGTCAACCCGGGGGGCAAAGGGTTCGGGCAGGTGGCGCCAGGGCCCGGCGACATCATCGCTGACCGCAAGGCCGACAAGCGAAGCTTCATTGCGAGCATATTCGTAGAACATCCGCCATCCACCAGAGGCAGTCCGGTCTACCGTTGCCTCTTTCAGGTTACCTTCGGATGGGGCGCTGGGCATCGCGATCCCGTTCTTCGTTAGCTGGTCGATCGATGGCCCGGTGGCGTAAAGCATTTCGCCGTGCGTGCGGGTTTCGTCGACGCCAGTGTAATAGACCACAACGCTGCCATCATCTGAAAAGACCGGGGTCGGATCTTCGCAACCGCCGATATCGTCCAAGTCGGGACCGGGGGACAGCACCGGCCGCTCGCTGGCCGCAAAGATCAGCCCGTCCTTGCTCTCGGCATACCAGATCGTACCCGTATCGCCAGTTTCACCAGGTCGCGGCACGGCGCGCACCAACATGCTGAATTTCCCTGGCGCAGTCTGCCAGACATAGGGGCTCATCAAATCGCGCTGCGATACCAGCGTATTGCCGGTCATCGTTACGCCATCGATCTGATCCACCACGAAACCGACCTTGGCGCTCATCAGTCAGGCTCCCTGTGCGACGGTCAGCGACAAGGCGCCATCGATCGTCACTGTCGTGCCGGTGATATAGTCCGCAGCGGGCGAAAGCAGGAAATTGACCAGCGCCGCAACTTCATCGGGCGTGCCGGCACGGCGCCACGGGATGGCCGCTTCAAGGCTGGCGCGGTAGGCCGCGTCTTCCACTGCGTGCTCGTTCATCGGGGTCAGGATCATGCCCGGAGCCACACCGTTCACCGCGATGCCGCGCGGCGCGAGTTCGAGCGCCAGCGTTGCTGTAAGCTGCGACAGTCCGCCCTTGGCTGCATCATAATCCACTCCCCCGGCCCGCGGAGCGTGTTCGTGGATCGAGCTGATATTGACGATGCGCCCCTTACGACCTGCCGCCAACAGCCCGCGCACCAGCGCCCGGCAAGTGAGGAACGGGCCATATAGGTCGCTTCGCACGACCCGGTCGAACTGTGCGAGGTCCATGTCCTGCAGCATGATCCCGCTCATGTTGAGGCCAGCCGAATTGACCAGCAGATCGGGAGTACCGAAAGCCTGCGTGACGGCATCGAACAGGTGCGTCACCGCGGCTTCATTGCCGACATCAGCCTCCACGGCGACTGCCCGGTCGGTACCGCCGATCGCGCTGCACACTGCCTTTGCGGCAGCCTCATCGTGGAAATATGTGATCGCCACGCGCGCGCCGGCCGCGCCAAGCGCCTGGGCACAGGCTGCGCCGATGCCGGATTCGCCTCCGGTTACGATGGCAATATTGTTTTCAAACATCCGGCTGCTCCCGATCATTCACTCGGCAGAGCCTGTGACAGCGATGGTCATGGCCAAGCGGCGGATATCTCCGGGGGCAATCAGCATGATCCCCGGCTTGTCGCGAATATCGCCAGTGAATCCCGCCGGATCGGGCAGCCCCTGCCACGGCTCAATGCAGATGAAGCCCGCGCCGGGCTTGGTCCAAACGCCAAGCATGGGAAAATCGCTGAAGGTCAAGCGCAACTGAGGTCGTTGCGGCGCGCCGTAGTTTACGCTTCGACTGCGCACGGCATCGAAGATCAGCGCATCGGCGCTGAACAGGTCATCGTGCAGGGCAAGTTCGCGGCCCGCCACAGGGCTGGGTTCGCTTTGGGGAAGTAGCAGGCCGTCCGGGCCGATCCGGCGCACCGCTTCTGGCTCGTCCTTATCGAAAACGATGCGGTGCGCGTTGCGCTCCGCACCGAACGGCAGCGGCCAGCGCAGCGCGGGGTGAAAACCGAAGCTGGCGGGCATCGGCTTGCCGCCTTCATTTGCGATTGCGCCGCTGATCTGCAGTATCGCTCCATCGAGGCGGAACGTTAGGTCGAGGGTGAAATCAAACGGATAGGCTGCGCGCGTTGCATCGGAAGCCGTCAGCTGCATTGTTACAGCGGTTTCACTTTGCTCGGTCACGGCAAACTCGCTGCCGCGCGCGAAGCCGTGCTTGGGCATTGCGTAAGTGCGCCCGTCATAGTGATAGTGCCCGCCATTCAACAGACCGATCACCGGGAACAGAATCGGTGCGCGGCCCGTCCAGAATGCGGGATCGCCGTTCCACAGCAGATCGCGGCCATCGTTGGTGCGCAGGCTTTGCAATTCAGCACCTAGGGCTGAGACATCGGCCGATAGCAGGGCCGAGGAGATTTTCACGCTATTGCTTGTCATCCTTGCCCCTTTCATGCCCAACCTGAGCGATCGCCACGGGTGGGAAACGGTGGGCGGTGCGCATCCGTTCCATGACATCTCGGTAACTTGCCAGGGCCCCCGTGCAGGCATTGCACATAAATTGAACGCGCATGTGACTGTCGACATTTGCAACTATGGCAGCGACAAGCACACTTTGGGTTACAGCTATCAGCCTGTATTGATCGCTTCGGTGTGCTTTGAATTCTGACCTCTGAATCGAGGAACCCGATGTCCGCTATGTGGTCGTAAGCGGACTGTCCGATTTTGGCGCAAAAAGCTGGTTAGCTGCCACTGTATTTCTCAACGCGGCCTAAACAGCTGCGTTCTTATTCGGCCAGGGAACAATGTCCGCCCCTTTTCGCAATTGATCTAGATAATCACTCCACCATTGCGCCATTCCCACCCGTTCATTCCAGTGCGCCCCGCGATGATAGGCAGCGCGCACCTTATCACTCTCGCCATGAGCAAGGGCGCGCTCGATTGCATCAGGATTCCACCTGCCGCTTTCATTCAGCAATGTCGAAGCCGTGGCGCGGAAGCCATGCGCTGTCATTTCTTCGCTCGAATAGCCCAGCCGTCGCAGCGCCGCGTTCAAGGTGTTTTCGCTCATAGGGCGCGTGCGGGTGCGAATTGACGGAAATACAAAGCCCGAAGCTCCAGTTGCAGCGTGGACTTCGCGGAAGAGCGCAACAGTCTGGCTAGATAATGGCACCGAGTGCGCTTTCCGCATTTTCATCTTGCCAGCTGGGATGGTCCATAGCCCGGCGTCCAAATCGAATTCGCTCCACTCCGCATGGCGCAGTTCGCCGGGGCGGACAAAGACGTGCGGGGCAATCTGCAATGCCAGCCGGGTGATCCCGCTGCCATCATAGTCGTCAATCGCGCGCAGCAATTCGCCAACCCGCTTTGGATCAGTCAAAGCGCCATAGTGCGTTACCGTGGGGGAAGTGAGCGCGCCCTTCAGATCGCGGGTTGGATCGGAGCCCAGCCGCGCGGTTGCCACTGCATAGCGAAAGACCGCGCTGGCAAGTTGGAGCGTCCGCCGTGCACTCTCCAACTTTCCCTTGGTTTCGATTTTGCGAACGGCTGCCAGCACGTCCGCTGGCTCGATTTCAGCAATCGACAACCGGCCAATTGACGCATTGAGGCGCAACAGCAGGAATTCGCAGCGAATGGCGGTGGACGGTGCCCAAGGCTTTTGCCCATCCCGCTTCCGCTTCGCGCAGTATTCGCCTGAGATCGCCGCAAAGGTGTTTTCGACCGCAAGCTGAGCTTGGATCTTCTTGTGCTGCTTTTCGCGTGCGGGATCGCTGCCCATCGCTAGCTGCTCGCGTGCCGCGTCCCTCCGCTTGCGTGCTTCCCCAAGTCCAATGTCGGGATAGCGGCCAATGGTTAGCTTGCGTTCCTTGCCATCGACTCTGAATTTGAGCCGCCAAAGCTTGCCCCCGGCTGGCGTAACAAGCACGTAAAGGCCGCCGGAATCGGCCAGCTTGTAGTCTTTCGGGCCAGCTTTCGCGGTACGGATTGCGATGTCAGTCAGTGCCATTTTGGGGGCCCTTTTTGTTCGCTATGGGCCATTTGATCAAAAAGCCCCCGGAAAAGGCCCCCAATCTTGCTGGTTGTCAGCGAACGTCTGCAACCATTGGCGGCCCAATTGAGGCTTCAATATGACAGATTTCAGGGATTTGTCTAGCCATTGACGGGCTTGAGCGAAGGCGAGGCTGGAGCGGGTAGCGGGAATCGAACCCGCATAGCCAGCTTGGAAGGCTGGTGCTTTACCACTAAGCTATACCCGCGCGGGCCAGATGCCTCGAGCGCCGGACCCTATGCGTCAGCCGGGCCTTCCGGTCAATCCGCTTGCGC
>JANXUP010000099.1 GCA_025356175.1 Sphingomonadaceae bacterium | reverse complement strand
ATAGCGCGCGCTCGCTGCTGCGATCCGGAGACGTGGGTGAGTGGCTGAAACCAACGGTTTGCTAAACCGTCGTACGGATACATCTGTACCGAGAGTTCGAATCTCTCCGTCTCCGCCAGCGCTTAGCCTGGAAATTTACGCGTGAACGCGCCGTTCCGATAACGGCGCGGCTAGCCCGCCGGGCAAGACGCGTTTGCCGGTCCGCTGTCGATCCTTGCGCTGCGGATAGTGATCACCAGGCCGGCCTGCGCTTCCACCTTGAACGGCACGCCGACTGCGCCAAGATTGGCTCCCGCCGAGGCGAAGCAGCGCAAGGGGATGCGAGTCTGGCGCAGCTGGAATGCGCTGCCCAGCATTAGCGTCCCTTCGCCAAACGTGAGACGCACCGGACCGCCTGCGCCCGGTGCCACGCTCCAGTCAAGCACCAGCGCAGCGCCGCCGTCGGCAGCCTTGGCGAGGTCAATCGGCGGCCCTTCGAGCGATACGAGGCCCGGTCCGGTCCAGGTGAACTGGCGAGCATCTTCCTGCGCATCCATGTCGACCTGCCGGACCGCGATCTGCCCATCGCTCGAGATATGCCAAGGCGCTGGAACTGTTCCGCGATCGAAAAATACGGTGGGCGCGGCACCGCCCCGAAGGTCCAGACCCGGATTTTCGTTGACCACGCCAAGGCGCTGCGGATGTCGGTAGTCAAGCCCATAGCCGCGCGGGAACAACGGCGTCACCAGCGGCGAGCGCGCATCGCGCGGCCAGGCGAACGGCAACCGCCCCGTAAAATCGCGCAAAGTCTTCCCGGACTTTCCGGCAACCAGCACATCGGCCACCCCTTGGCCCTGCGTCCCGGGCAGCCAAGCCGCGACGAACGCGTCGGTCTGGTTGATCAGCGGTCCGGTGAACAGCGGTCGGCCCGAGAGGAAGACGATCACCACCTTGGTCCCTTGCGAGCGCAGCTTGGCGATCAGTGCATTATCAACATCGGCCACCTGATAGGTCAGGTTGGCGCGGTCGCCCTGATATTCGGCATAGGGCGGCTCACCGATCACCACCACGGCAACATCTGGCTTTCCGGCGAATTCGCCGCTCGGTGAAAGACTAGCTCGCCCTCCGCCAGCGGTCACCGCTGCGGCGATCGCACGGCCCACGGTCTGGCCCTTGGGAAAGTCGGCCGAAGTGGTGTCGGTGCCTTGCCAGCTGATCGTCCAGCCGCCGGCCTGCATCGCCATGTTGTCAGCCGCACTGCCGGTGATCAGCACCTTGGCGCCGGGCCGCAGCGGCAGCAGACCGGCGTTGTTTTTGAGCAAGACTAGCGACTTGGCCGCCGCTTCACGCGCCAGCGCAAGATGGGTGGGCGCGCCGATCGCGGACAAATCGCCGCGTGCGACAAGCTGCGGTCCCATCAGCCCCAGCTTGAATTTGACCCGGAGGACCCGCCGCACCGCATCATCGACGCGCGCCAACGGAATGCGCCCGGCTTTGACATCGGCAACGGTCGCGTCGAACAGCCCGCGCCAACTGTCTGGCGCCATGACGAGATCGACCCCGGCGTTGATCGCCGCCGGGCAATGGGTGATGCTGCACCCCGGTACCTGACCGTGCCCGTTCCAATCACCCACGACCAGCCCGGCAAAGCCCATCTGCCCCTTGAGCACCCCCGTCAGCAAGCTGCCGTTGCCGTGGTTCTTCGCGCCGTTCCAGCTGGAAAAGCTGGCCATCACGGTCAGCGCCCCGGCATCGATGGCGGGCGGATAGCCGGCCGCATGGCGAGCGATCAGTTGCCGTTCGGAAATCCGCGCGTCACCTTGGTCGCGGCCGTCGGCCGTGCCGCCGTCGCCAAGATAATGCTTGGCGGTTGCTGCAACCGACTTCGCGCCGATCGCCCGGCCCGATACAAGCGGCCCCTGTAGCCCCAGCACCATCGCGCGCGAATAGGCGGCGACTAGCGGCGGGTCCGACGAGTAGCTTTCATAGCTGCGCCCCCAGCGCAGGTCCTGAGCCACGGCCAAGGTAGGCGCGAAAGTCCATTCGATGCCGGTTCCGGCGACTTCTTCCGCAGTGGCGGCACCAACCCGGCCAACCAGCGCCGGATCATGCGCGGCGCCTAGTCCGATGTTGTGCGGGAAGACGGTGGCACCGGGTAGGTTGTTGTGCCCGTGGACGGCATCAACGCCGATCAGGACCGGGATTCCGGCGCCGGCCTGGCGCGAAGCGGCGCGGTATTCGCCGACCATTTTCAGCCACGCCGCCGGGTCAGCGCGTTCATTGCCGTATGGCCCGGAGTTGCCCCCGGCCAGGATCGAGCCCAGCGGATAGCGCTCAAGATCGGCCGGCGTGATCGCGCTGATATCGGCCTGGATCATCTGGCCGACCTTTTGCTCCAGCGTCATCCGGGCGAGCAGAGCGTCGATGGCGGCTTCGGTCTGGGAGTCAGAAATTGCAGCGGGGCTGTGTGCCGCAGGCCAGAGCGCCGGATGCGCCACGCTTGCCGCCGGCTGATCCGCGCTCGCCTGCGCCAGCAGCGCCGTCGCCCCGGCTCCAAATGCCAGCGCCGCAAAGCCCGCGAGCCACTTTCTGACAGCCATTCTATCCCCAATTTGTCATTCTTTTTGTGAACGTTCTCAATGCCACGGACGAATGCGGCAAGTCAAGCTCCGGCTCAATTGTGCCGGGCGATAGATCTCAGCAATAGCCCAGCCCCGCCCGAGAGCGCGGCCATCAGGAGGAAAAGCGCTGGATAGCCTTGCTGGGGGACCAGAACCAAAGCGAGCCAGGGCATGAGCAACGAAGGAACCGTATTGGCAAGGTTGAACACCCCCAGGTCGCGCGCGCGCCGATCCGGCCGGGGCAGAAGCCGCAGTGTCTGCGCCGAGTGCAGCGCCAGGAAGATCGAACTGGCGAAGCCGAAAAGGATATACCCGCCAATGGCGATGGCGATGCCTTGCGACAGGCTCATCACCACCAGGCCCAATGCAGCCATGCTGGCGCAAGCCTGCAGCGGCACGAGCGGACGGTTGACACGATCTGACCACCGCCCGGCAACCAGCGCGAGCGGGGCCGAGGCGATCATGACCAGGCCGAACAGCTGTGCGGCCTGATGATCGCTGATCGAGCGATCAAGGCTGAGCAGCCAGAAATAGAGATAGGAAAACAGGCACGCTTCGGCGATCTGCACTGCCAGCCGCGCGATCCACATGCGTAAGGCGTTCGCCTCGATCGCATGACTGTGGCGCGATTTGTCAGGCTGCGGCTGCGTTCTTGCTGGCACCCGTGGCGGCAAGGGCACCACCAATACCGGCACTACACTGGCGGTCACCAGCGCCGCAACCAGCCACAACCGCGTTTCGAGCGCATGCAGCAAAGGCAAGGTCACCAGCGCGCCGGACAAGGCTCCGAACCCCGGGGCGAAGGCCATCAGCCCGCCCAGCACCCCCTTATGGTCGTCGGGCACGCGGTCCCCGGCCAGCGCGGCTAACGGCCCCAGCATCATGTTCAGCGCCAGCTGCCAGCACACCACGGACAAGGTGATTCCGGTGCGCGTATCGGCCGTGCCGATCACGCCGAGCATCAGGCATGACAGCACCAGCCCGGCGACAATCCATCCGCGCCGGTTGCGCGTGATATCGCTGGCATAGCCGAACAGGATACCGCCCAGGCTGGCCGCCAGGGCGCCCGTCAACGTGATTCCCGCCAGCCAGGCCAACCTGGCATCGGCCCTGGCCAGCGCGGCGACCTTGCCCGGCAGCAGGATCGTCAGCAGCGGGGTATAAGCAATGGTCCCGCCAGCCCAGGCCAGCGCGTAAAGCAGGACGAACCGGTTGACCTTGGCCGCGCCGCGCTTTTCACCCACCGGCCGGTGCCGCCGGCGGCGCAACCGAATCGCGCTCGATAATCGTGGCCGGAACAATGGTCAGCGTAGGTGGAAGTTCATGGTCGTTTTGCGCTGCGATAATCAGTTCGACCGCCTTTGACGTGGTCGCGGCGATCGGCTGGTCGATGGCAGTCAGCGGCGGCTGGGTGAAATGGACCAGCGGCGTGTTGTCAAAGCTGATCAGCGACAGATCGTGCGGCACTGCAAGGCCCAGGCTGCGCGCGACATCGAGCGTGGCCAGCGCCATCTGGTCGTTGCTCGCGATGATCGCGCTGGGGCGGTCCGCCCGGTCAAGCAGGCTGCGCGCCGCAGCTTCGCCCGAGGCATAGCTGAAATCCCCGGCGGCCAGTAGTCCGGTGGTGTCGAAGCCCGCTTCGGCCATCGTTTCGCGCCAGCCATCGACCCGCCAGCCGCTGAGATCATAGTCACTTGGTCCCGCGATGAAGCCAATGCGGTGGTGGCCGCGCTCAATCAGGTAGCGGCTCGCCTGACGCGCCGATCCCTCATCATCCATCGAAACTGGAATGCCGACGTCGCTCTGCTTCGATCCGATCCGCACGAAGGGTATGTTCTGTTGATCGAGCAGCGACACGATCTGCGGATTGTCCGAATGCGGCGGGGTCAGAATGATCCCGTCGGGCTGGAGCGCCGCAATCGCGCCCAGCAATTCGCGCTCGACATGGTCGCTGTGCGTGTCGACCAGTTCGAAGATCATGCGGTAGCCCAGCTCGGCACACTTGAGCATGCCGCCAAGCAACATCTGGTCGACCCAGTCAGTACCCAGCCGCGCCTGCCAATCGGCAATGGTCCGGTCGCGGTCGTTGATCGCCAGGATCAGGTAGGACCGCGATCCGCTCATCCGCTGGGCGGCGATCGAGGGGACATAACCCAGCTTGTCGATCGATGCCTGGACGCGGTTCTTCATTTCGGGCCGGACATTGGGCTCGTTGTTGATCACGCGGCTGACGGTCTGCAGCGACACGCCGGCATCGGCAGCCACATGCTTGATCGTCACGGCTTGGCGGCGCCTCGCCATCGGTTACTTGCCCCCTTCGCTCCGCTTGCCTGCGGTAGCGGCATCCGGTTGCCAGACCCGCACCCAATCGACTTCCATCAGCTTGGGGTATCCGTCAAGTCTCACCCCGCCAAGCCCGCGCTCTTCCGACAGCCCGCCGCCGATTGCGAGGTTGAGGATCAGGTAAAACGGCTGGTCGAACGGAGCGCCCGGCGCGCTCGATCCGGTGGTCGACCATTCTGCTGCGGTGCGGGTGGCATAGGTCTTCCCGTCGAACTGCCAGGTAATCTTGCCCGGCTCCCAGACGATGCCGTAGGTGTGAAACCCGCCGTCGAGCACTTCGGGGAACGGTACTTCCTCTCCCTTGTGCAGGTTCTTTGGCCATTTCCCACCGAAGTGCAGCGTGCCCAGGATCGTATCCTCGCGCCCGCCTGTGCACTTGCCGCAGGGTACACCCAGGTTGACCGCCTCGAGCACGTCGATTTCGCCCGATGCCGCCCAAGGACCGTAGGCATTCTTTTCGGGCAGCATCCAGATCGCAGGCCAGGTCCCTTGGCCCAGCGGCAATTTCGCGCGAACCTCGACCTTGCCAAAGCGCCAGGAGGCCTTGCCATGCGTAGTGAGCTTGGCCGAACTGAAATCGCGGGTCGCTTCAGCCTCGGACGTGCCGGCACCGCTGCGCAGATGGGCGGGGAGCGCGGGGCCGGTCGTGCGTTCGTGCCGCGCCGTGATCACCAGCTTGCCGTCGGCTATTGAGGCGTTTTGACCGCTCTTGGTATAGCATTGCCGTTCATTGTTGCCGCCGCCCCAGCAGTCGGTCTCGAACGACCATTTGCTGCGATCGATGTTGCCTTGGTCGAATTCGTCGGACCACGCGAGCGTCCAGCCGTTCTCGGCCTGGGCGGGGATCGGAGTGAGCAAAGCTGCGGCCGCGAGCGTCAGGAAAAACGCCCGCATCACGCCGCCTCGCTCTGCTGCGCCGAGCAATACCCGGCGATATAATCTTGTTGCGACGGCAAGCTTGCCACCGTGCCGCTGACCGCTTCGCGCAAGCCGGTCAGGAAGCGGTCGAGTTCCTCGGGCCGCAGCTTGGTGACGATCGGATGGTGGCTTTCCGGCATGATGCCTTGCCCCATCATCACTTGGACCCAGCTGTTTTCGACGAACAGTTCCTCGTTCTTGCGGAACACTCGCCCGGTTTGGCGGAACAGATCGATCTTCTGTTGCAGGCTACCCGGCAGCGGCAATGCGGCGCAGTGCCGCCAGAACGGCGAATCTCGGCGCTGGGTGACTTTGTAGTGCAGGATCAGAAAATCGCGGATCTGCTCCATGTCGGTGAACTGCTGGTCATTGAATTCGGCAATGTCCGCCTCGCTCACCTGACCGCTGGGGAGCATCCGGATAAGCCGCAGCACCGCGCGCTGGATCAAGTGGATGCTGGTCGGTTCAAGCGGTTCCATGAACCCGCCTGACAGGCCAACCGCCACGCAGTTGCGGTGCCACTGCTTGCGCCGCACCCCGGTGGTGTAGCCGATCACGTTGGGCTTGGTGAGTACCTCGCCCTCGACCGTGCCAAGCAGCCGTTCCAGCGCGGTGCCCTTGTCCATGTAGCGGCTACAATAGACGATGCCGTTGCCCTGCCGGTGCTGCAGCGGGATGCGCCACTGCCAGCCCGCCTCGTGCGCGATGGCACGGGTATAAGGCACCGGTGCGCGCACACTGGCGGTTTGCACCGCAATCGCGCTGTCGCAGGGCAAGTAATGCGTCCAGTCGTCAAACCCGGCGTGCAGTGCACCTTCGATCAGCAGCGCGCGAAATCCAGTGCAATCGATGAACAGATCGCCCGCGATCCGGCGGTCACCGTCCAGCCGCAGCGCGGCAATGTTGCCGCTTTCCGCGTCAAGTTCGACTTCAGCAATCTTGCCCTCGATCCGCACGATGCCGTCGGCTTCAGCGCGCTTCCTGAGGAACGCGGCATAGAGAGAGGAATCGAGCTGGTAAGCGTAATTCATCCGGTCTTCGGGAAGATGCGCGAACTTACCTGCCAGTGCCGCCTTCAGCTCGAGGCAGTAATCGTCATAGCTGTGCGAGTGACCGTTCTTCAGCCCATGCATCCAGAAATGTTGAAACCCTGCCGCCCAATGGTCCTTGCCGGTCATCCCGAACGAATGGAAATAGCTCTCGCCCTGATCCTTCCAGTTCTCGAATTTGATGCCCAGCTTGAAAGTGGCCTGGGTGGCGCGCATGAACTCGGCCTCGTTGATCCCGAGCAGGCGGTTGAACAACACGATCGGCGGGATTGTGCTCTCTCCGACCCCGATCGTCCCGATCGCATCGGATTCAACCAGCGTCAGCTCGATCGCGTTGCCCAGCGTTGCGGAGAGCGCCGCAGCCGTCATCCAGCCTGCGGTGCCGCCACCCGCAATGACCACGCGCAGCTTTGCGGGCGCACTCATCGTGACAAACTCCTGAGCAGCTTGGCGCGGATCTGGCCGGCGGTTTCGGCGTCAAGCGGGGCAAGAATGCCGCGCGCTTCGGGGGGAAGGTGCTGGGTCACATCGGCTCCATTGGCAAAGACATAATGATCGAACAGCGCCCGCCAGCGGGCTTTGTCGCCTTCTGGCAGGTCGCGCAGCGCCAGGATGGCGTGGAACAGGGCATCCTCGGGCTGGCCGAGGTAACTAGGTGCATCGCGCCACCAGTAATTGATCAGCACGTTGAACGGGGCGAGCCCTTCGACGTGATGCCACCACAACGAGGGCACGAACACCGCATCGCCCGGCTCAAGCTCGGCAACCTGCGCATGGGCCAGCGCATCGGCAAAGCGCGGGAAGCGCTCTGGATCGGGCGCACTGAAATCGACCATCGAGACCGGCCGCCCAGCGGGGGTGTTTTCGAGCGGGCCGATGTAGAGATTGGCGAACTGGTCCGGCGGGAACAGCGTGAAGCGCCGCTTGCCGACTGCACAGACCGCAACGTTATTTGGAACATCGTTGTGCGCCGCGATGCGCGTGCGGGTGCCAATCCAGATCGATTCGATCGGATGCCGCCCGCCCAGCGGCAGCCGGTTGGCTTCAGCAAGCCCGGTGAAATAATCGCTCATGTCAATCGACGAGAGGTAGATCGCCGGGGCGTCGGGCTTGTCCTCGTTCGCCCCGATCCCGTCGAGGATTGGTCCGATCGGGCCGTTGGCCATCCGAAAATTGACGCCCATCGCCTCGTCGTAGAACAGCCGCTCACCACCGCCCGGCAGGCCGATATTGACCGGGAAAGCCCGCTCCCGGGCGTGGGCGACGAGGTATTCGCGCGCCTTGGCGCGGCTTTCGAGCCCCGCTGCAACCAGCGGCCAGTCACGCGCAAGCCCGCGCACCACGAACGGTGCATCGGCGACACGCAGCCGCGCGTCGAGATCGGCGGGGGTCAGCGCTTCCTCGGCCACGCGGGGCAAGCCCGCGGCAAGGCTGGCGGTATCAGCCATTGCTCCGGAGGTTCTTGCGCCGCACCAGCTTGCTGAGATTGCCGAGCGAGGCGAGCGCCATGTAGATCGGTTCAAGGTGGCCCGCAGCGTGGAGCTCGGACAGGACAGCTGGTTCTAGCGCGGCAAGCTTTGCCTCATCGATCAGGTGATAGCCAACCAGCCGGTGCATGGCCCCGCTATCCAGCGTGACGTCCATCGAGAAGGGTTCGAGCAGATCATAGCGGGCCAGCGCAGCCAGGAAATCCCCGCTTGCACGGTAGCCTTCGTCTAGCGCGCCGAGCAGGCCGGTCAGTTTTTCAAGATAAGGGGTCTGCTGGCCGTGCTCGTCGAACACCCGCATGCCCTCGCCGTTCGCCGAAATGCGGGGATGGGCCATGTCGATGTGGACCTGCGATGGGCCGTCACCGTGTTGCGGCCGGCCGACCAGGAACGGCTGGACACTCATCGCCAGCGGGCGGCAGGTCGCGTCCCAATCTTGTTCGCCAAGGTAGAGGTTTTCGCCTTGTTCAAAGCCGAACAGCGCGAGCGCGCCGAACCTGCGCGACTCGGCATCGTAGCGGAACAGGATCGGGAACTCGCTGGCGAGGCGGCGAAACTCCGCCGGAACCGCCAGGCAGGCCATCACGCCATCGCCCAATGCGCTGCCCGCGCCAGTGCTGATGCGCAGCTGTCCGTGATCGGCCGGGTTGAGGATCTGGTGGCTGGTCATGATCAGGCCATTCGTCTTTCTTCGTGGGCGGGCGCGAGGGCACCAAGATAGGTCCGGTTGCCGGGCAGGCCGGCCAGCATGGTCCGCGCCCGCTCGTGCACTTCGGCAAGGCGCGCAGCGACGGGCGCGGATGCTGCGCTGGGAGCGCCTTGCGGCGAGCCAGTCATGCCATAGAGCACGTACTGCTGGCTGGCCGCCGGAAAAATCTCTTCGAAATCTGGAAAATCGCGCGGCGCTGGCGGTTGCTCAGCCCACAGGCGCAGGTTTTCCGCCAGCCGCTGCGGAATCGTCTCGGGTGCGCGCTGCGCCAGCCAGTAAGGTTCGCTGCGCTGGCTGAGCACGTAATGCAGCTTGAGGAATTCGACGATCCGTTCCCAACGATAGCGGAAGCACTCGTTGAAGCGGCCGGCGTGCACCTCCATCGCTGACCGGCTCATCGGCAGTGCATCGGCCAGCGCGCGGAGCGAAAGCTCGATCATCACGATCGCCGATGCCTCAAGCGGTTCGATGAAGCCTGCGGACAGCCCGATCGCCACACAGTTGCCCTGCCAAAACCGGGCGCGGTGGCCAGTGCGGAACTTGAGCAACCTGGGGGTGAGCGCCGCGGCATCGCTGCCCGGCACGGCGCGCTGCACGTAATCGCGCAGCACCTGCTCGGCGCGCTCATCGACCATGTGCCGCGCGCTGTAGACGCAACCGATGCCCCGGCGCGTGGGCAGGGCAATATCCCACAACCAGCCCGCCTCATGCGCCGTACCGATGGTGACGGAGGCCACTGCGCTGTCCGGCGGGGTCGGAACCTGGACGACCAGCGCGCGGTCGTTGAAGGACACGCCGGACCGGTCGATCCATTCGGCGCCGCAATGCCCATCGATCAGCAGAGCAGCCTGTCCACTGCAATCGACGAACAGATCGGCGGCAACGCTCGACCCGTCGTCAAGCTCCAGCGCCGCGATGTCGCCGCCCTCGGCCCCGCGCACCGCGACGACTTTTGCGGCCAGTCTGCGCACGCCCAGCCGCTGGGTTGCGTGCCTTGCCAGCAGGGCAGCGAATTTCCCGGCATCGAGATGGTATGCATAATTCAGCGCTCCCGCGTAGTCCGGCATGGCGCGCTGGCGCGGGGCAAGCTGCGCTGCCGAAACGGCCGCTTGCGCGGTCATGGCAGCGGCGAAGGGCTGGTTTCCGTCCTGCGCAGCCCAGGCGGCGAGCAGGTCGCGCATCTGACCTGCGGGGGGCAGGGAAAAGGGGTGGTAATAGCTGTCGCCTTCAGCGCCGCTGACCCAGCAGTCAAAGCGCGAGCCCTGCTTGAACGAGGCATCGCATTCCATGAGAAACTCTGTTTCGGGGATACCGATCGCCGCCAGCGTCTCGCGCATAGTCGGCCAGGTGCCTTCACCGACGCCGATGGTCGGGATATCGGGCGCTTCGACCAGCGTGATCTGCAGCCACGGGTGCCGCGCAGCGAGCACGCAGGCGGACAGCCAGCCCGCCGTGCCCCGCCAACGATCGCAATCTGTCCTATCCCGTCGGTCATCGGACCATCACCCAGTGAGTTCCCTGCCCCAGAATGCGGAAAAGGAGCCGCACCGGCAAGCGGTGCGGCTCCCTATTTCCCGCGCCCGGGCAATTCAGGCCACGGATCAGAACGTGTAGCGCACCCCTGCAGCATAGCGGGCATAGCCAGGCGCGGCGAAAAACACGGTCTGATCATTGCGCATGTGGCCCTTGCGATCGGCGTTGGTCACGTTGATCCCTTCAACGAACACCGTCGCGCCCTTGCGGAACTCCCAGCTCGCGCTGACATCGAACTGGCCATAAGGGTTGGTGTAGTACGGATCGAGCCCGTAACCCGACAGGAACCCGTCGCGCCAGTTGTAGGCAACGCGAGCCTGAATGCCGTTCTTATCGTAGTATAGCACGGCGTTCGCGCTGTCAGACACCCCGACCACGGCAAACTGGGTCGAGCCGTAGCGCAAGGTATCGTTGTAGAGCGTGTCGCTGCGCACGATCGTGTAGTTGAGCTGCGTACCGAACCCGGTATTCCAGAAGCTGTGCTGGATGGCGAATTCGAAGCCATGCAAGTTCGCCACCTGCGAGCTGTTGCTCCTGGTGCTGGTGGTGAAGATCAGGGCTGGATCGCCGGGCTGACCGATGATCCCCTGCGGTGTGAGACCGTTGAACTTCACCACGCTCGGGTTGTTGACCGCCAGCCAGGCGAGGATCTGGGCGAAGCCCGGATTGCCACCAAGGGCCGTACGCGCCGCGTTGGCCGCCGCGCCGGTTGACGGGTTGGTCAGGTTGAACAGCGGTTGCTGCACCGTCACGTCGGCGATGAAGTTGGCAACATTCTTGTGGAAGTAACCCACCGAAATGTAACTATCGCGCCCGTAATACCACTCCGCCGAAAGGTCGATGTTCTTCGACTTGTAGGGAATCAAAGCCGGGTTGCCGGTGGAAGCCGTGCTCCCGCCGCCCGGCCGGTACGGCTGATTTGCCTGGATGCCGCCCTGCAGGCTGCCATAGTCAGCGCGGGTGAGCGTGTGGCTGTAGGACGCGCGCAACCTGATGTTGCTCATTGGCGTCAGGTCGAGATCGAAAGCCGGCAGCCAGTTGCTGTAATGGCTCTTGCCCGTGGTGCTACCCGCATCGTTGACGCTGATCGGCGAAATCTCGTTGGCTGCGGCCCAGACAGTGCCCGTTGGAACCGATGCCTGTGCGGTTGAAGTCACGTCGGTCGTTTCGTACCGCACGCCCAGCCGGACATTGGCACGTATCGAACCAATGTCGAACTTGTGGTTTGTCTGGATATACGGCGCGATCGTCGATTCCTTGATGTGCCGATCTGCCTGAAACTTGGCGAGGCAGGTCCCCGGAGCGGCTGAACCGGTCCACGGGCGGCTGCAAATCCCGATCTGGCTTTCGAGCAGCGTGATCAGGCCGACAGTGTCGATCTGGAAGTAATTCGGGATGATACCAGTGGTGTTCGATCCTTCCATCCCGGCCAGGCGCGAGGGCAGGTCGGTCAGGGTGTAAAGGCTGTCCGGGGTCTGCGCTGCGGTCAGCGTACCGCCCCAGCTGTCGCTCTGGATGAAGCCGTAGGCCGAACGGACCTTGTTTTCGGTATAGGTCGCGCCAAAATCGAGGCTGTCGATGAACGAGGCATCGAAATCCCAGTGGCCCTTCAGCGACACTTCGTCGATCGTGTCCTTCATGTAGGCATTGCGGAACGCATTGCCCGATGGGCGGATGTTCGCTGCGGTGATTTCCGAACCCGGATACATGTTGACCGAGATCACCGGCATGTCGTGGGTGAAATCTACCGTCTGGTTCTTCACCCCGTAGATCGCGCTGCCGATCGCGATGTTGCTGCCGTAAGGCGAGTTCGGCTTGCTTTCAGCGGTCGAATGATGCGCGTCGAATTCGAAATGCAGCGGGCTGTCGCCGTCATAGCGCAGGTTGATGCCGATCGACTTGTTGATCGACCGGTTCTTGGCCACAGCGCCGGTGATCGCAAGGTCTTTGCCTTCGCCCGGACCGAATGCTTCGGAATAGAAATTCGGGCCGGCGGCGGGACCGTTGGTCCAGCTGCTGGTGGTGTTGTTGTGGTTGAACCACACGCCGATGCTGTTGGTCCGCGCGTCGATCGTGTTCTCGGAGAAGGTGTAGTCGAGCAGCACCTGAAGATGATCGCTCGGCTTGATCTGCAGCACCGCTTGCCCGTTGATCCGTTCACGCGTGATGTCGGTAAAGTCATATCCGGCGTTCTGGGTTACCTGATAGACATCGGTCGCTTTCGGGTGATTGGTAACTTGCGCGAAATTGCCGCGCCAGTCGTTGGCATCGACCGGCAGCGAGCCCCAGTTGTTTTCGTTGCCGAGATAGCCTTCGCGCCAACCGGCGTTGAACTGCGCCAGACTGGCCCGGCGCTTCTGGTAAGATCCGGTGAGCAGGATGCCCCAGGTATCATCGGCAAAGGTCTTGCTGACGATGCCCGAAACCTCCGGCGTGATATTGGTGCCTTCGAAGGTGTGGTCATAGACACCCTTGGCCGCGAAGCTGCCCCTAAAGCCGGGGCGATCGAGCGGACGCGGGGTCTTGATGTTGATCACTGAACCGATGCCGCCGGTGGGGAGGCTGGCGCGGCCGGACTTGTAAACCTCAACCCCGGCAACGCCTTCGGCGGCCAGGTTGGCAAAATCGAAGCTGCGCGAAGCCGGTGCCTCGCAGCAGCTGCCCAGACCCGAGGTCGGCATCTGGCGGCCGTTGAGCAGCACCAGGTTGAAGTCCGGACCGAAGCCGCGCACGGTCACCTTGGAACCTTCACCGACGCTGCGGTCGATCGATACCCCGGTCACGCGCTGCAGCGCTTCGGCCAGGTTGGTATCGGGAAACTTGCCGATGTCTTCAGCTGAGATCGAATCGACCACACCTTGCGAATCGCGCTTTAATTCAAGCGCGTTACGAAGGCTGGCACGGATGCCGGTTACGACAATCTCGTCGCCTTTGACCTCGTCAGCGCCGGCCGTGTCCTGCGCCAGCGCGGGCTGGGCTGCCAGACCCATCGCGACTATCGAGGCCCCGATCAACAGTCGATCGAACCTGATCTTGCGCGAATCATTCATCAGCGAAGTCCTCCCCGGAAAAGCGCGCATTTCCTGCACTGCCTAGTAAATGTGAACGTTCACCTAAATGATAACGTTCACGCAGTCAAGCCTTGAGGCCACGGTTTCACCGGACTGAAAACCTCACCCGGTCCATGACTCGCCCGGTCTCATCGGTTAGCGCGAGGAGATGGCTGCCCTTGATGAGCGGCAGCTGCGGAGTGCCTTGGGCCGACGCAAAAGCTTTGCCATCGAGGGTCAGCGACAGGTTCTGGGTTTCGCCCGTGATCGTGATGCCGACTGACTGGCGCATGGCCGGAATGTCGGGGTCGAAGGCATAGACCGCGCCCGAAACCGGATTGGCAATGCGCGGCCGCCGGGCGAAGCCCGGCGCCGAGGCGAACGTGCCCTGCGAGGTTCCGGGCATGAACCATTCGTGCCGTGGCGGCTCGCGCAGGGCGGCGAAATCGACCTGGCCGGGCTGCACGCCTTCAGGCCGGACCGGCTGCTTGCCCGGCTGGGCGCGGTGCAGGCCTAGCATAACGTCACGCCACACCGGCGCCGCACCGCTGGTCCCCGAGATCGCTCGCATCGGGTCGCCTTCAAGATTGCCGACCCACACTGCAACGGTGAAACGGTCGCTGTAGCCGATACACCAATTGTCGCGCATGGCTTTGCTGGTGCCGGTCTTTGCCGCCGTCCAGAATGGCAGCCGCAGCGCCGAATCCACCCCGAAGGTGCTCGCCCGCGCGCTGGGATCGGAGAGAATATCTCCCACGATCCACGCGGCACCCGGATCGAGGATCTGGCGCGCGGCCGGCTTGGGATCGGTGGCCAGCATCCGGATCGGGCTCGCCATGCCGAGGTTGGCCAAAGTGCGATAAGCGTTGGCCTGCTGCAGCAGCGTTACCTCCGCCGAACCGAGCGCAAGGCTGAAGCCGTAGTAGGAGCCATCGCCCTCAAGCCCATCGTAGCCCAGGTCCCACAGCCGGTCGCGGAAGTCCTGCACCCCGTCGAGCAGCAGCGCGCGCACCGCCGGTACGTTGAGCGAATTCGCCAGCGCGCGCCGGGCCGAAACCGGTCCCATGAAGGCATTGTCGTAATTGCGCGGCACATAAAGCCCCGAGGCGGTGTCGAGCTGGACCGGCGAATCGTCGAGGATCGAGGCAGCGGTCAGCCATTTGCGCTCGATCAGCTGCGCATAAAGGTGCGGCTTGAGTGTCGATCCGGCCTGGCGCAGAGCAGACGCGCCATCGACCGAGGCAGCGGTCGAACCGAGGCCCACCCCGCCCACGTAAGCGAGCACGTCCCCGCTCTTGTTGTCGAGCACCACCACCGCGCCGTCACGCACCCGGCGCGGCCCCAGCCCCTGAAGCTGATGCCGCAGCGCATCGACCGCGAGCACCTGCACCGCCGGATCGAGCGTGGTGCTGACCTTCATCCCCGGTGCGGTCAACAGGTGCGCGGCAAGATGCGGCGCGAGCGCGGGATCGAGGCTGTGCAAGCGTCCGGCATTGGCCGCAGTATCGGCCAGCGCGCCCAGCGCGGGGCAATCGGCGGCCGGGAGCAACCGGCAGGCACGCTGTGCCAGCACTGGCGGCGCGGCAGCAGGATCGCGCAGCAAGGCGATGAGCAAGGCGGCTTCGCGCCGATCGAGCTTGTCCGGGCTCTTGCCGAACAGCGCCAGCGCGGCGGCGCCAACCCCTTGCGTTTCCCCCCGGAACGGGGCGAGGTTGAGGTAGGCCTCAAGGATCTGGTCCTTGGTCCAGCGGTGTTCGAGCGCCCAGGCGGCGCGCATCTGGCGCAGCTTGTCAAACCAGCTACGCGCACCCGGGCGACCGATCTCGGGCCACAGGAACGCAGCGGCCTGCATGGTAATGGTCGAGGCTCCGCGGCTCCGCGCGCCCTGGCTGCGGTTATAGAGCGATCCGCCGAGCGCCAGCCAGTCGACCCCGCCATGGCTGGCGAAGCGGTGATCCTCGGCCATCACCACATCGCGGCGCAATTCCGGATTGATCGTGCCGATCGGCGTCCACGCCAGCCGCCGCATCGCGAAGTCGATCCGCACTTCGTCGAGCAGGCCGCCGTCGCGGTCGTACAGCCAGGCCTCGCTCGACTTCCAGTTATCCTTAAGGTCGGCGAAGGCCGGCACATCGGGCGGCGCGGTGCGCCAGTCGAGCGCCACGCCAAGCAGCCCGAACAGCAGCGCCAGCCCCAACAGCACCCGGTTGCGGCGGCGCTGCGGCAGATAGGCTAGGAAGCCCACACCGTCACCGGAGCAATCGGGAACTGGCCGCCGATTTCGGGTGCGTACATCGCCTCGACCCGCGCTGGCGGCAGTGCGAAAGTGCCTGCGGTGTTCAATCGCAAGGTATATTCAATCACCGTGGTCCCGCGCGGCAGCCAATCGAAGAACGCTTGCCAGGTGCCGCGACTGCTTTGCCGATAGGCCGGCCAGGCGCCCTCGCTCTTCTCGTCCGCCTGAAGCTGCTGCGATTGCCCGCCGAGCGAGGACACAACCACCGCGCCGGGAGGCAGCGGATCGGACAAGGCCACCCAGGTCCGCTCGGCGCTGGCCTCGATCGTCAGGCGTACCCGCACCACATCGCCTTGCGAGAGCTTGCCCGCCTGCTTGGCCGACACGACCGACATTTCGCGGGTCAGCTTGTACCCGGCGTTAAGCGGCTGGGTCAGCGGCACCGCGGCATGAACCGCAACCGTTGCCCACGGCCCCGCTCCGCCGCTTTGTGCCAGCGTCAACGGCCCGTTGACCAGCGGGAGCTGCGCCGGTGCACTCGTAGCCTGGCGCGGCCAGGTGAGGTCGATGATCCCGCCACCCAGCTCGACATGCGTGGTGCCCGCGATGGCGGAAGCCGGATACTTGGCGGCAAAGCGCCGCGAGACCACCGCGCCCCAGGCATTGGCCGGGGTGGTATCCCAATGGCCGCGCATCTGCCGGGCCCCGGCACCGACCATCATCTTGGGAACGTCGCTCGCCCAGGCGGACTTGCCCATCACCGCATCGAGCGTCTTCAGCGCCATTTCGTCAGCGCTGGTCATCATCCACCACGGCGCTTTGTTGTTGTCCGAAAGGTCGAACCTCGTGCCTTCGTAGACCAGCCGCTTGCGCAGTTCGCCCTCGGCGGCAGCGCGCAGCATCGCGGCACGCGGCGCGCCGGGCAGCCGATCAAGCGCCACGATCCAGTCGGCCAATGCCGAGGTCGGCATTTCGGCAGGGACCATGTCGATCTTGGCTACAAGGCCAGGCTTGGCCGCTCCGGCACGCGCCAGCGCGCTCAGCGCCGCGATCCGCACCAGCCGTTCGTCCGCCTCGAAATGGCGGCTGCGGTCGATCCGCCCTTCGACCACGCCTTGCAGCCCGGCAACCATTTTCGCCTTGGCATCATCGGGTAGCGGCAGCCCTGCAGCACTGGTTATTGCCAGCACATAAGCGGTGAGTTCGCTCGACCCCCGCAATTGCGCGTCGGGCCAGTATCGCACCAGCCCGTCGCTATCGAGATAGGTCGGCAAGGCCGCCGCCAGCACAGTCCAGCTGGCGCTGTCGCCTGAGACGACGATCTTGGACAGACGCTGCTCGAAGCAGTCGTAAGGATAGGCGATCATGTAATCGCGCACCCCGCCCAGCGGCGCGGCCAGCGTGTCACTCAGGTCTACGGTCACAAAGCCGCCGGGCAGCGCGCCCATTGGCGCCGCGATCGTCGGTGCCGGATCGCCGACCCGAAGCAGGCTCGCCGCCCAGACCTCGACCGGGACCGCCGGGATGATTTCCTGCGTCGCAGTCAGGCTGTCGCTGGCCTTGCCGTCATTGCTGCGCACCTTGACCGTCCACTTGAGCACGCCCGGTGCCGGCGGCGCATCAAGGCTCCAGCGCACCTGCCCCGCACCGCCCGCGGGAAGCGAGATCGTTTGCGGCTTGACCGCGGCGATCGCGGGTTCAAGCTGCAGTTCGGCGGTAATCTTCATCGCCTTGTCGGACGCGTTGCGCAGCGTGAACACCGCGTCATAGTGATCGCCGGTCCGCACGATTGCCGGCAATCCCGAATAGAGCGACAGGTCCTGCGCGGTGCGGATCGCGGTTTCGCCGGTGCCAAACAGCTGCGCGCCATCGGTGGCGACAGCGACCAGCTTGAAGCTGGACAGCGCATCGGACAGCGGCACCGCGACATGCGCCTCGCCATTGGCGTCGAGCGTGACGTGGCCTTGCCACAGCAGCACCGGCTTGAAGTTCTCGCGGTTGACACCCGAGGCATCCCCAGCCCCGCCGCCGCCGCCCGCAGCGACCGCCTTCTTGCCGTAATGCCGCTTGCCGACGACTTGCATCTGCGCGGTCGAGGTGGCAACTTCGAGGTTGCGTTCGCCCATCATCGCGCTGAGCACATCCCAGCTTTTGTTGGGCATCAACGAGAGCAGCGCTTCATCCACCGCGACGAAGGCAACATCGGCGCTGCTCGCCGGGCGGCCGGAGGGATCCTTGACCGCAACGGTGACATTGGCGGTCCCGCGCACCGCGTATTTCGGCCGATCGGTCTTCAGGGAAACGCCCAGCTGGTGCCCTTCCCAGCCAACCTTGATCTGGGCCAGCCCGATCCGGTAGCTTGGCTTGCCAAGATCGACCGTGGCAGTCGGGCTCGCCGCATCCTGGCTGAAGAACGGCAGGTTCCAGTCACGCGCCATGTCCGCCAGCCACAGACTGCCGCCCTTGACGCGCCCGCGCACGGCCATGACCGAGACGTAGACATTAGGCGCATAACTCGCCGGCAGCTTGACCTCGACCACCGGATCCGCGCCTGAAAGCTGGGTGACGAAGCTGGAGAGCACCCCTTCGCGCTCAACCGTGACCAGCGCCTCGGCGGCGCGGAACGGCATCCGCACCTGAAAGCGCGCGGTATCGCCGGCCTTGTACTCGATCTTCTCGGGGATCAGGTCCATCCGGTCGCCGTTGTCACCGCCGAACCACCAGTCGTTCTTGCCCGCGAGCCAGACCGACTGCACGGCCCGGCTTTCCCGGCCCTGATCGTCCTTGGCACGGGCGATCATGGTGACTTCGCCCGAAATGCCCGGCGCGAGCTTGCAACTGGCCCGCCCGGTCTTGTCGGTGCGGGTGATGCACCCGCCGGTCAGCTTGGTGATCCGTTCCTGGTTGTCGTAAGCGTAAAAGCCGCCGATCAACCGCCGCCGCGCGGTAAGGATTTCGCGCGAATAGAGATCGACCTGCACCGTGCGCCCCGCCAGCGGCTGTCCGTCGAGCCCGAGCACCACAGCCTGCAGCCGCAAATCATCGCCGCGCATCATCCAGCCGTCGGTCTTGAGGCCGACTTGCAGCGCCGCGGGATAGAGCGTCAGGCGACGCCCGGCGGTCATCGTCTCGCCGTTGGCATCGGCATAGTCCATCTCGACACTCAGCGAGACCGGCTGGGTGATCTGCTGGCTGACCGGCAGATCGACCTTGGCCGTGCCGTCTGCGCCCAGAGTGGCGGGCAGGGTTTCCGCAAACGGCAGCGTTGGCACGGGAGCTTGCTGGTAGCTGTCGAGCGGGCGGGTACCTTCCTCGAGCGCTGCGCCGCCAAAGGTAAACCCGTCCCAGCCCTTGGGATCGGGGGCGTAACTGTTGTAATCGGTGCGCAAGGTCACCGGCAGGCCGCCTGCGCCGCCGCCCGAAAGGTAGCCCACGAACAACGCCAGCGGGACTGACCCTGGCTGGACCAATGCGTCCTTCGGCCCCTGGATCGTCGCACGCATGTTGGGCAGCTTGTATTCGTCGACGCGCACCGATTGCCCGGTGTAGATCGTTTTGTCGCCAACCTCGATAGTCAGGTCATAATCGCCGAGTGGCGCGCCTTGCGGCACATTCCATTCGCCATCGCTGGTCCCGCCCGCGCCGATCGTCACCGGCTGCGAGAACTGGGTGTCGCTGCCCTGGTGGCGGAAGACGAGCTTGCCGGTCAGCCCGCCCGGATAGGCAAAGCCTGCGCCAACCGGGTGACGCATTACCTGCTTGAAGTGGACCGTTTCACCCACCCGGACCAGCGCGCGATCGAAGATCGTATGGATGATGTCATTCTGATCCGATGAACCGAACGACATTTCGAAGTCGTATGGCGAAATGCCTTCATTCCAGTTCGACAGGGTGAAGCTCATGTCGCCGTTCGACCGTGCCGAAACCATCAATGGCGGATCCTGTTCGTCGTCACAGCCGCCGCCAAGGTTTGGTTCGTTGAGGATGCCGCCCACCTTGAGCAGCCCGGTCGCGTCGGTCTTGCCGAAGGCCATTAGCTTGCCGTCGCAGGCGTTGGAGATCCGCACCTCAGCCCCGGCAACCGGCGCCGCGTCGGCAAGCGAAGTCACCCAGACCAGCGAGCTTTCACGGCCCCACTTGAAGTGCACCGCCATGTCGGTGACCAGCGCCCCGGTCGCGACATAGCGCGGCACCGGCCGCCCGAGCAGCGCCGCGCCCAGCGCCGGACTGGCCAGTTCGACCACGTGGAAACCCTTGCCCGGCAGCGGGATGCCGACCACCTCGAAGTCCTTGCCCTTGCCCGGCAGGCCCAGCTGCAAGGCGTGGCCACCCGGCATCAGCAGCGGCTTGTCGCGGGTATGGTTGACTGCCGTGCTGGTGCCGTCCTTGTGCTCGGTATATGTGTAGTCGCGGTTCTCGGCCTTATCGAGCCGGCGCAGCCAGGCGGCGATCTGCACATCGTCGTCGGCCACGCGCTGGCTCTGCCCGGCGATTGAGGCGGCCTTACCAGCGAGCGACGGTTCGACCGCGCGCACGGTTACCGGCAAGCTCGCGCCCTCGCTCGCCTCGATGATCCCGAAGGCGGCGGCGAATTTGACCAGCGGCGGCGCCAAGGCAAAGCGTACCGGCAGCGGAAAGCGCGTCGCATTGGCCAGCAGCCGGCCCGACAAGTCCCTGATTCCGCTGGGGAGCACCAACTGCGCAGTGCTGTCGGCCGGGAAGCCGCCAGCGAAATCAAGATCGGAAACCTGCGCGGAGTTCTTCTGATCGTCGTTGATGGTCGGCATGCGCTCGGTCCCGTCGGCAAAGCGCAGCCGCACCCGCATTGCCACCGCACGGTCGATCGGCGCGGTAAAGCGGACATGCGCCGGAGTGATCGGGTTGCAGGCGGCGCGGCCGTTGACCCGGCTGCATTCGAAGTTGGCAGCGAAGGCTTCGCGCACGGTAAAATCATAGCGCTGGTCGCGGCCGGCGGGCTTGCCTGCGGGGCTCACGATCGTGCCCGGCCAGACCAGTGACATGTCATGCTTGGGCGGGAGCGGACGGCGGCACTTCAATGCCAGGACATTGCGCAGTGCCGTGCGCCGCGCAGCCGGATCGCTCGGCAGGTCATCGCCGACCTGAGCATCGGTCAGGAAGCTAGTGCGGCGGTAATCGCTGTTTCCCAGCCCATTGAGGATCTGGTCGACGGTCGAAGCCGGAAGCACATCGACCGCCGCCGCCTCGCCGATCCCGTCGACCGCGCAGCTCGCTTTCGCGGCGACCGAGGCCGGGCTCGCGGGCACGGTGGTGGCGACCAGAAACACCTGATCCTCGTCGATCTCGTCATCGCCGAAGCCGGGCGCGAGCACCGCGACCACCGCAGGACCGCCGGTGTCGATCGCGAAGCTCGCCTTGCCCTGGATTCGCCCGCCGCGCAGCGTGGCAAGGCCGGGCCGCAAATCGACTTTACAAGTGATGCCGCCGGGCAAGGCGCGGCCAAATTCGATCACGAAAGTCTGCTGATCGGCCCAGCGCCCTGTCGAGGTGCCGGGGCAATCGCTCACCGCCGCCGGCTTGGCGCGCGGATCGCCCAGCGGCACCATTGCTTCGGAGAAACGCAAAGTGAAGCGGTCAACCGCGCCGCTGCTGGCGCCGCCCGTCCCCGGAGTGGCGAGCACGACTTGTGGCGGGGTATCGCCCTGTGCAGCCAATGGGAGCAGCGCAAGCGCGGGCAATAGAAGCTTCCAGCCAGCCTTCACGTTGCTCTCCCCCGATTCGAACCGGGGTGAGTGTCACGTAATCGGCTGGCATTGTCTATTGAGATAGCGCGCTAAATCGGGGTGCAACCGCACCCGTTCAATAGCTGCGCGGCAGCCCCAGTACGTGCTCGGCAAGGTAGCTCAGGATCAGGTTCGTGCTGATCGGCGCGACTGTATAGAGCCGCGCCTCACGGAACTTGCGCTCGACATCGTATTCCTCGGCAAAACCGAACCCGCCGAAGGTCTGCACGCACATGTCGGCGGCGGCCCAGCTGGCTTCGGAGGCGAGGAGCTTGGCCATGTTGGCTTCGGCCCCGGGGTTGCCGCCCTGATCATAAACCTGCGCCGCATGATGCACCATCAGCTCGGCTGCACGCATCTGCGCATAGCACCGCGCGATCGGAAACTGGACGCCCTGGTTCTGCCCGATCGGCCGCGCGAACACACTGCGGTCCTTGGCGTAAGCGGTGGCCTTGTCGATGAACCACTTGGCATCGCCAACGCATTCCGCCGCGATCAGAATGCGTTCGGCGTTCATGCCGGAAAGGATGTAGCGGAAGCCCTTGCCCTCTTCGCCGATCAGGCTGCTCGCTGGGATGCGCAAGTCATCGAAGAACACCTCGGTGGTCGAGTGATTCATCATCGTGCGGATCGGCTTGATGGTCAGGCCGCTCCCCAGCGCGGCGCGCATATCGACGAGGAAGATCGACAGGCCCTCGGTCTTGCTCGCCGCCTGGTCGCGCGGGGTGGTGCGGGCGAGCAGCAGCATGAGGTCCGAATGCTCGGCGCGGCTGGTCCAGATCTTCTGGCCGTTGATGACGTAGTGATCGCCATCCCTGACCGCGACGGTCCGCAGCGACAGCGTATCGGTGCCGCTGGTCGGTTCGGAAACCCCGAACGCCTGCAAGCGCAACGAGCCATCGGCGATGCCGGGCAGGTACTGCGCCTTCTGCTCGGACGAGCCATACCGCAGCAGCGTGTTCATGATGTACATCTGCGCGTGGGCCGAAGCCCCGTTGCAGCCCGACGACTGGATTTCCTCCATTATCACCGCCGCCGCATCAAGCTTGAGCCCCGAACCGCCGAACTCCTCAGGGATCAGCGCAGCGAGGAACCCGGCCTTGGTCAGCGCATCGACGAACTCGCCGGGATAGGCCCGGTCACGGTCTTTCTCGCGCCAGTATTCGCCGGGGAATTCCGCGCACAGCGCCTGCACCGCGCGGCGGATTTCGGCAATGTCGTTGTTCTCGGTCATCAGTTGCGCCCTTCCAGCAGGCCCTTGGCGATCACCTGCGCCTGGATTTCCGCCGCGCCTTCAAAGATGTTGAGGATGCGGGCATCGCACAGCACCCTGCTGATCTCAAATTCGAGCGCGTAGCCATTGCCGCCATGCACTTGCAGCGCGGAATCGGCGTTGCTCCATGCAGCGCGTGCGGCGAACAGCTTTGCCATGCCGGCCTCGATATCACACCGCTTGCCGGTATCCTTGGCGCGGGCTGCCGCATAAGTAAGTTCCCGCGCCATCACGAAGTCGGTGAGGCTCATCGCCAGCTTGTCGGCAACGCGCGGGAATTGGATCAGTGCCTTGCCGAACTGCTTGCGCGCCAAGGCATAGTCGAGGCCCAGTTCCAGCGCCCGCTTGGCCACCCCAACAGCGCGGGCGGCGGTCTGGATTCGTGCGGCTTCGAAGGTGTGCATCAGCTGCTTGAAGCCCTGCCCCTCTTCCCCGCCGAGCACCGCATCGGAAGATGCGCGCAGACCGTCAAACTGCAGTGCATATTCGCGCATGCCGCGATAGCCGAGCACTTCGATCTCGCTGCCGCTCAGGCCTTCGGCGGGGAACGGGTCATGTTCGCTGCCGCGCTGCTTGGCCACCAGCAACATCGACAACCCGGCATAGCCCTTCGCATCGGGCACAGTCCGGGCAAGCAGGGTCATCAGGTCGGAGCGGCTGGCATGGGTGATCCACGTCTTCGCCCCGTCGATCGCCCAACCTTCGCGATCGCGCCGTGCGCGGGTCTGCAGCGCGCCAAGGTCGGAGCCGACATCGGGTTCGGTGAATACCGCGGTCGGCAGCACTTCGCCGCTGGCGATCAGCGGCAACCAGTGCGCCTTTTGCGCAGTGGTGCCCGAACCGGCGATGAGCTCCCCCGCAATCTCGCTGCGGGTGCCAAGCGAACCCGCGCCGATCCAGCCGCGCGACAGTTCCTCGGTGATCAGGCACATCACCAGCTTGGACAGGCCGAGCCCGCCGTAAGTTTCAGGAATTGTCGCGCCGAAAGTGCCAAGATCGGCCATTGCCTTGACCGTTGCGTCGGGGATCAGCGCGTTGGCGAGGTGCCACTTGTGTGCGTGCGGGATGATTTCGGCATCAGTGAAGCGGCGAAACTGGTCACGGATGGTGTCGAGCTCGGCATCGCCAAGGCTTTCGCTCGGCCAGCGGCTCTCGCCGAGCGCCTTGGCGACAGCGGTGCGGCACGCAGCCAAATCGGCTTGCAGCAGGTCGGCGCAAGCTTCGCCGACTTCCCGCGCATCAAGGCCAAGGTCGGCCGGACGCATCAGCTCGTTCTGCCCCATCGGCAGTCCCCCGCAGAGCTGGGCAATGATTTCAGCGAAAGCGAGCTGCGTTACCTGCTGGTCGAGTTCGTAGCCGTTTCCGCTCGCCAGCCAACCAGCCACTGCTTCCAGCGCGGCAACGCTGGTCGCGATCCAGGCAAAGCCATGATGCGCGCGCTGGTTGGCCGGGTCGATTGCCGTTGCCGCATTGCGCGCAGCATCGCGGTAAGCCTGCGCCGTTTCAAGAAATCCGCCGAAATTCACGCCTTCTCGAACACCGCAGCGATCCCCTGTCCGCCGCCGATGCACATCGTTTCAAGGCCGTAGCGCACATCGCGCCGCTGCATCTCGCGGGTGAGGTTGGCGAGGATGCGCCCGCCGGTCGCGCCGATCGGATGGCCGAGCGAGATGCCGGAGCCGTTGACGTTGAGCATGTCATGGCGGCTGTCATCGTCCGCCCAGCCCCAGCCTTTGAGGCAGGCGAGCACCTGCGGCGCGAAGGCCTCGTTAAGCTCGATCAGGCCCATATCAGCCATCGACAAGCCGTTGCGCGCGAACAGCCGTTCGGTCGCGGGCACCGGGCCGTAACCCATCCGGCTCGGATCGACCCCGGCGGCGGCCCACGAATGGAACCACGCAATCGGTTCAAGCCCCAGTTCCTCGAGCTTGTCTTCGGCCACCACCAGGCAGGCGGCAGCGGCATCGTTCTGCTGGCTGGCATTGCCAGCGGTTACCACGCCGCCTTCGAGCGGACGGAGCTTGCCTAGGCTTTCCAACGTGGCATCGGCGCGGTAGCCTTCGTCGTGCGCAAAGACGATGGGATCGCCCTTCTTTTGCGGGATCGTCACTGGCACAAGTTCATCGTCGAACTTGCCCGCCGCCCAGGCCGCAGCGGCGCGCTGGTGGCTGCGCGCGGCATAGGCGTCGCAGGCTTCGCGGCTGATGTTCCAGTCCTTGGCGAGGTTTTCGGCAGTTTCGATCATGCCGCTGATCACCCCGAAGCGTTCGACCGGCTGGCTCATCACCCGGCCCCGGGTCAGCCGGTCGTGCAGCGTCAGGTTGCCGGCGCGCACACCCTTGCGGATATCGGTGCTGTAGTGCTCGACGTTCGACATGCTCTCGCACCCGCCTGCGACCACCACGTCGCTCATCCCGGTCTGGACCATCATCGCAGCGTTGGCGATTGCTTGCAGGCCCGAGCCGCAGCGCCGGTCGAGCTGGTAGCCGGGCACTTCCAGCGGCAGCCCGGCGGCAAGCCACGACCAGTGCCCGATGCACGGTGCCTCGCCGTTGCCGTAGCCCTGGCTGAACACGACATCGTCAACCCGCGCGGGATCGATTTTGGTGCGCTCGATGAGCGCCTTTAGAATAACTCCGCCGAGTTCGCCCGCAGTGACCGAGGCCAATGCCCCGCCGAATTTCCCAACAGGAGTGCGGATCGGGGCGACGATGGCGGCGCGGCGCAGGCTAGGTTGAAGCATCGGTTCGTCTCTCTTTCAGAACGCTTGGACCGCTTGGACCACAGTCTAAGCGCAAAAATTTATTTGCACGCGGCCTCGTATGGAGGCGCGCAGGGGACCGGTTGGGCGAGGACATGGACATGGTCCAACCATGCCACGGCCTCGCCATGTAGGACAGCACGGCAGGTTAGGGGCCTAGTCGCCGTCACGGTCGCTAGTTCGCACCACACCGCGCCCGATCAGCGCGGCGACTGCGTCCGATGACAGTCCGAGCCGCACGCCCAAAACCTCCTCGCTGTGCTCGCCGAGGTAAGGCGCGGGCCGGGGATCGCCCACTGGCATATTTGGCACATTGGCGAACGAGCGGGTCGCTGGATAGATGAACCCGCTGGGGTTGACGGGTGATGGACCGAACAGCGGATTGTCCGTAACCAGCTGCGGATCGCGGGCCATTTCGTACATCGTGCGGTAGTGCTCGAAGGTCGCCCCCGCTGCGCTCAACCGCTGCGCCAGCTCGGCATAATCGAGCTGCCCCGCTGCACCCTGCAGGATTGCGAAAATGCACTCGCGCTGGTCGAAGCGGTTGGCATCGCTAATCGCAAAGCTCAGCCCGCTCGATGCTTCAAGAGCAGCGATCTGGTCATTCACCCCAAGCGCGCCGATCAGCGCATGCCACTGCTTGGCGGTAAGCGCGGCGACCATGAAACGCTTGCCGTCGCGGCTGGTGAAATCGCGTCCCAGTGCGCCCCAGATGGCATTGCCGAGCCGCTCGCGATCGGCGCCGCGGTAGAGCATCTCGGCCATTGCGCCGCTGTTTGCGGCGGTGCCGATCGCCACGTCGCCAAGCGGCACCCGCATTTCGATCCCCGCGCCGGTCGCGTCGCGGTGGCGCAGGCCGGCGAGCAAGGCGAAGGCGCAGTAGGCCCCGGTGATGAAATCCCAAGCGGGCAGCGGTTGGTTGATTGGCGGAGCGGTGGCCGGATCCCAGTCGGCGGGGCCAGTCATCAGCGGATATCCGCTCGCGGCGTTGACGGTGAAGTCCATCGCCTGGCGGCCATCGTGCCAGCCCATGATCCGCACCGAAACCAGTTCGGGGCACTCCGCAGCAATCGCCGCGTGGCTCAGGAAGGAATCGACCGGCAGGTTGGTGATCAGCACGCCCGTTTTGCGCACCAGTTCGACCAGCATGGCGCGGCCTTCTTTGCTCTGCAGATCAAGCGCGACGCTTTTCTTGGCGCGGTTGAGGTTTTCCCAGGCAAGGCTGCGGCCTTCGCGGGTCAGCAGCGCGCGATCATAGTCCAGCCCGCCAGCCTTGTGATCGACCCGGATCACCTCGGCCCCCAACTGCGCCAGATACAATCCCGCAGTGGGCGAGGCGACGAACGAGGAAACCTCGATCACCCGGAGGCCGGTTAGGAGCTGGTACATCGCGCGTCAGTTCTCCGTCAGGGCCGCCACCAGCCGCCCATCCAACCTTCACCGGGAAAGATCAAGCTCAGGCCGGGATCTGGTTGAACGGGATGCCCTTGTCGGGCCGGTAGTCCTGCGGGAGGCCCAGCACCTTTTCGGCGATGGTGTTAAGCAGCACTTCGTCCGAACCCCCGGCGATCCGTCCGGTCGGCGCGTTGAGCCAGCTGGTGCCCCAGTCTTCCTTGACATAGGCGTGCTCATCGAACGGCAGCGCGGCGGTGCCTTGCAGATCGAGCGCGAGTTCGGACAACTTCTGCCGGCTGCGCACTGCGACCAGCTTCTGCAGTGACCCTTCGGGGCCCGGCTGCATCCCGGCCTGCATCATCAGCATGGCGCGGCGAGTGATCGAATCGAGCCCGGCGCGCATCGCGTGGTTGCGCGCGATCGCCGAACGGATCCGGCCGTCCTCGATCGCCGGGCGGCCATTCAGCGTGGTTTCCTTGGCGAGCTTGACGAAGAGATCGAGATGCGGCCCGAACCCGGCGCTGTCGGTGGCGATGTAGCGTTCGATCATCAGCGTGTGCAGCGCCAGGCCAAACCCGCCGCCGACTTCGCCCATGCGCTGCTCGTCCTCGAGCCGGACGTTGTCGAAGAACACCTCGTTGACGTGGCTGTCCCCGCCGGCAAGCTTGATCGGGCGAACTTCAACGCCCGGTGCCTTCATGTCGACCCAGAAGTATGTGAGCCCCTTGTGTTTGGCCACAGTGGGATCGCTGCGGGTGACGATCACGCCGTAATCGGCATATTGCGCCCAGCTGGTCCAGACCTTTTGCCCGTTCATCCGCCAGCCGTTGCCATCGGGTTCGACTTTGGTGCGCAGCGCCGCCAGATCCGACCCGCCCGAGGGTTCGGAGAACAGCTGGCACCAGATTTCCTCGCCGCGCAGCGCCTTGGTTACGCGCTCCTTCACAAAGTCACGGTCCTGGCCGTAATGGATCATCATCGGCACCGGCATGCCCAGCGAAATCCCGAAGAAGCCCACCGGCATGCCGTACTGCATTTCCTCGGCATCGAAGGCGATCTTGTGGAGGTTGCTGAGCCCCTGCCCGCCAAATTCGGGCGACCAGTTGATCCCGGCAAACCCGGCGTCATAACGCGCCGCCATATATTGCCGGCCGAGCGCCAGGTCTTGCTCGACCGTGTTGCCGCTGCGTGCCGGGCGGGCGTATTTGGGGGCCATGCTGTCCAGAAAGACGCGCGCGCTTTGGCGATAGGTTTCGAGTTCGCTCATGCTGCGGCTCCTGCAAGTTGATCGACCAACAGGTCTTCCCAGAACAGCAGGTTACCCTGCTCGATCCCCAAAGTGCGCGCGCGGCGCATGTGGAGGTGGAGGCCTTGTTCCCAGGTCACCCCGATCCCGCCGTGGATCTGCACGCAATCGCGCGAGGCGGTGTCATATGCCTCGGTTGCGGACAGCCGCGCGTCGGCGGCGGCGATCAGGAATTCATCCGTGCCTTCGCTCGCCGCAGCGTGGATGCAGTTGGCGCGGGCGACTTCAATCAAGCCATAAAGCTCGGCGATGCGGTGCTTGATCGACTGGAATGCGCCGATCGGCTGACCGAACGCCTTGCGGGTCAGCGAATAGTCGCGCGCGATGTTCAGCAACGCCTCGGCCCCGCCGACCTGCTCGTGCGCGGTGACCACCGCCATCCGGGCGAGCACGTCGCGCGCAAGGTCGAGCGCGGTCTGGCCCTCGGCAAGCACTGTCGCAGGGGTGCCGGCGAAAGTCAGATCGGCATAGAGCCGCGAATTGTCGAAGCTTGGCACCGCGGTCCGGGTGACATCGGAAAGGTCCGCCATGACGAGTACCGGCTGCCAGTCGATTCGCGCCAGCACGACCGCGATATCGGCCTTGAGCCCGCCGATCACCGCAGGCTTGGTTCCATGGAGCTTGCCGTCCGCATAGGTCACCGCTGACCCGGCAGGAAGCGGATCGCTGCCCTCAGCGAAAGCCACCGTGGCGAGCTTCTCGCCCGCCGCCAGCGCAGCCAGGTCACCAGTCTGCCCGGCGGCGAGCAGGGCCTGCGCCGCGCCGTAACCCACCGTGAGGAACGGCGCGCCCGAGGTTGCCGCACCGGCGGCCTGCGCCACCAGTCCCAGTTCGATCAGCCCCAGTCCCAGCCCGCCGTGTACTTCGGGCACAGCCAAAGCAGTCCAGCCTTGCTCGACCGCAGTATCCCAGAACGGCTGATCGATCCTGCCGACCTGCTCGAGCAGCGCCAGCAAGCGGCCCTTGTCCATCCGCGCATCGAGCACGCGGCGGCTTTCGGTGGCGATGGCCTGCTGGCCCTCGTCATACAATATCGACATGGCGCGAATCTCTCCCTTTGCCAGCGTTTTAATCGCGCGATTAAACTTGGCAAGGGCATGCTGCGCAGCGCTGCAACAAAGCATTTGTCAGCAGCTGTTGAGAACGTTATCAATCGGGGGCTGCAATGCGTACACGGCTGGACAAGGGCGGGGGCACCGCCAAAACTGGCCGCCGGGCGGACCTGAACCCAGGCCGCGCCACCATCGGGGAGAGAGAACTATGGCTGCACCGGTTACTGCAACACACGCCGGCGGCGAGCACATCGATGCTCCCGAGCTGCGCCTGTTTGTCATGGCCCTGTTCTTCATCTTCGGCGGGATCACCAGCCTAAACGATGTGATCATCCCCAAGCTGAAAGAGCTGTTCACGCTCAATTACACCGAAGCGATGCTGGTCCAGTTCTGCTTTTTCGGGGCCTATGCGCTGATCGGCATCCCGGGCGCGCGGTTGGTCAAGCGGATCGGCTACATGCGCGGCGCAGCAGTCGGACTGGTGACGATGACCATTGGCTGCCTGCTGTTCATCCCCGCCTCGCAAAGCGCCGCTTACCCCATTTTCCTGATGGCGCTGTTCGTGCTCGCGAGCGGGGTTGTGGTGGTCCAGGTGGTAACCAACCCGCTGATCTCGCTGCTCGGCCCGGCAAAGACCACGTCTAGCCGACTGACTTTCGCGCAGGCATTCAATTCGCTAGGGACGGTCATCTTTCCGTTGATCGGTGCGAAGCTGATCCTCGGCGAACTGGCAAAGGTTCAGGCCAAGGACCTCAGCGGCCCGGCACTCGATGCCTACCGCGTGGCCGAAACCCACACCGTCGTGAACACTTACATCGTCCTCGCCATCGCGATCGCAATCGTTGCGGGTGTGGTCTGGCTCAACCGCAACCGCCTCAAGGGCGAGAAACACGAGCCGACCTCGCTCGCCGCGGGACTGGCCTTGCTCAAACAGACCCGGTTCGGGTTCGGCGCGCTGTGCATCTTTCTCTACGTCGGCGCGGAAGTCTCGATCGGCTCGCTGATCGTGAACTATTTCCAGCAGCAGAGCGTGCTCGGCGTCACCGCGTCGGCTGCGGGAACCTACATCCCGTACTACTGGGGCGGCGCGCTGATCGGGCGATTTATCGGCTCGGCGGTGCTGCGGCTGGTCAGTCCGGGCAAAGTGCTCGCAGTCAATGCGGTGGGTGCGATCTTCCTCATTGCCGTGTCCGCCAACACCGGCGGCGCGGTTGCCGCGTGGAGCCTGCTGGCGATCGGCCTGATGAATTCGATCATGTTTCCGACGATCTTCACCTTGGCGAGCGAGGAGCTTGGCCCGCGCGCTGCCGATGGATCGGGGATCATCAACGTCGCGATCTTCGGCGGGGCGGTGGTCCCGCTGCTGACCGGGGCGCTGGCCGATCAGTTGTCACTCACGACCGCGCTGGTCGTGCCCGCCGCTTGCTACGCCGTCATTGCATTGTTCGGACGCTGGGCGGCGCGGCACGCTGCGGCAACCTGACGCTTCCCCGCTTGCTTTCTGCGCGATTCGCTATTAGGGGCGCGCGCTTCACTGACACGTGTTTCAGGATCTGCCTGGCTAACTAGGCTGCCAGGGCCGATCTAGCGTGTCTCATGTCAAGGAGACAAAAATGCCTAAGCTCAAGACGAAGAGCGGCGTCAAAAAGCGCTTCAAGCTCACCGCCACCGGCAAGATCAAGCACGGTGCGGTTGGCAAGCGGCACC
>JANXUP010000106.1 GCA_025356175.1 Sphingomonadaceae bacterium | reverse complement strand
ACGCGCGTTGTGGAAAGTGCAATCAATTGGTGGCATGTGCTGCCGCATGAGCGCGCAAACACCTCTGGCTATCGTCACCCTCGCTGCTGGCAAGGGCACCCGCATGAAAAGCGATCTGCACAAGGTGCTGCATCCGATCGCCGGGCGGCCGATGATCGAGCACCTGCTGGCCAGCGCGGCGGAGCTGAACCCGGCGCGCTCGGTGGTGGTCGCCGGGCATGGCCGCGATCAGCTTGAGGCGCAGCTGGGTGATCGTGCGGCCATCGCCGTGCAAGACCCGCAGCTTGGCACCGGCCACGCGGTGCAGCAGGCCGAGGCGGCCTTGGCCGGGTTCGCGGGCGATGTGCTGATCCTCTACGGCGATGTGCCGTTCGTGACGGCTGCGACGATGCAGCGGATGCTGGACCGGCTCCATGAAGCGGACCAGCCGCTCTGCGTGGTCCTGGGGTTCCGCCCCGCCGATCCCGCAGCTTATGGCCGGATCGTTTCCGAAGACGCGCGGACCATCGCCAAGATGGTCGAATTCAAGGACGCTTCCCCGGCCGAGCGCCAGCTTGACCTGTGCAATTCCGGCCTGATGGCAGTGCGCGCCGAAGACCTGTTTCCGCTGCTTGCGCAGGTCACCAATACTAACGCGGCGGGTGAATACTATCTGCCCGATGTGGTCATGCTGGGCATGAAGCAGGGCCGGGTCAGCGCGGTTATCGAAACCCACGCTGACGAAGTTGCCGGGATCAACAGCCGCGCCGAACTGGCCGAGGCCGAAGCCCGCTGGCAGGCGGTGCGCCGCCACCGCGCGATGGACGACGGTGCCTCGCTGGTCGCTCCCGACACCGTGTGGTTCGCTTGGGATACCAAGCTCGGCCGCGATGTGCTGATCGAACCCAATGTGGTCTTCGGCCCCGGGGTCTCGGTGTCAGACAAGGTCAAGATCCGCGCCAACTGTCATATCGAAGGCGCGGTGATTGGCGCGGGCTGCGAGGTCGGCCCGTTCGCCCGGCTGCGGCCCGGAACAGTGCTGGGCGAAAAGGCCAAGATCGGTAACTTCGTCGAGGTCAAGAAGTCGGTCATGGGCGCGGGCGCCAAGGCCAACCACTTGTCCTACATCGGCGATGCCGAGGTTGGGGCCGGGGCCAACATCGGCGCGGGCACGATCACCTGCAACTACGATGGCTATTTCAAGCACAAGACCGTGATCGGCGAACGCGCCTTCATCGGCAGCAATTCGGCGCTGGTCGCCCCGGTCAAGATCGGTGCCGATGCGATCGTCGCAGCGGGCAGCGCGGTAACCCGCGACGTTGCCGCCGGCGAACTGCGACTGGTGCGCGGCGAACAACTGGTCAAACCGGGCTGGGCCGACCGCTTCCACGATGCGATGAAAAAGAAAAAGGCGGAGAAGAAGGGGTGACCGCCAATTTTCAAGTTCGGCTCAATCGCCGAGATATCACTTCGGAGGAAATCGCCGAGGATTTGCGTCGCGTAGCGGCCAAACTTGAAACACAAGCGATCACCAAGATTCAATACGACGAGCACGGCAATTTTGGCGCAACCACAGTTCTCAGGAAGCTGGGCAGTTGGAACGGCGCGCTGCTCAAATCCGGCTTGGAGGTTGCAAACCGCCAGGACATTTCAAATGATGAGCTCTTTGAAAACATCGCCAATGTATGGACGAAGATCGGGCGACAGCCGTTTGGGCGCGAGGTCAAAGGCAAAAGCGTCGGATCGCTATTTTCTTTGGCTACATACGAAAAGCGTTTTGGCTCGTGGAACAAGGCCTTGCTGGCATTTGCACGATATGTGGAGTTGGACAGCGGCGCAGAAGAAAGTCAGCAGCCTTCGGAACCTAGTCGCCACTTGAAGGTAAATATGCGTCGTCGAACACCACGCGACGTAAACTGGCGGCTCCGAGCCAAGGTCCTGATCAAGCACTCGTGCATTTGCCAGATGTGCGGTGATAGTCCGGCCAAGAACCCGAACACCATTCTCCACGTTGATCACATTTTGGCTTGGGCAAATGGCGGTGAAACGGTCGAAGAAAACCTTCAGACACTTTGCGAGAAGTGTAACATCGGCAAATCAGACCAGTTGCTCCCGGATCAACGCCTCTTGACATGATATCATGACATGATATCAGTATATCAATGACCCGCATCCTCGCCGACTTGCCCGAAGAGGACATCGAATGGCTCGATGCCCGCGCGGCTGAGCAGGGCAAGTCGCGCGCGTCGGTGCTGCGCGAGGCGGTGAGCGCCTATAAATCGCAATCATTGCCTGCCGGTAACCTCGATTGGTTGGAAGCAGGTTTCGGCGCTTGGAAGGGCAGTGTCGAGATTGGCGATTCGGTCGAATGGCAGCGCCGCGAGCGTGCGTCATGGACCCGGCCGTGGGACGATGACTATGAGGATGTGAAAGCAGAGTTTCCTGAGCTCTTTGACGAAGAGGACGATCGCCAGAGGCAGATTTATCTCGATATGCAGAAGGGCATTTATCCGCCCGTGCGCAAGCCGGAATCGCAGTGAGCGGGTTTACCTTTGACTCCAATATCCTGATTGACGCCTTGGCGGGATTGATGCCGGCCAAGGCTGAAATTGCTCGGGCAGCCGGACTTTCCGGGCAAGTTTGGATCAGCAGGATGGTTTGGGTTGAGGTGATGTCCAAAGGGTCGGCTGAAGCTTTGCGTCGGACCGAGAAATTCCTCGGGGGATTCATCGTTGATGAAGTCGATGCAGAGATTGGCATCCGCGCCGCGGCCCTGCGCCGTGAACGTCCTCGACTAAAGTCGCCGGATGCAATCATTCTCGCGACGGCACAATTGCGCAGCCGTGTGCTCGTTACGCGCAACACCAAGGACTTTCCGGCGCAGTTGCCGGGCATCCGGGTACCTTACCTCCTGTAGAGAAAGCACCCCAAAGCATGTGCGGAATTATCGGCATCGTCGGCAAGGAACAGGTCGCGGACCGGCTGGTCGATGGGCTGCGGCGGATGGAATATCGCGGCTATGACAGCGCCGGGGTCTGCACCGTGTATGATGGCGAACTGATCCGTCGCCGCGCGCCGGGCAAGTTGGTCAATCTGGTCCGTGAGCTCGCGGCACATCCCGCGCCCGGCACCACCGGGATCGCCCACACCCGCTGGGCGACGCACGGCGCGCCGACCGCAGCCAATGCCCATCCGCACGCCACCGAACAGCTCGCACTGGTCCACAACGGCATCATCGAGAATTTTCGGCAGCTGCGTGATGCGCTGAGCGCGCGCGGGCGCAAGTTCGAAAGCGAGACCGATACCGAAGTGGTCGCGCACCTCGTCTCCGAGCTGGTCGAACAAGGGTCGAGCCCGGAAGACGCGGTCAAGGCCGCGCTGCCGCAGCTGCGCGGGGCCTTCGCGCTCGCCATCGCGTTCCGCACCCATCCAGACATGCTGATCGGCGCGCGGCTCGGCTCGCCCTTGGTCGTAGGGTACGGAGAGGGCGAGACCTACCTCGGTTCCGATGCGCTGGCGCTGGCTCCGCTCACCCAAAAGATCGCTTATCTCGATGAAGGCGACTGGGTGGTGATCACCCGCAAAGGCGCGCAGATTTTCGACAAGGACAACCACCCGGTCACCCGCGAGATCACCACTTCGGGCGCATCGGCAGCGGAGATCGAGAAGGGCAATTACCGCCACTTCATGCAGAAGGAGATCTTCGAGCAGCCGACCGTCGTGGCGCAGACCTTGCGCAGCTACATCCGCCAGGTCGATCAGACCGTGGCGTTGCCGCAATTCGATTTCGACCTGTCGAGCATCAACCGTGTTACCATCGTCGCCTGCGGGACGAGCTACTATGCCGGGATGGTCGCCAAGTACTGGTTCGAACAGTTCGCGCGGCTTCCTGCCGATATCGATTTCGCCAGCGAGTTCCGTTACCGCGAACCGGTGATGGAGCCGGGCGGGCTGTCGCTGTTCATCTCGCAGAGCGGGGAAACCGCCGATACGCTCGCCGCGCTGCGCCACTGCAAGGCGCAGGGCCAGACCATTGCGGTGGTGGTCAATGTGCCGACCAGCTCGATGGCGCGCGAGGCCGATCTGCTGCTGCCGACCCATGCCGGACCGGAAATCGGCGTCGCTTCGACCAAGGCGTTCACCTGCCAGCTGGCGGTGCTCGCCGCGCTTGCCGCGCATATGGCGGTCAAGCGCGGACGGATGGACCGCAGGGAAGAGGCCGAGGTGGTCAAGCACTTGCTCGAAGCCCCGGCCATGCTCAACGCTGCGCTCGCCCACGACGACGAGATCGCGGCGATGGCACCCTTGATCGCCCCGGCCCGCGACGTGCTTTACCTGGGACGCGGGCAGGACTATCCGCTGGCGCTTGAAGGCGCATTGAAACTGAAAGAAATCAGCTACATTCACGCCGAAGGTTATGCATCGGGTGAAATGAAGCATGGGCCGATCGCGCTAATCGACGAAGCCGTTCCGGTGATCGTCCTCGCCCCGTCAGGGCCGCTGTTCGAGAAGACCGTGTCGAACATGCAGGAAGTGCGCGCGCGCGGCGGCAAGGTGGTACTGATCTCCGACCGCGAAGGCATCGACGAAGCGGGCGAGGGCTGCCTCGCCACGATCGAGATGCCTAAAGTCCACCCCCTGATCGCGCCGCTGGTCTATGCCATCCCGGTGCAATTGCTGGCCTATCACGTCGCCTGCGTGAAGGGCACCGATGTCGACCAGCCAAGGAATCTCGCAAAGTCGGTTACCGTCGAGTAAAGCGTTGAGCAATTTGCTGCCAAGGAGCGCTTAAGCTTTACGCGCCGCTAACGATTGCAGGGTAAACGCCTGGGTGTGACCAGGAAGAAAATGCCCAGTTCAACCGCGCTGCCCAAGTCGCTGCCTGTGATGGCAGTGTTGGGCCTCGCCGATCCTGCCGACGGCGACTGGGGGCGCTTGCGCGGGCTGCAGTATTCCAGTCTGGCCCGGGCATCGCAGGTCCGCATCCTGTCGCACCTGACCGCGGCCATCGCAGTCACCATGGTCTACTTCTACGAGGTGAACATTGCGGCACTGGTGGCCTGGTTGATCGCGCTTGGCATCAGCCTGTTCTACGGTGCCAGCATCGATAACGGCCTGGCCGATGTCGACCAGCGCCGTATCGGCCGCGACGAGGTCAACAAGCAGACCATCAGTGCAGTCGGCAACGCCTTGGTATGGGTCGCGCCGATGGCTGCATTCGCACCCTTTGGCGATCCCTTGCAGCGGCTCGAACTGTGGGCGATCACGGCCATGCTGATGACTGCGGCGGCGGTGTTATTGTCGGCGGTCCCGCTTGCCAACGTGGTCTTCAGCGGGATCGTTGCGCTGTCGGCGATCGCCAGCTTCGCGCTTGGTCACAATTACGGCATGGCCGTGCTGGCGCTGTTTTTCGGGATCATGATCACCCTTGGCGCGATCGAGAATGCGCGCTCGTTCCTGACCGCGCGGATTGCCGAAAGCGCGATGGCCGAAAAGAACGAAGTCGTCTCGATGCTTCTGCGCGAGTTCGAAGAGGGCGAGGCCGATTGGCTGTGGCAGATCGATACTTCGCGCCGGGTTCGCTCGGTCAGCCCGCGCTTTGCCTTCGCGCTTGGCCTGGCGACCGAAGAGATCGACGGCAAGCCGTTCATCCAGCTGATTGCCGGGCCGGCTTGGGATACCGGGCAATTCCCTTCCAGCCTGCATGATCTGGCCGAGCGGCTTAAGCGGCGCGAAAGCTTCTCCAACCTGCTGGTGCGGGTCACGATTGGCGGCCAGCAGCGCTGGTGGGAAATTTCAGGCACCCCCAAGTTCAACGACAGTGGCAATTTCGACGGGTTCCGCGGGGTCGGCTCGGACGTTACCGAGCAGCGCGAGAGTTCGGAAAAAATCGCGCACATGGCGCGGTTCGACACGCTGACCGGGCTGCCCAACCGCATGATGGTGACCGAGGCGCTGGGCGAAGCGATGCGCTATGCCGATCAGTGGCGGACCAAGTGCGCCTTTCTGATGATTGATCTCGACCGGTTCAAGGCGATCAACGATACACTCGGTCATCTGGTTGGCGACAAGCTCCTGGCGCGCGTTTCGGAACGCTTGAAGGCGCTGGTCACCGAAAACGAGCTGTGCGGGCGTCTTGGCGGCGATGAATTTGCGGTGGTGATCCGCGACGCGTCGGACCATAGCCGGGTCGAGCGGGTCGCTCTGGCGGTGATCGAAATGCTGTCGCGGCCTTACGAGATCGATCACCACACGCTCTACATCGGGGCCAGCGTCGGCTCCGCGATCGGACCGCGAGACGGGACCACGGTTGAAACCCTGATGCGCAATGCCGACCTGGCGCTCTACCGATCGAAGGAAGAGGGCGGCGGCCAGCACTTCGGTTACGAACCTGCGCTACACGCCCATGCCGAAGAGCGCCGCAAGCTTGAATTCTCGCTCCGCCGCGCGCTCGAGCTGGGCGAGTTCACGGTCAATTACCAGCCAGTGGTCGATGCCGTGGACGAAACCATCGTCAGCTTTGAAGCTCTTATCCGCTGGTATAGCGAAGAGCACGGTCAGGTCAGTCCGGCCAAGTTCATCCCGCTGGCCGAAGATACCCGGCTGATCGTGCCGATCGGCGAATGGGTGCTGCGCGAGGCCTGTATGGAAGCCGTGCGCTGGCCCAGCAGCATCAAGGTCGCGGTCAACGTGTCAGGTGAGCAACTGCTCGATCCCGGGTTTATTTCCAGCGTTGTCCAGGCGCTCAGCACCAGCGGACTGCCCGCGCAGCGACTGGAGATCGAGGTGACCGAATCGATTTTCGTACGCGATGCAACGACTGCCCGGGCGGCGCTCGAACAGATCATGTCACTGGGCTGCGGCGTCGCGCTTGACGATTTCGGGACCGGCTACTCCTCGCTCGCTTATATCCGCGACCTGCGCTTCTCGACGATCAAAATTGACCGTACCTTTGTTCAGGGTGCTTCGGCTGGCAGTCCGGAAAGCCTCGCGATCATTCGCGCCGTGGTGGCGATGGCGGAAAGCCTCGAAATGTCGACTACTGCTGAAGGGGTCGAGACCGAACGCGAGCTTGAGATCATCCGCGGCCTCGGCTGCCGCAAGATCCAGGGATATTACTTCGGCCGGCCGATGCCTGCCATCGAAGCGCGCGCGTTGTTCCAGAAGACGGCGTTGCGCGCCAGCGCGTAGAGTCAAGGTCGCGGCTTACGCCGCAACCAGGCCTTTCACGACACTTTCGAACAGCGCGCGGCCGTCGTTGCCGCCTTGCGCTGGTTCGATCATCCGTTCGGGATGCGGCATCATGCCCAGCACGTTGCCGGCTGCGTTCAGCACCCCGGCGATCTGCCGCGCCGAACCGTTGACTTCTTCGGCATAGCGGAAGGCGACGCGGCCTTCGCTTTCGAGCCGGTCAAGCGTGGCGGCATCGGCAAAATAGTTGCCATCATGGTGCGCCACGGGAATCGTGATCTGCTGGCCCTGGCTGTAGCCGGCGGTGAACAGGTTCTGGCTGGTCTCGACTGTCAGCGCCACTTCGCGGCAGACGAAATTCATGCCCGCATTGCGCAGCAGCGCGCCGGGTAGCAACCCGGCTTCGGTCAGCACCTGGAAACCGTTGCAGACGCCCAGCACCGGCACGCCGCGGCCAGCCGCATCGATCACCGCCTGCATGATCGGACTGCGCGCCGCCATCGCGCCCGAGCGCAGGTAGTCGCCATACGAGAATCCGCCGGGCAGGGCGATGAAGTCCAGCCGTTCGGGCAGGGCGGCGTCACCGTGCCACACGCGGTGAACTTCGCCGCCGCAGACCTGCTCCAGCGCCACCGCCATGTCACGGTCGCAGTTCGAACCGGGGAAGGTGATAACGGCCGAGCGAAAGGTGCTCATCACACCGTCTCCGCCGCAGCCATCCGTTCGATCCGGTAATTCTCGATTACCGTGTTGGCGAGCAGCTGCTTGCACATCGTTTCAAGCTGGGCATCGCTGACACTGTTGTCGACCTCAAGTTCGATCACCTTGCCTGCGCGCACATCCTGCACGCCGTGAATGCCAAGCCCTTCGATGGCATGGTGGATGGCTCGGCCCTGCGGATCGAGCACCCCGTTCTTGAGGCTGATGATGACGCGGACCTTCATGGCGGCGATCCTTTCGGGCTGGTGAGGATTCGCCCGCGCCTATGCCGGGTGACAGCGCTTACTTCAAGCGCCCATGCCGTGGCCGAACTCAGCTCTCCACCGAATCCAGCACATAACCGAGCGAGCGGACCGTGCGCAGCGGGTCGGGCACGCCGTGGGCGGTCAGGCTGCGACGCAGGCGGCCGACCCAGACATCGACGGTGCGCTCGTCCAGCGCCTCCTCGTCTTTGCCCAGCCGGTCGATCAGCGCGGCACGGCTAAAGACCTGGTCGGGGTGTTCCATGAAATGGACCAGCAGGCGGAACTCGTTGGGCCGCATCGGCACCGGCTTGCCGAGGATGCGGACCTGGTGTGCTGCCGGATCGATGGTAATCGCGCCGTGGACCAGCTGCACCCGCGCCGGGGCATCCTTGTCGCCCAGGCTGTCAATCCGTTCGAGCAGGCGCACTGCGTCGAGCGGCCCGACCAGATAATCGTCGGCCCCGGCGAGCAGCGCACGGCGCCGTGCTTCCTGGTTGGGCTCTTCCAGCACCATGGTGAGATGCGCGTGACGGGTCGCCTCGGCCTCGCGCAGGCGGCGGCACAGCTCGAGCCCGGACATGGTCGGGCAGAGCCAGTCGACAAACCCCCAGACCTTGCCCGCAGGCACCTGCTGCGGCGGCTGGTCGCTTAACGGCAGCAGGTTCCACGAGGGACGCTGGCGCGCCACGTCGGCCAGCAGTCCGGCCGGTGGGGAAGTGATCAAGAGAGTGGTGGAACTTGGCATGGTTTGAGGCTGCAAATTTCTTGGACTGACCCACATTGCCCGCTTCGCGTGACAGTTTGATGATGGTTGCGTGACAATCACACTACGGTCGCCGCAGTGTCTGCGCCGCGTCGCCTGCTTGTCCGCCGCTGCGGTCCGATTTGTCGCATGACTGTCACATAAAACACCGTGTCTCTGCCGAACGGGCGGACTATGCTGGCACAATGGGAGTAATCGTACATTGGGTCCGCAAGCTGGCCTTGTTCACCGGGTTGGCATTGATCGCCACGCCTGCGCTGGCTGACAAGCTGACCTTCGATCACCGGCTAGTCCCGGCGCTCAAGGCAGTGCTCGATGGCAGCGATGCGGGAATGGTCGACTACAATTCCTCGAATCCCAAGAATGTCGTCGATCTGATCGCGGTGCGCGGCAAGTCGGCCAAGGACTGGACCGAAGCCCTGGTGGTCATCGCGCGCACGCCGCAGGGCAAAGTGCTGACCGCGGCAGACTGGGTCGGCGAACTGCAGCGCGACGCCCAGGCCAAATGCGTCAGCACCTTTACCGAGATCGCCCGCGACGAAATGTCGGTCACTTACGAGCGCCGCTCGGCCGGATGCCCTTCCGGCTATCCGCCGATCGCACTTTATCGCGCGGTGGGCAGCAAGCGTTCGCTGTTCCTGCTCGCGGTCCTGGTCAAGGACGACATGGGCGAAATCGAGCGTGGGCAGTGGCTTGCCCTGATGAGTTCAGCACACATCGAATAGCGTTCCGCAATCGGCGCTACGTTGGTGACATATCGCTGTCATCATTTTGTCGCCGCACCTACGCACAAGCGACACATGACACCCCTAGTGGCGGCGGTGAGGCCGCAGGGCGCGATTCGGATTCGCACCCTGACGGCGTCGGACAACACGTCTCAACCGTTCAGGGGAATTCCCAGATGATCCGCCTTTCCACCCGCTCGACCGCATCCTTGCTCGCGCTGGCCACTGTGCTCGGCCACGCCGGAGCAGCCCAGGCAGCGATGACCATTTCCGCCGATTCCGTGACCGTTGACGGGGCTGCCGATGCTGCTGCCGATCAAAGCGGTACCAGCGCCGGCGATGCCTCGCCCGAAGCGGCAACGAGCGCGGGGTCGAACGAGGGTCTGACTGAAATCATCGTCACCGCGACCAAGCGCGAGACCAACCTCCAGCGCACCCCGATTTCGATCTCGGTGATGGGTGCCGACACGATCCGCGAGCGCAAGGTCCAGAGCCTGCTCGACCTCGCCGACGGCGGCGTACCCAGCCTGCGCGTCGCAACCTTCGAGGCGCGCCAGTCGGCGCTGACCATTGGTATCCGCGGGATCGTTCCGCTCGACGCGAACCAGCCCGCACGTGAGCAAGGCGTCGGCATCTACATCGACGGGGTCTACTTGGGACGTCAGCACGGCCTCAACACCGCGCTGTTCGACGTCGAGCGGATCGAAGTGCTCAAGGGTCCGCAAGGCACCCTGTTTGGCCGCAACACCGAAGGCGGAGCGTTGTCGATGGTCAGCAAGGCGCCCAGCGGCAAGCTCGGCGGCCGGATCGAAGGCGGCATTGGCAAATTCGGCGCCTACAACGGTGCAGTTCACCTCGACCTGCCGGAAACCGCCGGTTTCTCGATCAAGCTCGATGGGGTGATCTCGCATCAGGATGCGATCACCGATAACCCGCTCGCCGGCCAGGCTGGCTGGGGCTATTACCACCGCAAGGGCGGCCGGGTTGCAGTGCGGTGGAAGCCGACCGACAACATCACCAACGATTTCGCCTACGACGTAGCCAAGGACGAGAACACTCCGTTCTACAGCCAGCTGCTCAACTATAACCCCAACAATTGCGTCAGCGGCGGGACCAACACCGCGCCTAATGCTATCCCGGCGGGCAGCACTTGCAATACCCCCGGCACGGCCTTCACTGGCATCCAGGGTACAATCAAGGCGTTGCCACCGGGCGTGGTGGTCAACGGCACCACGTTGCAGCGGGTCGCGGACATCGGCGTGCCGCAGCAAGTCAGTGTCGACAAGACCCACGGCTTCACCAACACCTTCAAGTGGAAGGTCTCGCCGGAAATCGAACTGCGTTCGATCACCGCTTGGCGCGGCGTCGACGTGCAGCAGTATGACAACTCTGGTGGTTATCACCGCGTCCCGGTGATCAACTACACCGCAGCCTGCACCGGTGCGAACTGTGCATTTAGTCGTTACAGCCTTGCCGACCTGCACCAACGCCAGTTCAGCCAGGAATTCCAAGCCGTTGGTTCGATCGGTTCGGTCGACTACGTCGCGGGTCTCTACTACTTCAACGAGCACGTCAGCGACGATGCCGCGACGCCGAACACGATGGGCGCGACCTATGTCAGTGCGACCCAAGCAACTTTTGCGCCGATCCCGTTCTGCCTCGCCACCAACCCGGCAACTGCATCGGATTTCGTTGGCGTTGCCGTTCGCGGCTGCAACATCGACCGCGCATCGGAAGTGTTTTCGAAGAGCTATGCTGCTTATGGTCAGGTGACCTGGAACGCCACCGAGGCGCTGCACATCACCGTTGGTGGCCGTTACACCGAAGACCAGAAGAAGGGCGCGCTGCTCGCTTCGCGCAACATCGACTACCGCAATCCGGCCAACGCGGCGATCCTGGCCACCAACGGCTACGTTCCGCTTAACAAGAAGTGGACCCGCTTCAACCCGACCGCGACGATCGCCTATGACGTGAGCGACACCGTTCACGTATATGCCAAGTACGCTTCGGGCTATCGCGCCGGTGGGGCAAGCTCGCGTACCTCGAACTATCAGGCCTTCAACCCTGAAGACGTCAAGAGCTACGAAGTGGGCATGAAGGCCGACTTCTGGGATCACCGCGCCCGGTTCAACATGGCCGCGTACATCATGGACCGTAACGGTAGCCAAGTCGATCTGAGCACCATCCAGCCGACCGCCACCGGCAACTTCAACAACCTGGTGACGTTCAACGCCCCTGGCACCACAAAAATCCGCGGGATCGAGGCCGACTTTACGCTCAAGCCGGCCCAAGGGCTGACGATGGGTCTGTCCTATGCCTACACCTACACCGACATTCCGCCAGTGAGCGTGACCTACACCGCATTCTGCACTGGCGTTGCCACACCTTCGGCGGCTTGCACCTCTGCGGGACAAGCGCTCAACAGCACGACGGCGCTGCAGAAGTTCTACATTGTGTTCACTCCGCGCAATGCGGCGGCTGGCACCATCGACTACGAAGTGCCGGTTTCGGGCGATACCCGCGTGAAGTTCCACCTCGACGCGAACTATGCCGATGCGACCCAGTCGTTCGACCAGTTCGCGACCAAGGCCGACAGCTCGTTCATCGTCAATGGCCGCATTTCGCTGCTCGACATTGGCCTCGGCGGCGGGGCTGCCAAGTTCAACCTGAGCGTGTGGGGCCGCAACCTGTTCGACGAACAGCACGTCTATCGCCGCGACCCCTCGAACAGCATTTCGGCGGTTCAAGCCTCACCGGTGACCGGTGTGCCCAACGTTGTCGCGATCGGCAACGTTAACAACATTCTGGGCGATTACGGCAACTTCAACGTGCCGCGGACCTTTGGCATCGATGCCTCGGTCAAGTTTTAAGGGTTAATCTCCCAACCCTTCCACTCTGGAGGGCGGGGGAGCTTCGGCTCTCCCGCCCATTTTTTTGGTGGCATCGCGCGGGCACGTCACTTTGCCGGGGGCGGGTCGACCCCGTCAGGCAGCACGGTGACATCCACCGCGCCGTTCGGCGTCAAGTATTGCCGGGCCAGCGCCTGAAGGTCTTTGGCGGTGATCGCCTGTAGCCGCTCCTTGCCGCGCACGAAGCGGTCGATCCGGTCGGGTTCGGTCTGCGCGCGGTCGACCAGGGTCAGCCAGCCAGCGTTGGTCTTGAGCGCATAGTCATAGGCTTCGAGCATCGGCGCGCGGGCGCGCAGCAATACGTCGTCGCTGACCGGGGCGGAGCGTAGTCCGGCGATCGTACCCGCCATCGCCTGCCTGGTCGCGCCCACCTCGCCGACATCGACCGAAGCATTGAGCGCGAACGTACCGTAATTACGATAAGTGCGTGAGGCAGAATTGCTGACTCCAGGCGAATAGGCCTTGCCCAGCTTTTCCCGCAGGTCGTCGGTCAGTTCGATCTGGGTGACCCGCTGCATCAGCGCGAGCTGGATCTCGGCCAATGGGTCCTCACCGTCGCGGGTCGGCCAGGTAAGCGTGACCAGCGCCTGATCCTTGAGTCCGGTATGGTGCAGCACATGAGGCGTGCGGCTGGCGGTGAAGGGCCGGGTGCGGCGATCCATGTAGGGCTGGAAGGCGGCCTCGCGCTGGGGCAGAGCGCCAAACGTCCGCCCGACCAGATCGATGGCTGCCGCTTCATCGAAATCTCCAACCAGACCGATTTCGATCGCGCCGTGCGCGAACCGATTGGAGAGGTCTGTGCGCAGTTTATCGAAGGACAGTTTGCGGTAGTCCTCGACATTGCCAAGGCTGAAGCGCGGATCGCCGTCCGACAGGATCGCGCCGTAATCCGCCGACAGCGCCGAACCCGGTGTCGCGCGGAGCGAGGCGAACAGGTTGTTGATCGACTGGCGGAACAGCGTTTCGCCTTCCGCGCGGTAGCCGGGATCGCTGACCTGCGCAGCGAGGAGCTGCAACTGCAGTTGCAGGTCGACCGGCGTGGTTGCGGCGACCGCCACAAAAGTTTCCTCAGTCGGGCTGAAATTGGCGGATACCGTGCGCCCGGCCAGCAGGCTGTCGAGCTCATCCTTGCTGTGCTTGCCCAGCCCGCCCAGGCCGAGCACCGGGACCATCCTGGTGGCGAGCGGGTTGTCACGGGTCGCGATCAGGTTGCCGCCGTCGATCGAGACCTGGACCAGCACCTGATCCTTGGCGAGATCGGTGCGCTTGAGGTTCAGTCGCACCCCGTTGGCAAAGCGGATCTCGCGAATGCCGAGCGCTGGCTCGGTCATGTCGCTGACCACCTTTCCCGCCGCGCCGAAGTCGGTGTAGGCGAAGCTGCCGGCGGTGGCGCGGCTGGGCGGCGCGATCGGTGCGCGCATCGCCTGTTCCCACGCGCTGCGCAGGCCCGCAGTACCATCTGCCGGCGGCACCCGGCCCTGGAAGCGGATCAGCGGCGCGTCGAGCGGCACCACCTCGCGCTTGAGGGCAGCGAGCACGCTTTCCGGCGTGATCTGGGGAACGAAGGCTTCGAGCCGTTCGAACGAGTGGCGCGGGGTGTCGGGCATCAACTGGTCGTTGACCAATGCCAGCGCCGCGCCGAGCAGTGCGGCGTTGCTGCGCGTGCTCTCGGCCTCGGCCTGGTTGCGGCCGGCGGTGCGGATGATCGCGAGCTGTTCGGCAACTTCTTCCGGGGTGAAACCATAGGTCAGCGCGCGGCGGTATTCCTGGCCCGCCGAAACCAGTCCGGCGCGCCACTTGCCGTCGACTGTATCGATGGAAAGCTCGGTCGCGCGGCCCTCCTTGAACAGGTCACTGGTCCCGAAGCCGGCGTTGCGGAACGGCGCGTTCGCTTCGCGCGTCCGGCGCAGCAGGCGGCGGTTGATGATCGCATAGCCGACCTCGCGCAGCAGGTTCTCGCGACGCTGGGCTACATTATCGGGTTCGACCAACCACTGGCCCTTGCGGGTGACCGTGACCCGTTCGGATAGCGCCGGATCGAGGTAAACGTCAGCCTGCCCCTTGACCTTGAGCGTCATCGGCCCGGCCTTGGCCATGGGTTCGGCGGGGACGGCCTGCCAATCAGCGAACCGTTCACGGATTTTTGCCTCGACCAGCGCCGGGTCGAAATCACCGACCACCAGCACGGTGACATGACCGGGCACATATTCGCGTGCCCAGAAGCCTTTCACTCCCGCCGCAGTTGCCCCTTCCAGCGATTCATGCGTGCCGATCGGCAAGCGCCTATTCATCTGAGAACCGGGCAGGAGAAAGGCAATCTGGTCTTCGTAATTCTTGATCTGGTACCCGCCGCGATCGCGCATTTCGCTCATCACCACGCCGCGCTCGCGGTTCACCGCATCGGGAGTGAAGGACAGCTCGCTCGCGGTTTCGCGCATCAACATCAGCGCGGTTTCCAGCAGTTTCGGATCATTGCGCGGCAGGTCGAGCTTGTAGGTGGTGTGCTGGTAATCGGTCGAAGCGTTGGTATCTGCGCCGAAGGCCAGCCCGTCGCGTTCGAGCAGCTTGACCATTTCGCCCTCGGGCACGTGAGTGCTGCCGTTGAAGGCCATGTGCTCGACGTAATGGGCATAGCCGCGTTCATCGTCGTGCTCGTCCAGCGACCCTGCGTCGACCTGCATCCGCACCAGTGCCGTGCCTTTGGGCTGAGCATTGCTGCGAATGACGTAGCGCATGCCATTGGGCAGCACGCCGAGCCGGTAGCCGGGATCAAGCGGCACGTCGTTTTGGGCCGAAGTCCATGGCGGCGGCGAAGTTGCATTGCTCGCCAAGTGACCGGTGCGCGGGGCGCAGGCGGCCAGAGCGAGAGCGGAAATCGAAAGGACGAACAGCGCTTTGCGTGAATTCATGTCCGCTTGGTGGCCGATTGTGCGGCCGCGGGCAAGCGCCTCAGCCGCTGAACCCGCCACTCGTGAGAAACTCGGCTTCTTCCGGTGTCGAGATGCGCCCTAGTTCGGCGTTGCGATGGGGGAAGCGGCCGAAGCGGGCGATGATATCGCGGTGGAGCACAGCCCATTTGGCCCATTCGCTGCCCGATGCCGCATCAAGCGCTTCGCACAGGGCCACGCAATGTTCCTGGTCAGCCAGCAGTTCGCTGTGCTCGAACGGCATAAAGAAGAACACTCTGAGGTCTGCCGGGCAAGCCTGATCGAACCCCGCAACCAATGCCGCCGCGCTTAACGAACGGGCCAGCGGGTCAGTAGCGAAGGCGTGGGCCGAGCCGCGGAACATGTTGCGCGGGAACTGGTCGAGCAGGATGAGCAAGGCCAGTGCACCTTGCCAGTTGTCGGCCCAGCCTGAAAGTTCACCGCGCGCTGCAGCGTGGTGCAGGGCCGAAAACCTATCACGGATGTTCGCGTCGAACTGGTCGTCCTTGGCGTACCACCGCGCCGGGCCAGCTTCTCGCCAGAAGGCGATTACCTCTGCCGGGGCCAGTGCAGCCACGGGTTACTTGCCCCGCAGTTTCCGGTGCGCGGTGAGGTCGAACACTTCGCTCGGGCCATTGTCGTTCTCAAGCAAGCCGAGGCGGCGCGCGACTTCCTGATAAGCTTCTTCCTCGCCGCCGAGGTCGCGGCGGAAGCGGTCCTTGTCGAGCTTTTCGCCGGTGGTCATGTCCCACAGCCGGCAGCCATCGGGGCTAATCTCGTCAGCCAGGATGATGCGGCTGTAATCGCCGTCCCACAGCCGCCCGAATTCCAGCTTGAAATCGACCAGGCGGATGTTGATCGTGGCGAACATTCCGCACAGGAAATCGTTGATCCGGATCGCCATCGCCGAGATGTCCTGCATCTCTTCATTGCTGGCCCAGCCGAAGCAGGCGATGTGCTCTTCGGCGATCATCGGATCGTTAAGTGCGTCGTCCTTGAAGTAGTATTCGATCAGCGTGTGCGGCAGCGGTTCACCTTCGGGGATACCGAGCCGCGTGCTGATCGATCCCGCTGCGACGTTACGCACAACCACTTCGATCGGGACGATTTCAACCTGGCGGACCAGTTGCTCGCGCATGTTGAGCCGCTTGATGAAGTGGGTCGGGATGCCGATGTGGCTGAGTCGGGTGAAGACATACTCGCTGATGCGGTTGTTGATCACGCCCTTGCCGTTGATCGTGCCCTTTTTCTGGGCATTGAACGCGGTCGCATCGTCCTTGAAATACTGGATGATCGTGCCCGGTTCGGGGCCTTCGTAAAGGATCTTGGCCTTGCCTTCGTAAATCTGGCGGCGACGGGACATGGGCAGTTCCTTGGAGCAGCAAAAAGGCAAGCCCCGGTGCGTGCATTGCGGTTTGGCAAGGCAGCCGGGGCAGATGTTGGCCTTTACGCCAAATGGCCACGCGGCGCAACGTGCGCGACGGTCAAAACAAGCCGTTTGACGCGGGCTCCGGAAAATCCAATATGTAATGTAACGCGCCGAATCAAAATCGGTCGCAATAAGAGCCGGAAACGCAACGAAGTTTCGGCGATAAAGGGAGAGAGAAATGAGGAAGATTCTTCTGAAGAGCGCCACCTCGTCTGCAATTCTGGCATTAGCCATGATTGCCCAACCAGCTTGCGCCCAGACTGCGCCGGCAGCCGACACGGTATCCGAAGACGCGCCAATTAAGGACATTGTGGTGACGGGTTCGCTGATCCGCGGATCAAGCGAGAACGCGCCGGCTCCGGTCGACGTTATCGGTGCCGAAGAACTCGCACGGCAGGGCAGCCCCTCGGTAATCGACTTGATCAAGAACTTGCCGACTTCGAACGGCATAATCGGTGACGCCAACCAGTTTGATGCGCGCGCGCAAGGCAACGAAGGAATCGCCTCGGTCAACCTTCGCGGGCTCGGCCCGCAGCGCACACTGGTACTGCTCAATGGCAAGCGGATTGTCACGTCGGGCGGCGGCGTTGGCATTGTGGACGTCAATTTGATTCCAGCGGCAGCGATTGGCCGGATCGAAGTTCTCAAGGACGGCGCTGCAGCGACTTATGGTTCCGATGCGATTGCCGGCGTGGTCAACTTCATTACCAAAACCAACCAGAATGGCTTTTTGGCTTCGGGCGATTATCGCTACATCCGCGGCTCCAAGGGCGATTACGGTGTTGCGCTGAGCTTCGGCAAATCGATCGATGGCGCGCGGTTCTTCATTTCGGCGGGCTATCAGCGGCGATCGGAATTGCGCACGACCGACCGTGATTTCACGATCCAGCCTTACCCGACCAATCCTCAGGGCGGTTATTCCGGGGGCGGTAACCCGGGCAACTTTGACTTCAACGGGTTTGCTCCGTTCACCGATCCGGCCACGGGCACCGCGTTTGGTGCAGTCAACTTCATCCGCGACCTAGGCTGCACTCCGCTCGGCGGCTTCCGCAGTTTGCCGGGATCATTTACCGCCAATGCCAACGGCACGACGACGCCCAACGATCGTTGTTTCGCAAATTTTGCCCAGTTCGACAATCTCGTCGAACCCGAAAGCCGCTTCCAGATCTACACCGACGCGCAGTTCGATCTGACCGACAAAATCAATTTCCGGATCCAGGGTCTGTGGGGTCACTCCGAGACCCAGATCACGACTTCGCCGACTTATCTGCCGACCCTGGCACCATCGGCCAATGCCGCGTTCGGGGGCACCGGCTTCTTCCAGATCCCGACTTATGCGCCGGCGCTTAAGGATTACTGCGCAGTCTTTGGGACTGCCGCAGGCTGTTCGGTCGACGGTCTGGGCAATCCAACCCAACCGGCACTGGCTTTTCCGGTGTTGTTTCGTCCTGCGATGCTGGGCGGCAATCCGCTGTATCGCGGCGTCAACGGCAACGATCGCGGATCAGCTGTATCCAAGCGCGTATCGGACGAGCTGTTCCTTTCGGGCGAGTTCAACTTCGGGATTGGCGACAACCTCAATCTCAACACCGGTCTGACCTACAGCGAATATAATCGGTCGGTCGACGGTGCGGACACTTTTGGTGACCTGTTGCAGAACGCGCTTGCCGGTTTCGGCGGACCCAACTGTGCGTACGCAACAACAGCCTCGCGCGCAGGCTTGACCGCGATACAGCTTGGGGCGCTGGCAGGCCAGAACGGGTGCACCTACTTCAACCCCTTCTCGACCGCGGTTCAAGTCAATCCGGTGACCGGCCAGGTTAACCCGAATTATGCCGGTTCGCGCGGAACCAATGGAATAAGCACCACTCCTGGCGCTGGTTTGATCAATGATCTGGCCACGTTTGACACTTTCTTCCGGCGGGATCTGCGCACAACCTACGTGACCAAACAGCTGGTTGGCGATCTGGTTCTTTCGGGCAAATCCGGAATAGTTCTCCCCGGAGGAGACCTCAGCTTTGCGATCGGCGCGCAGTATCGCAAGAATTTCTACTCTCGCGTCAACAGCCCGGAAAACAACCTGAGTTCCTATCCGTGCCCAGGCACTCCGCTCAATCCGGCGGCGGTTTGCACCACACAAACCGGCGCGCTCGGGTTCCTCGGAACGAACTTCAATTCCAACGCCAAGGACGAAGTAAAGGCAGTTTTCGCTGAGCTTTCGCTGCCGTTCTTTGATGCACTCGAGTTGCAGCTCGCTGCGCGTTACGAAGATTATGGCAGCTCGGTCGGCTCGACCTTCAACCCGCAAGCGCGCGCAAAATTCCAGCTGACTCCATGGCTGGCGATCCGCGGCGGGGTTGGATCGACCTTCCGCGGCCCGCCCGCGCAGAACCTGTCGGGCAACGCTACTACCTTGCAGGTTATTGGCTCGTCGTTCCGGGCGGTGGATATCAACGGCAATCCCAATCTCACGCCCGAAAAGGCCAAGACTTACAGCGCGGGTATTCTTGTCGATACCGGCGGCTTCAAAGCCAGTGCCGATTACTTCCGCTACGATTTCAACGGCCCAATTGAAGGCGAGCCGGTTCAGGGGATCGTCAGTGCACTGTTCGGCGCGAGCGGAAGCGCCAATTGCGGGGTCGCTGCTTACGCCCTACTGCAGTCGCGCTTCACGTTCACCGGCGCCGGCTGCGGCATCGGCAACGTCACGCGGCTCAGGACTCTAGCCATCAATTCCGCCAACGTCAGCACTTCGGGCGTCGATTTCCAGGCAAGCTTCCGCCGGGATCTGGGGGCAGTAACGGCGACGATCGGCGTCAGCGGCACTTACGTCATCAACTACAAGGTCAAGGACATCACGGTCGAGGGAATCGTGGTGCAGCCGGCCTTCGATGCAGTCGGCCTGCTCAACTACCAGACCAGCGCCTATCCGCTGCCCCGGCTCAAGGGCAGCGCTTATGTCGAGGGCAATTTTGGCTCGAGTTCACTGCACTTCCAGATCAATCATATCGCGAGCTATGTCGACCAGCGGGGCGCAGGCACTTTTGGTCCTAACAATAGCGGCCTGGCCGGTGCGTCGGTTACAACCGGCAAGAAGATTGGGGCATTCAACACTGTCGACGGGACCTTCCGCACAGTCTTCGGATCAGGCACGACATTGTCGCTGTCGGTGCTCAACATCTTCGACAAGGATCCACCGTTTGCGCGGCTCGACTATAACTACGACCCGTTCACCGCCACCCCGCTTGGCCGCAACGTCAAGGTGGCGATCTCGCAGGCATTCTAAAGCCAGTCGAAGTATTCAATACAATCCGCCCGGCCCAGAGTGGCCGGGCGGATTGCACCGGCCCCTTTCATTTGCGCGGCAATGGTTCGCGGGTTACGCTCTGCTGCAATGACAGAGCCCAACCCCAGCCCGCTCCTCGCGCGGTCCGCCGTGACCACCGCGATGAAGCGCGCCGGGCCGCTGCGAATCCGTCCACTGGGCATGCGCAGCGCGCTGTGGACCGATCTCTACCACCAGTTGTTGCGGCTCACCTGGCCGCGGCTCGGGCTGCTGTTTGCAGTGTGCTTTGTGTCGTTCAACTTTGCCTTTGCAGGCCTTTACCGGCTCGACCCGGCAGGCCTCTCGGTCTCGCATGATGCCGCAAACGTGCCACTGTTCTGGCGTGATTTCTTCTTCAGCGTGCACACCGTGGCGACCATCGGCTATGGCAACGTCTACCCGGTCTCGCCATATGCCAATTGGGTGGTGGTGATCGAGATCACGCTGGGCATCCTGTTCTTCGCGCTAACTACGGGGATAGTCTTCGCGCGGTTCTCACGGCCAACCGGTCGCATCCTGTTCAGCGAGACGCTGGTGGTGCGCGAGATCGACGGGGTGCCGACGCTGATGCTGCGCGCCGCCAATCAGCGCCACAACCTGATCTATTCGGCCAATGTCCATGCCTCGGTGCTCGAAGATGCAATGGTCGGTGATACCCGCATGCGCCGCTTCAGCGACCTGAAGCTGGTGCGCGAGGCCAACCCGGTGTTCGCGCTGTCCTGGACGGTGATGCACGCCATCGACGAGACCAGTCCGCTGTACTCGTGGGTCGCTGATCACACCCGGGTTGGCAATTCGGAGATCATCGTAGTGCTGTCGGGCTTCGATGAAGAAAGCGGCCAGATCGTCCATGGCCGCTGGGCTTATGCCTGTGAGGATATCCGCTGGAACGCGAAATTCGCTGATATTATCAGCATCGATGAAACCGGTCTGCGCACGATCGATTACACCCGGTTCCACGAGGTAAGTGCAGGATGATGGGGACGACTACGGCGCGCGCTGGCATTGCGGCCTTCCTGATCGGCATCGCGGCACCGGCTTTTGCTGATAGCCCGCCGCTGAGCACACAGGCCCAAGCCGAGGCAGCGCTGGCCACCGCACCCAAGGGCACCCGGTTCGGGCTGCTGGTGGTCGATGATGCGGGCAAAGTCATCGTCTCGATCAATCCCGACGGCCGTTTCATTCCGGCGTCGAACACCAAGATGTTCACGACCGCAGCGGCATATGCCTTGCTGCCAGGGATGGACCAGCCGGATACGACTGGGGGGACGACGCTCCGGCTTGCGTCAGGCAGCCGCAAGGGCGCGCCTGACGTAGAGCTTGAAGGTAACGGCGATGCGCGGATGTCTAGCGCCAACGATTGCAAGGTCGATTGCCTGGCCACGTTGGCCGACGCGGTAGCTGCCAAGGCCAAACTCGTCGGAAACGTCATCGCGGTCGATCACTCCTATCCCGACGAGCGCTGGTCGCCGGGGATGAGCTGGAACAACATCCAGACCGAGGATGGCACGGCCTCGGGGGCGCTTAATCTCGATGATAACCAAATTAAAGTCACGGTCGTTCCCAGCACTGCGGGCACCCCGCCGACTGTCGTGGTTTCGGCTTATTATCAACTGAACAACGAAGCGCAGACAACCGCAGGAAACGGTGCTCCCAGTCTGACCCTGGAACGCGCAGTCGGCACCAAACGACTTCGACTTTACGGTCAAATCCCTTCAGAGACCAAAGAATGGCACCAATGGGTTGGGATCGACGATCCGGCTGATTATGCCGCCTGGACTTTCAAAGCCATGCTCGAAGCGCGCGGGGTGAAGGTGACCGGCCGTCTCCTGCCGGTTCACCGTGCATCGGGAATGATCGATCAAGCCTGCGACTGCGTTATTGATGCGGCGGCGGTTCACATGGCCCCGCCGCTGGCCAGTCTTGTTCCGCCGCCGCTCGCTGAAGATGTGGTTGTCATCAACAAGGTTAGCCAGAACCTGCATGCCCAGGTGCTGTTTCGCCGTCTTGGGCATGTTGACGGGACGGGTTCAAGCGATTGGGCGGTTAGAGCCGAGCAGCAACTGTTAGCCCGCGCCGGCATCCCGCGCGAGGGCTACGACTTCTCCGATGGTTCGGGCATGTCGACTTACAACCGCGTTTCCCCCCGCGCGGCGGTCACCCTGCTGCGCTGGGTCGCGACCCAGCCGTGGGGCAAGGCGTGGTACGCCTCGCTCCCGATTGCCGGGGTGGACGGCACGCTCAAGAAGCGCTTCATCGGCACGCCGCTGGCGGGCAATCTCATCGCCAAGACCGGCACGCTCAACGCCACCAACGCGCTGTCGGGCACTTTCCGCGCCGCCAGTGGCAGGACGCTGACCTTCGCCTACTTCGCTAATGATGTGCCCGACGGCCAAACGGCCGTGCCGGTGATGGAAGCCGTGCTGCTGGGTGTCGCCGCAAGCAATTGAGCGGGTTCGTGTTGCACTGCTCTTGGGCCGCCACCGAAAATGCCTAATGCCACGTTCACCGGGTTTTTACCGATGCGGTGGCATCCCGCTTGCCGGCCTAACAGGTTGGGCGCGCCTCATGTCGGAAGTACCGCAATTCAAGGTTTCGGGTGGCCGGCGGGTCGATCGCTGCGCGTTCGAAGCCGAAGTGCAATTTCGCAGCGGCACGCGGCGGGCCACTGTCCATGTCCGCGACATCTCGGCGCTGGGAGCGCGGGTTTCGGGCGTGTTCCTGGTTCAGGAAGGCGATCACATTTACCTCAAGTTGCCGATGATCGAGGCAATTCCGGCGCGGGTCGCCTGGGCAGCCAGCTTCGAATTCGGCTGCGAATTCGATCGCGCCATCAACGAGAGCGTTTTGACTGCAATAACTGCCCCGCAGCACTGACTTGCAGGCTTGAACAAGGCCGGTCCGGGGCCCATATGCGCGGCCATGACCGCACTGCGCAGCGAAGAGCGCTTCCCGATTGCCCATCGCCCAGCGCGTTCAGGCGGACTGCTCAGTCCGGCTTGGGCGGTGCTTGCCCGCAAGGTC
>JANXUP010000073.1 GCA_025356175.1 Sphingomonadaceae bacterium | reverse complement strand
GCCCGTGGGCACCGTTAAATTCTTCAATACCGACAAGGGTTATGGCTTCATTGCACCGGACGATGGCGCACCTGACAACTTCGTGCACATCAGTGCCGTGGAACGTTCGGGCATGACCACGCTCAACAAGGACCAGCGCATCAAGTATGAGCTGGAAACCGATCAGCGTGGCAAGACCTCGGCCGTGAATATCGAAGCGGCGTAAAGCCTTCGGATGCCGCAGGCTGCAAGGCCCGCGGCAATTCACAAGCTAGCGCGGGCGCGGACCTTTACGGTTCGCGCCCGTTTGCTTTGGACCGCCGGGCTTGAACGGCTTTGCTCCGCCCTTGAACGGGGGCTTTTGCCCCGGCCGGCCTGCGCGCGGGGGTTTACGATCAGTGCGCGGTTCGGAGCCCGGAGCAACCCCAAGCTGCTTGCGCTCCGCCGGTTTGGCCGCCGGTTCGTAAGGCTTCTTGTAAGGCTGCCGGGCCGGCTGTTCCGCAGCCGGGGCTGGCCGCTCGTCGCGTTGCTGAACCGGGGCGCGGGTCTCGGTCCGCTTGACCGGAGCGCGCGCCGGTTGCCGCGAAGGCTGACCGCCGCTGTGTCCCCCGCTGTGTCCGCCGCCTTGTGCACCTTCGGGCGAAGGCTCGATGCGGATCCCGCTTTCGTCTTCGGCACCCTCGGTCATGGTGCGTTGCAAGGCCTCGCGGACTTTGGCCTCAATGCTGCGCGGAACCTGAAAGAAGGTTTCGTTGGCGGCGATGCGGATCGCGCCGATCTCGTTGCGGGTGATGTGGCCGCGGCGGCACAGCAGCGGCAGGATCCAACGCGGATCGGCGTTCTGGCGGCGGCCGATGTCCATGCGGAACCACACCGTATCGTCAAACCCTTCGCGGTGATGCGATTTGTCCGCGCGCGGGTCTTCGCCGCGCTTGGACAGGTCGATCAGCTCTTCGGGTTCGGGCATCGACTTGCTGTGGTGGCGAACCAGCGCCACGGCCAGCTCGAGTGCGCCACGTTGATCAAGCAGGCGCTGCGCCAGTTCGAGTTCTTCCTCGGTGCCCTCGACCGGTTCAAGCAAGGCTTCAAACATCCGCTGCCGGTCACGCTCGCGGATCATTTCCGCGCTGGGCACTTCGGTCGCGGTCGCGTTGATCCGCGCGCGGCGGAGCATTTCTTCCACGCGGCGGCGGCGCGGGTAGGGGACGACGATGACCGCAGTACCCTTGCGCCCGGCGCGGCCGGTGCGGCCCGAGCGGTGCTGCAGGGTCTCCGCATCGCGCGGAACTTCGACGTGAACCACCAGGCTCAAGCTCGCGACATCGATCCCGCGCGCCGCAACGTCGGTGGCGACGCAAACCCGGGCGCGGCCATCGCGCAGCGCCTGCAGCGCATAATTGCGCTCGTTCTGGCTGTGCTCGCCCGACAAAGCGACTGCGGCGAACCCGCGCTCGACCAAGGTGGCGTGCAAGTGGCGGACATTGTCGCGAGTGGCGCAGAACAGCATCGCGGTTTCGGCTTCGTGAAAGCGCAGCAGGTTGATCACCGCGTTTTCGATGTCCGAGGGCGAGACTGCGACGGTCTGGTAATCGATATCGCCGTGGCCGCGATCATCGCCGACGGTCGAAATGCGCAGCGCATCGTGCTGATAGCGCTGGGCCAGCGCAGCAATCGGACGCGGCATGGTGGCTGAGAACATCAGGGTGCGGCGATTGTCGGGCGCGGCGTCGAGGATTTCTTCAAGATCGTCGCGGAAGCCCATGTCGAGCATCTCGTCGGCTTCATCGAGGACGATGTACTGGATTGCGGAAAGGTCCATCGCGCCGCGTTCGAGGTGATCTCGCAGCCGGCCCGGGGTGCCGACCACGATGTGCGCGCCGTGGTTCAGCGCGCGGCGTTCCTTGCTCGGGTCCATGCCGCCAACACAGGTCGTAATGCGGGCATTGGCCTTGGCGCAGAGCCAGGCCAGTTCGCGGCTGACCTGCAGCGCGAGTTCGCGCGTCGGCGCAATCACCAACGCGAGCGGAGCGGCGGCCGGTGGCAAGGTCGTGCCATCGGCGAGCAGCTCGCGCATGATTGCGATGCCGAAGGCGATGGTCTTGCCCGAGCCGGTCTGGGCGGACACGACCAAGTCGCGGCCAAGCGCTTCGGGTTCGAGCACTGCAGCTTGTACGGAAGTTGGCTCGGTATAGCCCTTTTCGGCAAGAGCAATGGCGAGCGCTTCGGGAAGGTTTTCGAAAGACATGATTTTCAACAATGGGTTGCGGCGCGGCGCACCGGCTGGGCGGGGCGGACGTCTGGGAACTGGGTGTCAGGTTTTGGGTACGCGGCCGGGCGGTAAAGCCACGGCGGTCTCGCGCGCCCCTAGCCGGTTGGCGCGCCAAATGCCACCCGCAATTCAACCTTGCTACCCTACACAACGGGTAGGGACTTAAGAAATGCTATACGGCACCACGCCGCGGTGGTCGGGATCCACGCTGATCGTGCGGTCGCTCGGCGGAAAGGCACGTTGGTCGCAATCGGCGCGCGGGCAGATGCGGCACGATATGCCGATGCGAGTGGCGGCGCTGGCGGCGGTCAGCGCGAGGCCATCGGCATAGACGAATTCGCTGGCATGTTCGGCCTCGCAGCCCAGCGCCACGGCATAGCGGCGCGGGGCGCGGGCATAGCTGCCCGATGGCTTGACCAAGCCCTTGGCCATCGAGACGTAGCGCACCCCGTCAGGCGTCTCGGCCAATTGCACCAGGATCCGGTCGGGGATCGCCACCGCCTCGTGCACGATCCACAACGGACAGGCCCCGCCGAACCGGGCAAATTGAAGGCGGGTGGCCGAATGCCGCTTGGTGATGTTCCCGGCCATGTCGACCCGGCAAAAGAAGAACGGCACCCCGCGCATGTCTTCGCGCTGGAGCGTCGAGAGGCGGTGGCAGGTCTGCTCGAAGCTGGTGCCAAAGGCCTGCGCGAGCCGGTCGATATCGTGGCGCAGAGTTCGCGCCTCGCTGCGGAAGCGGCGGTAGGGCATCAGCAGCGCACCCGCTGCGTAGTTGCACAGCCCGACGAACAGCAACTGGCGCGAGGCGGCGCTGCGCAACGCCGCGCCTTCGACCACCGCCGCGATCTCGTCCTTAAGCGCCAATGCCGCAAGCTGGTGAGCGAGCTGGAAGCGGCGGCTTTCACTCGGCTGGCCGGGATCGATGGTCAGGTGGCCCATTTCGGCGTCGAATGAGCGCAGCCCGGCCTGGCCCGAATAGATCAACGAAACTGACAAGGCATCGCGCAAGTAAGCCTCGATTGCGCCAGTCGCTGGCGACAGACCGCCGAGCTTGCCCGCCAGCGCCTCAGCCGCGCGGTCGATGCTGTCGACATAGTTGCCCGCAATATGGAACCAGTCGCGCACTTCCTCCCACGGCAATCGCGCGCCGCTGGCACTGTCGGCGGTGAGTGCCTCGTCAATCATCTGCAGCCGCTGGCCCGCACGGCGATAGGCTTCGTGCAGCACGACGAACCGCTCGGCCAGCAAGGGCTGCTGCTCGCAGAACCGCGCCAGCTGTGCGGCATCCATGGCTTCGGCAAACAACGGATCGGCGTTGGCCTCGCGCAGCGCCGC
>JANXUP010000070.1 GCA_025356175.1 Sphingomonadaceae bacterium | reverse complement strand
TGGCGGAGAGGGTGGGATTCGAACCCACGTTACGTTGCCGTAAACCGCATTTCGAGTGCGGCGCGATCGACCACTCTGCCACCTCTCCGCGAGATATGCCCGGACCGGCAGAGGAGCCGGTGGTCGAAGAGCCGCGCGGTTAGCCCAAGGCAGCGCCCTTGCCAAGCCCCTTCCCCGCAGATTTCGGGGACTGTACGCGCACAGCCGTTGTTTATGCGCAATCGAGCCCTTATATTGCCGTCCATGGATCGCGCTTCGTTCTATTCCCCTCAGGCCGGCAGGCAGATCGATGCCCCGCGTGCAGTGCGCACGCAGTTCGGCATTGGCGATATCGTGCGGCACAAACTGTTCGATTTCCGCGGGGTGATCTTTGATATCGACCCGGTCTTCGCCAACAGCGAGGAATGGTACGAATCGATCCCCAAGGAAGTGCGCCCCACCCGCGAACAGCCGTTCTACCACCTGTTCGCCGAGAACGGCGATTCCAGCTACACCGCATATGTCAGCCAGCAGAACCTGCTGGAAGATGGCGAAAGCGGCCCGATCGATCATCCCTCGGTGTCGGAACTGTTCGAGGATTTCGCCACGGGCCGCTACCGGCTGCGGGCGTCACTCACGCATTAAGGCTCAGCTCTTCAGCTTCCACCCGCTCTTGAGCAGCGCGTAAAGCACCCAGCCCATTACCAGCGTCAGTAGCCCAAGATATAGCGCGCCGTTGAACACTGCCGCGTTGGTCGCGCCGATGTCGCTCTGGCCGAGAAAGCCGAAGCGGAAGCCCGAGATCACGTAGAAGAACGGGTTTACCCGGCTCACCGCCTGGAACGTGGGCGAGAGGTTGTGGATCACATAGAAGGTGCCCGAAAGCATCGTCATCGGGGTGATCACGAAGTTGGTGACCATCGCGGCGTGATCGAACTTTTCCGCCCAGAGCGAAGTGATCAAACCGATGATCGCCAGCAGGGTCGATCCGACCAGGCCAAAATAGACGATCGCCCAGGGATGCGAAACATACAGCGTCACTCCCGGCCACAGCAGCATGGCGAGCGCGATGGCGAGGCCGACCAACACCGCGCGGGTCACCGCCGCGCCGATCAGTCCGATCATCAGTTCGACGTTGGACAGCGGCGGCATCAGGTAGTCGACGATCGTCCCCTGGATCTTGCCAGCGAGGAAATTGAAGCTGGTATTGGCAAAGGCGTTGGAGACCATGCCCATCACGATCAGCCCGGGAGCGATGAAGCTGGCGAAAGGCACGCCGAGCACTTCGCGCCCGCCCCCCCCATTCCTTGAACCACCCATCGCGACAGTGAAAATCATCAGGTACAGCAGGGTGGTCATCGCCGGGGCCCAGATCGTCTGCGTCTGAACCTTGAAAAAACGGCGGACCTCCTTCATATAGAGTGTCCACAGCCCGAGGCGATTGAATCCGCTGAATATGGGCACTCCCCGTTCGGGAAATCCGGGTAGCGGCGCAGCCCTTGCGACGGCGCTGGTTGCAGGATCTGTGACGGGGTTGGATTGATCGGCCATGGGCCCGCGACTATCGCCGCGTGGCCCGGATAGCAAGTTTGCGGGCAAGCGTCCGCGTCATTGTAGATTTGCGGGCCCAGGCCCGCGGCAGGAAAGAGAAGCAAGGCATGAGCTGGACCGACGAGCGGATCGAACAACTGACCAAGATGTGGGAAGGCGGAGCCACAGCCAGCCAGATCGCCGAGGAACTTGGCGGGGTAAGCCGCAACGCGGTAATCGGCAAAGCGCACCGCCTTGGGCTGAAAGCGCGCCCCTCCCCGGTCAAGGCCAACGAAAAGGAGGCTGCCGCCGCCGCGCCGGTTACTCCGCGTGCGCCCAAGGCCGATGCCCCGCCCCGTCCGGCGCCTGAGCGGCGTCCGGTCGCCCCGCGGGTTGCCGCGCCAGCCACGCCCAACGCCGATGGCGCGCAGGCGCACCCCGCCCCAGCCATGCCGCGGATCGTTTCGGTTGGCCCCGGCGGGTTCCTGCGTCAGGGCCCGGGTGACCAGCAGGCCCCGATCCCGCCCGCACCGCCGCGCCGCCTGGTTCCGGCCAAGCCCAGCGCCGAGATGGCTGAAAAGACCAGTCTGCTCGACCTGAACGACCGGATCTGCCGCTGGCCGATGGGCCACCCTGGAGAGCCTGACTTCCACTTCTGCGGGGTGAAGGTGAACCCCGGGTTCCCTTATTGCGTCGAACATTGCGGCCGCGCTTATCAGGCGCAGCTGCCACGCGGCCATCGCCGTCCGCCCCCGCCGCTGCCGTTCGGCGGTCCGCGGGTGCGCTAATCGCAGGCGCGCAACAGGGTTAATTCTGCCCGCCGTGCGCCGTTCAGCGATGCATGGACAGTCAAACTCGCTATTCCGATGCTCCGCACCACGGCTTTAGCCTGCTGCGCCTGCTGGGCTTTGGCCGCAAACCTGGGGAACCGGCATCCGAGACTCTGCTCCACGCGTCTGGAGAACACAGTTCGCAGGGACAGCACTTTGCGGATATCGGCCGGTTCCTCGATCAGCATGGCCTGCCGGTCACTGCGGTCACGCTTACCGTCGGCTGGGCCGTCCTGACCCGCACCGACGAGGACCTGGTGCTCGCGATCGACCGGCGCATCCGCTCGGGTCGCGGGCTCAATCTCGAATGGCTTGAAGATATCATCAAGCGCCGCGATCTCACGGATGAAGCAGCCGAGTTGCGCGGGCTGATGCAGCGACTCGAAACCAGCGTCGAGGAATTCAGCGCATCGACCCGTGAGGCGCACGGCGCGGCGAGCGAATATCACAGCGCCCTGTCCGGCCAGGTGAATGAGCTCGAACAGGTCGCCAAGGCCAGCGCGGTGATCACCGAGATGGCCCAGATCGGCAAGGCCATGCTGCGCCGCACGCACGAGATCGAGCGCCAGATGCTGCGCAGTTCAGCGCAAACCCGCGCGCTCAAGCGCAGGCTCGACGAAGCGCGCCGCGAATCCGAAGAGGATCACCTGACCGGGCTGCCCAACCGGCGCGCCTTCGAGACGGTGTTTGAAAGCGAATACCGCGCCGCCGAACTGGTCAACGAACCGCTGTGCGTGGTGTTCTGCGACATCGACCACTTCAAGCGGGTCAACGACGAGCACGGTCACGATGCGGGCGACCGGGTGCTACGCTTGGTCGCCGAGATGCTGGCGCAGGTCTCCGACGATCGTTGCCATGTGGCCCGCCACGGCGGTGAGGAATTCGTGGTGTTGATGCGCGGGCAGACACCAACTGAAACGCAGGTGCGGCTCGACAAGGTCCGGAGCGATCTGGCCGGACGCCGCCTGGTCAACCGCGCCACCGATACGCCGTTCGGGCAGGTGACCTTCTCCGCGGGTGTAGCCCAAGTGTTCGATTACTCCGACCCGCGCGCCGCGCTGCAGGCTGCCGATGCGGCGCTGTACCGGGCCAAGCTCGAAGGTCGCAACCGCATCCTCCTGGCCGATGCGCAGGACGGCGAGCGCAAGCTCGCGGCCTGAACGAAAAAGGGGGCCGCCGCAGCAGCCCCCTCGTTCATTCGGTATTGATCCGGACGATCAGTCGTCGTTCTTGAGGAACGCCGGGACGTGATCGGGCGCGGGGCCTTCGTCGCGGTCACGGCGCGGAGCACTACCGCCCTCACGGCGCGGGCCACGGTCACCACCACCTTCACGGCGCGGACCGCGATCGCGGCCACCCGGACGACGATCGCCGCCACGGTCACCGCCACGGTCGCCGCTAGGACGATCTGTGCGCGGTTCGCGGGCCGGACGGGTGTCTTCCAGCTCGGCCCCGGTTTCCTGATCGACCACCCGCATCGACAGGCGGACCTTGCCGCGCTGATCGATTTCGAGCACCTTGACCTTGACCGCCTGACCTTCCGAAACGACGTCGGTCGGCTTCTCGACGCGCTCATTGCGCATTTCCGAAACGTGGACCAGGCCGTCCTTGCCGCCCATGAAGTTCACGAATGCGCCGAAATCGACGATCGTGACCACCTTGCCGTCGTAGACCTTGCCGACTTCCGCTTCTTCGACAATGCCGAGGATCCAGGCCTTGGCAGCCTCGATCTGTGCGGGATCGGACGAGCTGATCTTGATCAGGCCTTCATCGTCGATGTCGACCTTGGCACCGGTTTCGGCGACGATCTCGCGGATCACCTTGCCGCCGGTGCCGATCACTTCACGGATCTTCGACTTGTCGATCTGCAGGCTTTCGATCCGCGGGGCATAGTCCGACAGTTCGGTCCGGGCCGAACCCAAGGCCTTGGTCATTTCACCAAGGATGTGGGCGCGGCCGGCCTTGGCCTGATGCAGTGCGGCTTCGAAGATCTCGCGCGTGATGCCCGCGACCTTGATGTCC
>JANXUP010000202.1 GCA_025356175.1 Sphingomonadaceae bacterium | reverse complement strand
GATGGGGCTATTCGCACGGTTCCCGGTGGCCTGCCGGCAGCCATCGGTGCAAACGCCATCGGCAAAGGATTGATCTGCCCCGAACAGGCCGGTTCAGAAGCCGCCTGGGCGGCAGAGGACATGCCGATCCTCGCGGCGCCGCATATTCTGTCCCTCGTCAACCACTTCAAGGGGTTGCAGATGCTGCCGCGGCCCGAGCCAAATCTGTCGGAACCGCCTGGCCAGATGGCGGACCTGCGTGATGTCAAGGGGCAGGAAGGTGCCAAGCGCGCGCTGGAAATCGCGGCAGCGGGCGGACACAACCTGCTGATGATCGGGCCGCCGGGTGCGGGCAAGTCGTTGTTGGCAAGCTGCCTGCCGGGGATCCTGCCGCGTTTGACTTCAGCCGAAGCGCTGGAAGTGTCGATGGTTTCCTCGGTGGCGGGGACGCTGGAGGAAGGCAGGATCAGCCAGGTCCGCCCGTTCCGCACCCCGCACCATTCGGCCTCGATGGCCGCGCTGACCGGGGGCGGGCTCAAGGTCCGTCCGGGGGAGGTCAGTCTCGCCCATCTGGGCGTGCTGTTCCTCGATGAATTGCCCGAATTCCACGGCATTAGGTAGCAAGCGCAGAAAGAATTGGGGCGCTTTGGCCCCGCCCCGCCGCTAGGTTGCGGGCATGGCAGACCCTCACGTTGTAACCGCTTTGCGCGACAAGCGCGCCCAACTCGCTGGCCTGATTGACGGGCTGCAAGACCAGCTACGCGAAGCGATGATCGCGGTCGATCATGTGGACAGCACCTTGCGCCTCTTTGTTCCCGACATCGACCTGGACGAAATCAAACCCAAGCCGCTCCCGCCGCGCTACCACGCCTTCAAGGGGCAGGTGACGCGGGCAATCCTCGCCATGCTGCGCGCAGAGGGCGCAATGGACGCGAAAGCGATCACGCTGCGGCTTATGGCCGAGCGCGAGTTGAACCTGACTGACAAGGTGCTGACGAAGGCCATGCAGAAGCGGATTGGCGCGGCGTTGCGGAACCTGCGCGACAGGCAGCTTGCGGCGTCCAGTCAGGGCGCGGGTGGGCTGCTGCTATGGGGTCTGGCGCGGCGGTAGTGACTTCGTTAGGGTTCCATCCTACATAGGTGCCAGATGCCCACATACGCGATTCTCAACCGAAACCCAGATCAAGACCTTGCTACTGTCTTGAAGCCCTCATTCCCTGAGGCGACTATATGGTCGGCTCAGATTGCGTTTGTTCGTGATGTAGCGACCGCAGCCGAACTGTCTAACAAGTTGGGGATTCGCACCAAGGTTGGTGATGTCGAAACGGGGCACTTGACGCATATGGTAGTGATTGAGGTGGCTCCGAATTACTGGGGCTACACTGACGCCTCCCTCTGGACCTGGCTTAAAGCTTCGTTCGAGGCGTCTCCTTAATGGCACGGGAGCCGCGCAGAGGTAGTGAGGGGGCTCCGCAAGAGCTGCCCCAAGGTAGCCCACGTGACCTGCACCCGACCAGCGATATCCGGTTCGTAATAGTTGAAGTAGCTAAACTGACTGAGAGAATCGATCATCTCATTGATCGACATTCTGAACTGAAGAGCGACGCTAAGGAAACTCACGGCAAACTGATCGAGATAGAGAAGAGCATCTCCTTCGTTCGTGGTGCCATCTGGGTCTTTGGTGGGATATTTGCTCTCGCTCTCGTAATTCTCGGAGCGGTAGTAGCGTGGAAGCTCCACAATTGACGACTTAGGCTGCGCGCTGCCAATAGCCCTTCCACTGGCGCGATACCTGCGATGCCATAGTGGCCCGCGCTACCAACGCTGCCTGATCGCCATTCGACACCCGGCGATTGTCCTCACGCCATGATGCTTCCGCCGCATAGCTGGCGAGGTAGCGGCCAGCGATATGGTGGTGCGTCCCGACTTCCATCCTGCGCAGCCGAGAGAAAAACGATTCTGCCTGATTGGTGCAAGCATAGCCGTCCGAATAGGACAGGCTGTGGTTGATGCGGCGCGTGTCGAACCTTGCGTGCAGTGCATCCCAATGAGAGGCTTCGTCGGCGTGGACGGTCGCCATGTGGTGAATGTTCGATGCAACCACTTCGCCGCCAAGGGCTTCAGTGCGGGCAACCACAGTCATGCTTTCGCCGCCGCGCTCGCGCCCCACTACAACAACTTGGCGCTTGCCGGTCTGGTTGATTGCAAGGCGGCGGTCGCGCCGGTTCTCGCGGTTGTTGGCGGGACGCATGTGGCCACCGAAATAGGCCCCATCCACTTCGACTTCGCCCTCTAGCGTCTGGCCCTTGTCCTCAAGCGCCATAGCCTCGCGCAGCTTGTGGCACAGCACGTAGGCAGTCTTGTATTGGCAATCGAGGTCCCGGCTGATCTGCAAGGCAGAGACACCTTTCGCGCCGTTCACGAACAGAACGATGGCAGCCAGCAAGTCGGTGAAGGCCAGCTTGCGCCCGGCAAAGATCGTGCCGCTGGTAACGCTGTATTGGTGGCCACAGGCGCGGCACTGGAACTTGCGCCGGGTCGGAATGTCATAGGCATCGGTGCAGCCGCAGCGCGGGCAGACAGCCTCGCCTTCCGTTTCCGGCCAGCGGAGCGAACGGAATAGATCATACGCCTTGGCTTCGCCCATTTGATAGACGGCCTTGAGGCTGATCGTGCGCGCCTTGGCGGAAAGGAGAAAGTGCTGTGCCATATCATCATATCCAGTGATTTAATGCACAAGATATGATGGTTTACACCGGCAAAGTCAATGGTGTATATCATCGGAATTGATGATATTTTGAGGTGACCCCATGGCCAAGGCCGATGCAGCAACAGTCGAATTCGAGACTCGCGCAAAGAACCTGCTAAAAGCCGAGCTGAAACGGCGGGGCATTACCTATGCGGGACTGGCTGAAAAGCTTGCGGGAATCGGCGTCTCGGAGAACGAGCGCAACCTCAATAACAAGATCAGCAGGGGCGGCTTCACAGCCGCGTTCTTGTTGCAATGCTTAGACGTTATAGGGGCTTTCTCGCTGCAATTGCGGGACTAGTGCTATTGGGCGAAGCCCCAAGCACTCAGAGGGTTGCCAGCCCAAGCCCACCCCCAAAAGAACAAGCTGAGCATCCCACTGGCCGTGGCCAAAGCAGTCCATCGCCACTTCCGGTTTCCATAGTTGAAACGCCGGAACAGTCCGTAGCCAGCGAGCGCCGAGAATCCGCCAGCAGCGATCACGATACCCGCGATTTGGATGCCCAGATAAGGGCTGCGAATGCCGCCGAAAAGCAGATACTTCCGGCCTGGATTGCTTCGGTTCTCAGTGGCTTTGGAACTCTTTTGATCGTTTGGACTTTGCTCGAAACGCGGCGTTCCAACGCTATCGCGAAGCGCGATTACGCGCGCGCGCGAACTGAAGCCAAAAATGCTTTGAACGCGGCCAAGGAGGCGACCGGCATCGCCGAGCGCACTGCGAAGTTTCAATCGCGGCCCTATTTGTTCCCGTCCCATGCCGGGTTCAAAATCAACGACGCCGGGGAACCCATTGCCGAAGTTGTCATAAAGAACTTCGGACAAACCCCGGCGATCAACAAACGCGGTTGGACTCATTCTTGGGTCGAATGTTACCCCTTGCACGACGCCCTCCCTGAAGCGCCAGATGACCTCCCAATGGGAAGCGCGGTCATCGGGCCGGGTGCCACCTCGGAAGCGATGCAGCCTCACGGTGGCCCCCTTAATGAATACAGCCGCGCCGAAATTGAGGCAGGTCGAGCCGCTCTCTATGTCTATGGCTTTGGCAGCTACATGGACATTTTTGGGAACGAACATTTCTATCGGTTCATCTACTTCGCCAGCGGCGAAGGCGCACTCGATAGGGGTAGGCTTTCCCCATACTCGAGCGGGAACGTGATCGACTTCAACTGAGGCTAGGCTCAGCAGCGATACAGTTACAAACATGAATTCCACTTCGCTTCCCTCCTTAGGAAGCGGCACCGGTGGCGGGGCAGATTGTCGGGGTTCCGCCGTTTCTGCGTTTGCTACCTAATGCCGGAATTCCAGCGCGCGGTGCTCGATTCGCTGCGCCAACCGCTGGAAACCGGGGTGGTCGATGTCGCGCGGGCCAATGCGCATGTGACCTTCCCGGCGCGGGTGCAGCTGGTCGCGGC
>JANXUP010000126.1 GCA_025356175.1 Sphingomonadaceae bacterium | reverse complement strand
AACGATACGATCGTGGTCTACGACCGAATACGCGAGAACCTGAAGAAATACCGCCGGATGCCGACCGAGCAGTTGCTCGACCTGTCGATCAACGAAACGTTGCACCGCACGGTGATGACCTCGGTCACAATCCTGCTCGCGCTGGCATCCTTGCTGTTCCTCGGCCCCAAGGTGATCTTCGCGTTCTCGGCGGCGATGATCCTCGGGATCGTGGTCGCGACCTACAGCTCGATCTACGCGGCGGCACCAATGCTGCTGTGGCTCAAGGTCACTTCGAACAGCTTCGTGCCGACCGAAACCGAGATGGACCGGCAGGAACGCCTGACCCGCGAGCGCGCTTCAGCGACCTGAGGCGAGCCTGAGCCAATGCGCAACCAGCGCTTCGGCGTTGGCTTCCCAGCTGAATTCTGCCGCGCCCGCCAGCACCGCCTCGCGCGGGGGCGGGGCGGCCAGCAGCGCGTTGATAGCCCGTGCGAAAGCATCGGCACTGCGTTCAACCAAGCGGCCAAAGGCGGGATCGGTCAGCAGTTCCTGCGCGCCCGGAATCGGCGTGGTGACCACCGGCGTGCCGCAGGCGAGCGCCTCGACCCAGGCGTTAGCCAGCCCCTCGCTCGCGGTCGGCAGCACAAACAAGTCGGCGGCGTTTAGCACCACCGGCAGCTCGGCGTGGGGGACAGGCCCCAGGAACCGCACCCGCTCCGAAACTCCAAACCGCGCCGCCAGCTGGCGCAGCCTGGCCTCATCCGGTCCGGCACCGGCAAGGACCAAGATCGCACCCGGCACCTCTGCCAGCGCCTCGATCGCAATGCCCTGGCCCTTGCGTTCGATCAGCGCACCAACGCATGCAAGCACCGGGGTATCGCCGGACAAACCCAGTTTTGCGCGGGATTCAGCGCGGTCGAGGGGACGAAACATGGCGCGATCGAGCCCGGTGCGGTGGACCATGATCTTCGCCGGATCCGCGCCGAGCGCGGCAAGCTCATCGGCGAGCCCGCCCGAAACTGCGAGCAGTCCGCTTGCTCCTTGCGCTGCTTCGCGCAGCTGTTCCGCCGTGCCCGGAGCCTGGCCCCAGAAATGCACGTCGGCCCCGCGTGCCTTGATTGAGCTGGGCAGGCCAAGCTCGCGCGCAATGCGCAAGGCCGCCGGACCATCGGGATAAAAGAACTGCGCGTCGACCAGATCGAACGGCGCTGCGGCGTGAAGCTTGCGCACCAGCGGCATGACGCCGGCATATTCCAGCCGTGCATTGAAGCGCCCGCCGGTGCCGGGGAGCAGGGCGAATTGCGGATGCAGGACATCGACGCCATGGCGCTGCTCCGCCTTGGCCAGCCCGCGCAAGGCCCAGTAGCGGGGATGAAGCGACAGCGGAAAGGGGGGCAGGCCGATGGGGTTCACCATCACCAGCTCAACATCCCTGCGCGCCGCCACGGCGGCCATCTGACGCTCGACAAAGACCCCGAAATTGGGGGTGAGCACGTTGGGGTAAAGCGTCGAAAGCGACAGAACGCGCAGTGGCTTCACAGCTTGCGCACCAGCATTTCGGTCACCGCGATCCACGCCGGGCTATCGACCACCACCTGCCGCGTGCCCGCGCCCGGCGGGAGGATTGCAACCCGTTTGTCATCGCGATCGATCATTCGCCCGAACGCGAAGCGCCCGCCCGGCCGCGGCACCAGCACGTCGCGATTAAGCAGGCGCGGATAGGCCTCGGGCCCATGCTGGCGCAGCCACACCTGGTCGCCTGCGCGGTATTCCCCGCAACTGTCCTCGACCGCGAGCGCAACCAGCACTCCGTCGCCGCCCAGCGCGCTCGGCAGGATTGCCTCGCGCGGGGCGGCCAGGCCCTCTGCGCCCTCACCGGTGAGCCGCGCCACGAACTTGGGCGCATCGCTTTCCTCGCCGCGCACCAGCATTTCCGGATCGACCTGCAGCGCCGAGGCAATCCGGTTCATCCAGGTCAGCGACAGTTGCCGCATGCCGGTTTCAAGCCGCCCGATCGTCTGCGCGGTAGTTGGCGGCGTACAGCGTTCGGCAACGTCAGCCAAAGTCAGGCCTTTTTCACGGCGCATGTCGCGGATGCGATTGATCATGCCTGCAATCCTGTAACCATATCGGTTTCTTCGCTTTCCTACATGTGGCTCAATTTGGCAAGTCTCCACCGACTCGCAAAAAGGGGGAAAAGCATGAAGCGTGAACTGGTCGAATGCGAATTGACCGATGAAGGCCCCGTTCGGAGCCGTACGGGAACCCGCAGGGGCGCTCGCAGCGTCACCGTCAATGTGGCGGAGAGCCCGCTCGCCTGGCTCCATTCACGCGGCCATCTCAGCGATATTCAGTTCGTCGCCGGAGAAGCGCTGTGCCGCGATTGGGAGCGCGCACAGCTGGCACCTGGCATAACGATGCGGTGGGATCCGGTGCGGATCCGCGGCACGGGTCAGGACCAATCCTTGAGCTCGGCCGAACGACAGCTCGCCGCGCGCGCCCGGTTCGACGGCGCGGTGGCAGCGGCAGGCCCGGGTTTATCCGACATCCTGTGGCGCGTGGTTTGTGCGGGCGAGACGCTGCCCAGTGCCGAACGCGCGCTGGCCTGGCCGGTGCGCAGCGGCAAGCTGGTGCTACGGCTGGCACTTGATCGGGTCGCAGGGTTTTACCGTTTGGACGGATAGTCCTTCATCGGTTCAAGCCAGCGTTTGGTCGAAGCCCTTGTGCGTCAGGCCAATTCGCGTCCAGACTGCCCGCTCATATCCGATCGAGTGGGGAATCTTTTCATGGACCGTCGCCAATTCATCGCCGTTGCTGGCGCAACTGCCACCGCGTTCGCGGCAGAACCGCTGTGGGCCAAGGTCGCCGCGCCCAATGCCGACAAGGAGCTGCTGAGTCTGCTCGACGCGATGTTCAACGACGGGATCGCGCGTTCGCCCGAATTCGCGACTTCGCTGGGGCTCGACAAGGGCAAGCTGGCACCGCTGCGCGCGCAGCTTTCGCCGGCCACTACTGCCGAGCGGCACAAGGATCTTGTGCGGAGCCGCACTTGGCAAGCCAAGCTCAAGGCAATCCGCACCGCCTCGCTTACCGAAACCGGGCAGCGCTACAAGGCGCGGGTCGATTACATGCTCACCCAGCGGACTCTGGCGGCGGGCAAATATGACATCGATTCGGTCCAGACCCCGTACCGGCTCTATCAGCAGGGCGGTGAGTACTTCGGCATCCCCGATTTCCTCAATTCCGCGCACCCGATCAACAACGCTTCGGACTGCGAGGCATACCTCTCGCGCGTCGCCTCGTTCGCATTGCGGCTCGACGAGGATACCGCCGGGCAGCGCGCCGAAGCTGCGCGCGGGCTGGTCGCGCCGGGCTGGTCGATCGATCTGACTTTGGGTCAGATGCACAAGCTGCGCGATGTTGCCGCGGCCGAGAACACCTTGGTCGACTCGATCGCGAGCCGCGCCAAGGCCAAGGGCATCGCGGGCGACTGGGCCGGCCGCGCGGCGAAGATTGTGCAAGGTTCGGTCTATCCGGCGCTCGACCGCCAGATCGCGCTGATGACCGAACTTCGCGGCAAGACCGCAGCGGGTGACGGTGCGTGGCGGATCAAGCGCGGCGACGAGATTTATGCCGACGCGCTGGCGCAGGCGACCACCACCAGCCTCTCGCCCGACGAGGTCCATGCGATCGGGCTGGAGCAAGTCGCCGATATCACCGCGCAGATCGACAGCATCCTCAAGGCTGCCGGGATGACCACCGGCACCGTCGGCGAACGGCTCACCGGGCTCAACCACCAGAGCAACCAGCTCTATGCCGACAGCGATGAAGGCCGCAAGGCGCTGATCGCCAGCCTTAATGCCGGGATTTCCGACATGCGCGCGCGGCTGCCAAAGGCGTTTGCCGATATCCCGCAACAGCCGCTCGAAATCCGCCGCGTGCCGGTCGAGATTCAGGATGGTGCCTCGAACGGGTATTACAATTCGGCAGCGCTCGATGGTAGCCGTCCGGCGATTTACTGGATTAACCTCAAGTCGGTGGGTGACTGGCCGAAATACTCGCTGCCCGCGCTGACCTATCACGAAGGCGTGCCGGGGCATCACCTGCAAGGTGGGTACGCGCAGAAATCGGGCGAATTGCCGATGCTGTTGCGCAACAATTTCATCTCTAGCTATGGTGAGGGCTGGGCGCTTTACGCCGAGCAGCTGGCCGACGAACTTGGGGCCTATGCCGGGCTAGAACGCGCGGGATATCTGCAAAGCTTCCTGTTCCGCGCCGCGCGGCTGGTGGTCGATACCGGCATCCACCACAAGCGCTGGACGCGCGAGGCGGCGACCGATTACATGGTCGCCACCACCGGCTTCGCCCGCGCCCGCAGCCAGCGCGAAGTGGAACGGTATTGCACGCTGATCGGGCAGGCCTGCAGTTACAAGATCGGCCACACCGCCTGGGTCAAGAACCGCGCCCGCGCACAAGCTGCGCTGGGCGACAAGTTCAGCCTGCAGTGGTTTCATGAGGTCTTGAAGGACGGAGTGATGCCGCTGTCGATGCTGGAGGCGCGGATCGATCAACGGGTGAAGGAGCGGTTGGCGAAGGGTTAGGGTTTACCCCTCCATCATTCACTGCGTGAATGCCACCTCCCCATTGCTGCGCAACAGGGAGGATTTAGGTAAGCCAATCCTCCCTGTTGCGCAGCAATGGGGAGGTGGCAGCCTGAAGGGCTGACGGGGGGGCCTCTTACCCCTCGGCCAATTCCGCCAGCTCAAGCCAACGCTCCTCCGCCGCGTCCTTCTCGGCGCGGGCGGCATCGATCGCCTTGGTCAGCGCGGCGAACCTGGCCGGATCTCGGGTATAAAGCGCAGGGTCGTGCAACAGCTCCTCATCGCGCTCAATCTGCGCCAGCAGGTCGTCGATGCGGCGGGGCAGCAGTTCGTAATCGCGCTGGTCCTTGTAGGTCAGCTTCGCTTTTTGCGGAGGAAGCGGGGCCGAGGCAGCTGCGGGTTCGGAACTGGCACGGACTGCCTTCGCCGCAGCATTGCGCTGGCTGCGCTGCTTTTCCCAATCCTCATAGCCGCCCGCCACGACATCCACCTTGCCCGAGCCATCGAGACCCAGCGTCACCGTCACGGTGCGATCAAGAAAGTCGCGGTCGTGGCTGACGATTAGGACGGTGCCGTCGTAATCGGCGATCACTTCCTGCAACAGGTCGAGCGTTTCGAGATCGAGGTCGTTGGTCGGCTCGTCGAGCACCAGCAGGTTCGATTTGCGGGCAAATTCGCGCGCCAGCAGCAGCCGCGAGCGTTCGCCGCCCGAAAGTGTGCCGATCTTGGCGTCAACCAGGCCGGGCTCGAACAGGAAATCTTTCAGGTAACCCTGGATGTGCTTGCGCACCCCGCGCACGTCGATCCAGTCGCCGCCTTCCGCAAGGACGTCGCGCACGCTCTTGTTGGCGCTCATCAGGCTGCGTTGCTGGTCGATCACCACCCCGTCGAGCGTCTTGGCGAGCGTCACCGTGCCGCTGTCGGGTTCCAGTTCGCCGGTAAGCAGCTTGAGCAGCGTGGTCTTGCCCGCGCCGTTCGCACCGACCACGCCGATGCGATCACCGCGGGTGATGCGCAGGGTAAAGTCCTTGATGATCGGCCGGCCAGCGAACGATTTGTCGACCTTGTCGGCGACGATCACCGCCTTGGTTTTCACGTCATCGGTGCCAAGCGCGAGCTTGGCTGCGCCTTGCGGGTTGAGCATCGCGGCGCGCTGCGCGCGCATCTCCCACAACTTCGCCAGCCGCCCCTGGTTGCGCTTGCGCCGCGCGGTGACGCCGCGTTCGAGCCAGTGCGCCTCGAGCTTAAGCTTGGCATCGAGCTTGTCGGCGGCGCGGGCCTCTTCGGCGTAGATCGCTTCCATCCATTGTTCGTACCCGCCGAAGCCGATCTCCTTGCGCCGCAGCGCGCCGCGATCAAGCCACAGCGTGGCGTTGGTCAGCCGCTTGAGGAAGGTGCGGTCATGGCTGATCGCCACGAACGCGCCTTTGTAGCGGCTCAGCCAGTCTTCCAGCCAGTCGATCGCAGCAAGGTCGAGGTGGTTGGTCGGCTCGTCAAGCAGGAGCAGGTCGGGCTCGCTGGCAAGCGCGCGGGCGAGCGAGGCGCGGCGCCGTTCACCGCCGCTGGCGCTGTCTGCCGTGCGGCTCATGTCGATGCCGAGCTGCCCGGCAATCGCCTCGACCTCGTGCCGCTGCGGGGCGTCCTTGCCCGACAGTGCGAAGTCCATCAGCGTGTCGAAACCGGTGAAGAACGGATCCTGTTCGAGCATCACGATCTTGGTGCCCGGCTGGATCGAGCGGCGGCCCTTGTCAGCCTCGATCTGGCCGGCGATCAGGCGCAGCAGCGTGGTCTTGCCGGCACCGTTGCGGCCGATCAGCGCCAGCTTGTCGCGCGGGCCGACGAACAGGTCGAGGCCCTGGAACAGCCAGCCAGAACCCTGGATCAGGCTCAATTCTTCCCAGGAGAGGATCGGTGCGGCGGCCATGGCAGCGCGGCACCTACGGGGGCCGAGACGCGTTGACAAGGCGCACAAGGCGACCGAGAGGGTTGAGCCATGCGTACAGTCTGGCTCAATGGCGACTTCGTTCCGGAAGACGAGGCGAAGGTCTCGATCTTCGACCGCGCCCTGAACTTCGGGCAGGGGATCTACGAAGTCTCGCCGGTGATCGACGGCAAGTTCCGCAATTGGCCGCACCACGCCGCGCGGTTGGAGCGCAGCATGGCCACCGCGCGGATCAGCGATAATACCGATTGGCCGGCGGTGTTCACTGAACTGATCGCGCGCAACGACCTGACCGAGGGCAGGGTATATCTCCAGGTAACGGGGGGTGCTCCGGTCGACCGGTCATTCCCGCTTCCCGGCGCCGAAGTGAGCCCCAACCGCTTCGCATTCACCCAGGAAGACAGCCTGATCGACACCCCGTGGGGCAAGGACGGGCTGCGGATCGTGTTGCGGCCCGATCTGCGCTGGCAGGTCCGCTCGGCCAAGACCACCCAGCTGCTATATGCAGTGATGATGAAGGCCGAAGCACGCGAAGCCGGGGCCGACGATGCCTGGCTGGTCGAACACGGCGTGATCACCGAGGCGACCAGTTCGAACGCCCATATCATCGATGCGCGCGGCGTGCTGGTTTCGCACCCGGTGGATCACGGTGTCCTGCCCGGTGTGACGCGGATCAGCGTGATCGCCATGGCCAAGGAGATGGGCCTGCAGATTGAGGAACGACCGTTCACGCCCGAAGAATTGTTCAGCGCGCGCGAGGCCTTTATCTCCGGCGCGGGAACATTGGTCCTGCCGGTCATCGAGGTTGACGGAAAGCCGATTGGCAATGGCGGGCCGGGCACGATTACCAGCGAATTGCGCCAGCGTTACATCGCCTTGCTGAAAGCCAGCTAAACCATTCACGGGTTGTTCAATCCGCACCGCTTAAAGCCGCGACAATCATGAACAAGTTCCTCGCCTTGATCCTTGCTGCGGCCATCATGCCGGCTGGCCCGGTCCATGCTGGCCCTGGCGGCGCGCAGGAGAAGGCGCGCCGTGACCTGCGCGCAGGCAACGTCCGCTCGCTACCCGATATCGAGCGTGCCGTGGTGCCGCAGATGCAGGGCGCGCAGTACATTGGCCCGGAATACGATCCGGCCGCCTATGTCTACCGGCTGAAATTCATTCAGGATGGGCACGTTATCTTCGTCGATGTCGATGCCCGTACCGGGCAGGTTATCCGCCAATCTCGTTGATTCCGAGCCGACGCGGCTGGGGGCGAGGCAGGCCTTCGCCTTGACCTCCCCGCACTCAAGTCCCATCTGACGGGCAGACAATTCTGGGGAACCCCGCAATGCGTATCCTGATCGTCGAGGATGAACCTACCCTCGGCAAGCAACTCAAAAGCACCCTCGAAGCCAATGGCTATGCAGTCGATCTGTCGGTCGATGGCGAGGACGGACACTTCATGGGTTCGACCGAAGAATACGATGCGGTGATCCTCGACCTTGGCCTGCCCGAAATCGACGGGCTGACCGTGCTGGGTATGTGGCGCAAGGAAGGCCGCAAATTTCCGGTGCTGGTGCTGACCGCGCGTGATAGCTGGTCGGACAAAGTCGCCGGGCTCGATGCCGGGGCTGACGATTACCTCGCCAAGCCGTTCCAGACCGAAGAGCTGATCGCCCGCCTGCGCGCGCTGATCCGGCGCGCCTCGGGCAATACCAGTTCCGAACTGATCGCAGGCGACGTGCGGCTGGATACCCGTTCGGGCCGGGTTACGCTAGCCGGCGAGCCGGTCAAGCTGACCGCCCAGGAATACAAGCTGCTGTCGTATCTGCTCCACCACAAGGGCAAGGTGGTGAGCCGGACCGAACTGATCGAACACATCTACGATCAGGATTTCGACCGCGATTCGAACACCATCGAAGTGTTCGTTACCCGTATCCGCAAGAAGCTGGGCGCAGATGTGATCACCACGATCCGCGGGCTCGGCTACAGCCTTGACGATCCGGCGTCCGGATCACGCGGCTAAGGCGCTGCGTGGCATCCGAAGCGCCTGCGAGCATTCCGCACACTGGCTCGCTCGCGCGCCGGATGATGCTGATTGCCACCGGCTGGATCCTGGTCTTGCTGCTCGGCGGCGGGATCGCGCTGGACCAGACGCTGACCGGGCTGATCACCCGCAATTTCGATAGCCAGCTATCCTATCTGCTCAACGGCATGATTGCCTCGGCCGAAGTGGGCAGCGATGGCGAGGTGTTCTTCAACCGTGCGCTTGGCGATCAGCGCCTGCTTGAACCCAACAGCGGGCTTTACTGGCAGATTCGCGGAGCGGGGCACGATGACTTCCCCTCAAGATCACTGTGGGATCGAACGCTTGAGGTGCACCCCGATCATCTCGACAAGGATGCACATTCCTACGATTCCAACCAGTTTCCAACCGAGACGTTGCGGGTGATCGAACGCTCGGTCACGCTTCCGGGCAGCCCGACGGTGTGGTGGTTCACCGTGGCCGAGCGCAAGAGCGACCTCGACGAGCAAACCAGCCGGGTACGCCGCATACTCTACCGCAGCTTTGCCGTGCTCGGCCTGGGCCTGCTGGTCATGGCGGCGCTGCAGACCTGGTACGGCCTTGGCCCCTTGCGCGGCGTGCGCCGGGCAATCCAGCGGATGCGCACGACCGGGGCCAATCGGGTGACCGAGCCGCTGCCCATTGAAGTGCAACCGCTGGTGCAGGAACTCAATTTGCTCCTCGCGCATACCGAACGGCAGGCCGAAGAGGCGCGTACCCACGCCGGGAATCTGGCGCACGCGCTCAAAACCCCGCTAACCGTGGTGATGAATGCGGCGACTGCTCACGCCCCCGATCTTCCCGAAACAGTAATCCGTGAAGCCGCAGTGATGCGCCGCCAGGTTGACCATCACCTCGCCCGGGCCAGGGCAGTCGGGCGGCGCGCGGTCGGCCAGGCGCGGGCCAACGTCAGCGAAAGCGTTGAGGCAGTGCTGCGTGCGGTAACGCGGCTGTATGAGAACACCCGCTTCGACCTTGATGGCAATCGCGGTGCGCTGGTGGCGATCGAGAAACAGGACCTCGACGAAATTCTCGGCAACCTGATCGAGAATGCCGCCAAGTACGGGGGCGGCAGCGTGTTCGTGACCATCGACGCGGTGCTCCGTTCCGGCCTGTGCGAAGTGTGGGTCGAGGATGATGGCGCGGGCATCCCCGAGGAAGAACGCACCCGGATTTTCGATCGCGGGGCACGGCTCGATACGGGCAAGCCCGGAACCGGACTGGGGTTGGCGATCGTGCGCGATGTGGCCGAGATCTATGGCGGCAATGTCGAGCTTGGTGAAAGCGAAGACCTGGGCGGCCTGCTGGTAAAGCTCAAATTGCCGCGCGTAATCATCTGACTTCGAACGCGCTATCGCTTGGGCAAAACGCTTGGGCGCGTTGCTTCAGGTTCATGCAACCTAGCCTTGCCCCAACCGTTCCTTCGATGATGCGGGTAATCGCTGATTGGCCGCCGCGTATGGAGACACACGATGCGCAAGACCTTTACCACCACTATCGCCGCGCTGACTGCGATCAGCAGCGTGGTGACCGCAATTCCAGCCGGCGCGCAAAACCGCAGGCACGACAGTGACCGTGACGGCCGCTCGGATCGCTCGGAATGGAACCGTGACCGCGACCATGATAGCCGCGGTGACCAGTGGGACCGCAATGACCACCGTGACCGCGGCCGCCACAACGGCTGGCGCGACAAGCGCGGCCGTAACTGGACCTACTACGGCGGCAATTACGGGTACAATGGCTACGACGGCGACTGGCGCGTCGGGCAGCGTTATCCCAATTACAACAACCAGTCCTATGTGGTGAGCGACTACAGCTATTACGGACTGCCAGCCCCGCGCCGCGGCTATCGCTATTACCGCGACAACAACGGCGATATCGTGATGGCGGCGATTGCCGGCGGTGTGATCGGTTTGATCATCGGTTCGCTGGGTCGTTAGACAACAGCCATAAAACGAGCGCCCTCTCTCGGCTTTCCGGGAGAGGGCGTTTCGCGTTTACTTCCCCGCCGCCTGTTCGTGATGGCGGATCACTTCATCGATGATGAAGCGCAGAAACTTTTCCGAGAACTCCGGATCGAGCTGGGCTTCTTCCGCCAATTTGCGCAGTCGCGCGATCTGGCGTTCCTCGCGTCCCGGGTCGGATGGGGGCAGGGCGTTCTGCGCCTTGTAAGTTCCAACCGCCTTGGTGATGCGAAATCGCTCTGCCAGAATGTGGATCAGGGCGGCATCGATATTGTCGATGCTGGCGCGGTACCCGGCAAGGACGGGATCGGTTGCAGAGACGGGGGTAGTTTCGGACATGATCGGCTCGCTAGCATGACATTTCACGATTGCATATTGCGCAGGAGCGATTGCCCGGTTTGCACTTGCCTAGATTGCATGGGGGCGGTTATGCGGCTGGTTGATGAGCGCTGACGTGATCCCCTTGAAGCCGCGCGCGAGCGAACCCTCGCTCGCTCCGATCATGGCCTTGACCGCTGCCGGCATGAACGCCGTCAACGCGGTTATCCTTGACCGGATGCAGAGCGAGATTCCGCTGATCCCGGCGCTGGCCGGTCATCTGATCGCGGGTGGCGGCAAGCGCATGCGGCCAATGCTGACCTTGGCCGGCGCGGCGCTGTGCGATTATCAGGGCACGCGCCACCACAAGCTCGCCGCTGCGGTTGAATTCATCCACACCGCGACCTTGCTGCACGACGACGTGGTCGATGGCAGCGAGCTGCGCCGCGGCAAAGCGGCAGCAAACCTGATCTTCGGCAACCCGGCAACTGTGCTGGTCGGCGATTTTCTGTTCACCCGCAGCTTTGAACTGATGGTCGAGGATGGCAGCCTCAAGGTGCTCAAAATCCTTTCCAACGCCAGCTCGGTGATCAGCGAGGGCGAGGTCGACCAGCTTACCGCGCAACGCCAGATCGAAACGAGCGAGGAACGCTACCTCTCAATCGTCGGTGCCAAGACTGCAGCGCTGTTTGCTGCGGCAACCCGCATTGCAGCTGTGGTGGCGGAGCGCGGCGAGGCGGACGAGCGCGCGCTCGAAGATTACGGCCGCAACCTCGGCATCGCCTTCCAGCTGGTCGACGATGCGATGGATTACGATTCCGCCGCGCACGAAATGGGCAAGGCGAAGGGCGATGATTTCCGCGACGGCAAGATGACCCTGCCGGTAATCCTCGCCTATGCCCGCGGCAGCGACGAGGAACGCGCATTCTGGCGCGATGCCATCCAGGGCCACCGGGTGGCGGACACGGACCTTGCCCATGCCGTTGCGCTGACCCGCAAGCACGACACCCTGAGCGCCACGCGGGAACGCGCGCGCCATTATGCGCAGCGGGCCATCGATGCGATCGCCGGTTTTCCTGCGAATGAAGCCCGCGCGGCAATGGCGGAAGCGGCGGAGTTTGCGGTGTCACGCCGCGCCTGAAGTTACGCGAAATTAACTGGTTTCGCGCGCGCTCTTCGGTTAGCCCTCACATTATCGGAACGATTCCGCGCGGAATGCGGCCATCAAGCTGCGGTCGCGCCGGGATAACTATCGGGGGTCTCAACATGTCTGACGAAAAACCGGCACCGCAAGTCGATGTCACCAAGGCCTGGGCCGCAACCCAGGGGCAGCAAGGCGCGGCCAAGAAGCTGCGGATCTATGCTGCGCTGTGCTGGGTGGTGGCGATCGGCACCGAGATTCTCGCAATTGTTTGGCTGAAGCAGGGCAAGTTCAACCAGGGCAGCTTGGTATTGCCCATCGCCTTGCTGGTGGTGATTGCCGTCTTCGCTATCGGTGGCAACTTGATGTGGAAGAATTCGAACAAGTATGATCCGGCTAGCCGCGCCGACGGGTTCCGCTTCTTCGTTCAGAACCAATTGGGCGCGTTCATCACGTTGATCGCTTTTTTGCCACTGATCATCTTGATCTTCCTCGACAAAGACATGGACCCGAAGAACAAAAAAATCCTTGGTGGTATAGCTGCCGCGCTGGGAGTTGTTGCTTTTGCAACCGCACCTGAACTTCACCCGCACTCAGTTGAGCAAAACACCGTCGACATGAATACCTGCGCGAGCCAGATCAAGAGCGGCCAGCCGACCACCGCCTGCTCGCCCGAAGTGGCGCAGCAGGCCCAGGCGATTGCGCGTGACAGCGCGGTCGTGGCCGCCGCGACCAAGAGCGCGGCCAACCCCAACGGGATCGACACGGTCTACTGGATTGCCTCAGAAAAGGCTGGCGAAAAGGCATCGACCGAGCATGTCTTCCACCTCTGCTCGAACGTCTCGACGCTGCGCGGCAAGCAGGTGAAAAACGGCTCGGTGACCCAGGCCTACGCCGAGAACGCCACCCGCATCACCAAGCAGATCCCGATGGAGCAGGGCCAGTGCGGATTCGCCGCGCCGGCTGCTGCTGCAGCGGCCGCAGTCCCAGCCGCGGCGGCCGCTTCGGCCAATTGATTCGGCAATTGAAATGATGAACCGGGGCGGGGCCAAAAGCCTCGCCTCGGTTCATCGTCCGGCTCGCTCAACCCGCCGATCACCGCCCTTTGCGCGCGGTGAACCGAGCGCCAAATTTAGTCCATCTTAACCAAGCAAACCCGATAGTTACCGGACTTGGGGGCCACTCTAATCGAGGGCCGTAAAATGATGGAATACCACAACTCCCGCCCCGCCCGGATCCTCGGGCCCTGCCGCGAAATCCTGACCCGTGAAAGCCTGCCGCCCGCCGACACGACCCGCTGGGTCGCGAGCCGCAAGGCGCAGGTCGTCGCGGCCGTGGAAAGCGGTCTGATGACCATCGAAGAGGTCATGCAGCGCTACCGCCTCAGCCTTGAGGAATTCTACTCGTGGCAGCGCGCGATGGACCGCGCCGGGGTTTATGGCCTGCGCGTCGCCTGGTCGCAGCAGGACCGTGCTTCGCGCCGCCGCACCCGCGAGTCGGTCAGCATCCGGTTGCGCGAGCTCGTAACCACCTGATCAACGCGCAGGGACGGTGCCGGTTTGCCCGGGACCGTCCCGCGCGCTTGACCCAGCGCTCCCAACCCGGCAATCGAGTTGCACACAGCAACCCTGTTGGGCCGGGAGATACCGCATGCAACGTCGCCGTTTGGGCAAAAGTTCGATTGTCGTTTCCGATATCTGCATGGGGACGATGACCTTCGGCAGCCAGACCGACGAGGCCGAGGCGCTGCGCATTCTCGATCGCAGCTTCGATGCGGGGATTCACTTTTACGACACCGCCGAGGGATATCCGGTGCCGCCCGATGCCAAATGGGTTGGCCGCACCGAGGAAATCGTCGGCAAGTGGCTCAAGACCAAGCCGCGCGAGGCGATCATTCTGGCCACCAAGGTCTCCGGGCCGAGCCACGTGTGGTTCCGCTCGCCCTTGCGCAGCGGCATGACCTCGCTCGATCGGCGCAATATCATCACCGCGGTCGAAGCCAGCCTTACCAAGCTCGGCACCGATTACATCGACCTCTACCAGACTCACTGGCCCGACCATGACCTGCCTTACGAAGAGACGATGGAAGTGCTCGACGACCTGGTGCGCGAAGGGAAAGTGCGTGTGCTTGGCTGCTCGAACGAAACCAGCTGGGGCCTGATGAAAAGCATCGCCGCATCCGAAGCGGTTGGCGGGGCGCGTTATCACACGATCCAGAACAATTTCAGCCTCAACAACCGCCGCTTCGAAGATGAACTCGCACAGGTCTGCCGCCAGGAAGGGGTGAGCTTAATCCCCTATTCGCCGATTGGCGGCGGGGTGCTGTCGGGCAAATATAACGACGGCGGACGGCCTGAAGGCGCGCGCTTTACCCGCTACCTCGGCATGGAAGGGCGGCAGGCGGCGATGGGGCGCCGGTTCGTCAACGAGAAGTCGCTCGCCTCGACCGCGCGGTTTGCGGAGATTGCCAAGGAAGCCGGGATGAGCACGGTGACGCTCGCGGTGGCCTGGTCCAAGCAGCATGATTTCGTCGCCTCGACCATCGTCGGGGTTAGCACCGAGAGCCAGCTTGATGAGATTTTCGCGGCAATCGACCTGGTTCTGCCGGCCGAGGTGATGAAGGCGATCGACAAGGTTTCGCGCGAGATCATGTACCCGATGGGTTAGAGACCCCTCCGTCAGTCGCTTGCGCGACCGCCTCCTCCCAATCGCAAGTCGATGGGGAGGAGCTTGCCCAATTCTCCCCATCGACTTGCGATGGGGAGGTGGCGCTGCCGAAGGCAGTGACGGAGGGGCCCTGTTGTGGCTAGGACGCAACTTGTGACCACACTCCCCATCCACGCCGTCCTGCCCGACCTGCTGGCTGCCCTGCGATCTGGCAAGTCTGCCGTGCTGATCGTACCTCCCGGCGCGGGCAAGACCACTGCGGTCGCACCCGCGCTGCTGGCTGAGCCATGGTGCAGCGGCAGCGTGATCGTGCTGTCCCCGCGGCGGGTCGCGGCGCGCGCGGCGGCGGAGCGGATGGCGGAGCTGCTCGGCGAGCAGGCTGGCGAGACAATTGGCTACCTGACCCGACTCGATAGCAAGCGCAGCGCCAAAACGCGCGTGCTGGTGGTAACCGAAGCAATCTTCGTCTCGACCATCCTGGGCGACCCCGAACTTGCTGGCGTCTCAGCGGTCCTGTTCGATGAAGCACACGAACGCCATCTCGACAGCGATCTGGGTCTTGCACTGGCGATCGAAAGCGCGGCAGTGCTGCGCGAAGATTTGCGATTGGTGGTCATGTCCGCGACCATCGACGGCGCGCGCTTTGCCGATCTGCTCGGCGGTGCGCCGGTGGTTGAGAGTGAAGGCAAAGCCTATCCGCTGGCGATCCGCTGGCTCGGCGCACGACCGGAATTGCGGCTCGACGATGCGATGGCGAGCGCGGTGCTGACAGCGTGGCGCGAGGAGCGGGGCGATGTGCTGGCGTTCCTCCCCGGCGTAGGCGAAATCGAGCGGACTCGCGAGCGTCTGGCCGAAAAGCTGCCCACCGCACTGGTGCTGCCGCTCCACGGCCAAGTTGATCCCGCCGCTCAGCGCGCTGCGATCAAGCGCGATCCGGAAGGGCGGCGGCGGATCGTGCTGGCAACCGCGATTGCCGAAACTTCGCTCACGCTCGACGGGGTGTCGGTGGTGGTCGATGCCGGGCTGTCGCGGCGGGCGGAATTCGACAAGGCAGCAGGCGTAACGCGGCTGGTTACGCACCGTGCGTCGCAAGCCGCCGCGGCGCAGCGCGCGGGCCGTGCTGCGCGGCAAGGGCCGGGCGTGGCTTACCGATTGTGGGAAGAGGCCGCGCATCCGGGGCGCGCAGCTTTCGACCCGCCCGAGATGCTGACCGCAGACCTCGCGCCGCTGCTTTTGACGCTGGCGCAATGGGGCACGGCTGAGCCTTCCTCACTGGCTTGGCTCGATCCGCCGCCAGATGCAGCATTGGCCGCAGCAAGGCAGACTTTACAAAAGCTTGGCGCGCTTGACGGGCAGGGCGCGATCACCCCCCACGGGCGCAGCATGGCCAGTCTGCCAATGGCCCCGCCGCTTGCCCATATGCTGCTTTATGCTGCTCAGCATGGCGCGGCCGGAACTGCAGCAAAATTGGCGCTGCTGCTGCAGGAGCGCGGGCTGGGCGGGCGCGGCGATGACCTTGCAGCCCGGCTGGAGCGGTGGGACCGGGACCGCTCGGGCCGGGCCGAGGCGTCGCGCAAATTGGCGGCGCGATGGGCTGGGGCGGCGCGCGAAGCCCGCACGGAACAGCCGCCGCTCGGCATCCTCCTCGCCGAAGCTTACCCTGACAACATCGCCCGCCGCCGCTCGCCCAGCGGCGAGGAATGGCTGACCGCAGGCGGACGCGGGCTGCGGCTTGATCCGGCATCGCCGCTGGCCCGGGTCGAATGGTTGGCCGTCGGCGAGGCGCAGGGCGAGGCCAAGGGCGCGAGGATCACGGGCGCCATTGCGCTGGATGAAGCCGAGGTCGCCAAGTGGCTGGCACACCGCCTTGAGCGACGCACGGCGCTGCGCTGGATCGCGGATGAACGCCGGGTCGAAGCGCTGCTCGAAACGCGGCTGGGCGCCATCACCCTGTTGCGCGGGCCCGATCCCGCTCCGGACGCGGCCGAAATCCGATCATTTGTGGTGGACCGGATCAGGGCTGACGGATTTGAACTGGTGCCGCTTCAGTCGGCCAGCAAAACCTTGCTCAAACGCGCGCGCTTTGCCGGTCTTGAGACCCTGTCGGAAGAGGCGCTGCTTGCCGACCTCGAACAATGGCTCGGACCGCTGCTGTCGCGGCGGCTTGACGAGCTTAAACCACAGCAACTGCACGATGCCCTGCTGTCCCGACTGGACTACGCCCAGCGCCAGCAGCTCGACAAGCTGGCCCCGCCGCAGTTCACCAGCCCGGCGGGCACCAGCCACGGCATCGATTACGCCGATCCCGGCGGGCCGTCGGTGGAACTAAGGGTCCAGGCGCTGTTCGGGCTCGACCGCAACCCGACCTTCGGTAACCCGCCGCAGCCGCTGTTGCTCAAGCTGACCGATCCTGGCGGCAAGCCGCTGCAAACCACCCGCGATCTGCCCGGCTTCTGGCGCGGATCGTGGCGCGATGTGCAGCGCGACATGAAGGGGCGCTATCCCAAGCACCGCTGGCCGGACACGCCGTGGACCGAAACGCCGAGCCTGAAGACCAAGAACGCGTTTAATGCTTCGACAGGCTCAGCATGAGCGGGACTTGATTCGCGGCGCGTTTCGACGCAAGCGAAGCACCATGTCAGCACGCATCTTCCAGCGCCCCAAGAACGCCATGCAATCGGGCAAGGCCCGGCTGGGCGAATGGATCCTCGAATTCGCTCCGGCCGAAGCCAAACGGCCCGATCCACTGATGGGCTGGGCTGGTTCGGGTGACATGCAGGCGCAGGTGCAGCTGAAATTCGCCAGCGCCGCAGCCGCGCAGGCTTATGCTGACAAGTACGGGATTGCCGCCGAAGTCCACGTGACCCCGCCGCGCCGCCTCAAGCTGCAGGCTTACGCCGACAATTTCCGCTGAAAGCGATCTGAAGCGGGCCGGTGCACTGGCTTGGGTCGCGCTGTGAGACAGCCCACCGACCCGCTTCATGGCCACTCCGGAAGGGGTGAGGCCATTGTCGACCGCCACGATTCGTATTCGGCCGACATTCAGCGTTTAGGTCCTTGCTAGGCGGCAGACTTGCGCAAACGCGACACTGCCGCCATAGGCGCGGCCGGGAGTCGGTCGGACGTTTGCGCTCGCCAACCTGGTCAGGTCCGGAAGGAAGCAGCCACAACGGGTTGCGGCGGGTCGGCCGGCTCCTTTCTCGGCTTTGGGAATTTCCCCATACTCCGCTCGACACGAACGGGGGTTGATTGGGAAAGCCCTTCGACAAATCGAGGGGCTGCGCCTAACCTCAGGCGCGATGGACGAATCCCCCAAACTTCTCGACGATCAACCAGAAGACGACGCGCTATCGGCTGCCGAACTGGAGGCTGCGGGTCAGGAATCAATGTTCGGCCTACCTGAACCTGCGCCTGCTGTGGTTACAGTGTCATCAGCTCCTGCCGCGATTGCCCAACCCTACCGCGTCCTCGCACGCAAATACCGCCCGCAGACCTTTTCCGAGCTGCTCGGGCAGGATGCGATGGTGCAGACGCTGGGCAACGCGATCAAGCGCGACCGGCTGGCGCATGCCTTCCTGATGACCGGGGTGCGCGGGGTGGGCAAAACCTCCACCGCGCGACTGATCGCCAAGGCGCTCAACTGCATCGGGCCGGACGGGCAAGGCGGACCAACGATCGATCCGTGCGGGGTGTGCGAACCCTGCATCGCCATCGCCGAGGGCCGCCATATCGACGTGATCGAGATGGACGCCGCGAGCAACACCGGGGTCGATGATGTGCGCGAGATCATCGAGGCAGTGCGCTATTCGGCGGTCTCGGCGCGCTACAAGATCTACATCGTCGACGAAGTTCACATGCTCAGCCGCAACGCATTCAATGCGCTGCTCAAAACGCTGGAAGAGCCGCCGCCGCACGTGAAGTTTCTGTTCGCCACAACCGAGGTCGACAAGCTGCCGGTAACGGTCCTTAGCCGCTGCCAACGCTTTGACCTGCGCCGCATCCAGGCACCGACGCTGGCAGCGCACTTCGCGCGCATCTGCAAGGCGGAGAATGTCGAGGCCGAGGCTGAAGCGCTGGCGATGATCGCCTCCGCCGCCGAAGGTTCGGTGCGCGACGGCCTCTCGATCCTCGACCAGGCGATCGCCCATGCTGACCTTGGCGGCGAGAGCCAGGTCACCACCGACCAGGTCCGCGACATGCTCGGTCTGGCTGACAAGAGCGCGCAGCGGCGGCTGTTCGGCGCTTTGCTGGCGGGCGAGGGAACCACGCTGCTCGATCTGGTCGACCAGCAATTCGCGCTGGGGGTCGAACCGCTCGCGCTGATGCGTTCGGTCCTTGAACTGACGCACCGGATCACTGTCTGCCAGCTCGGCAAGGGTGGGGCCGAGGCCGCGTCAACCGAAGAGCGCGAGGCAATCGAAGGCTGGGCGCAGAGTCTGTCTGCGGGGCAGCTCCACCGCCTGTGGCAATTGCTCTTGAAGGGCCATGACGAAGTGCGCGGCGCACCCGATCCGCTGATTGCGGCCAAGATGGGACTGCTCAGGGTCCAGCACGCCAGCGACCTGCCCGATCCCGGCTCATTGGCCAGGCACTTGGAGGAGCTGGCGGCGCGCGGGCCTGCGGCAGCATCGGCTGGTACCTCGGTGGTCCCTGCGGAAGTCACCGCGCCAACCGGCATGGATTGGCCCGCGCTGATCAACACCGTCGAACAATCGGGTCAACTGCGCATGGCGCAGGTGATGCATGACTGGGTGCGGATTGCCGAACTTGTACCCGGCGAGCTAACTTACGCGCTGACCCCCGGCTATCCGGGCGATCCCAGCTCGGAACTGCGCGACGCCTTGCTGCGCGCCACTGGAGAACGCTGGCAAGTCACGCGGATCGAGGGCGAGGCCGCGCCAGCACTGCGCGAAACTGCCGACGCCGCTGCCGAGGTCGCGCGCGCGGCTTTACTGCGCGATCCGCTGGTCGAAGCTGCATTTGCAGCCTTCCCCACGGCGGAATTATTGGATGCCGAACCGCGCGTGGCGCACGGCGCAAACTGGAGAAACTGACGTGAAGTCGATGGAAGAGATGCTCAAGGCGGCCCAGCAGGCGGCCGAGACCATCGAAAAGCAGTTGACCGAAATGCAGGGCAAGCTCGACTCGATCGAGGTCGAAGGCGCGGCGGGCGGCGGGCTGGTCAAGATCCGCTGCTCGGCGAAGGGCCGCGTGCTTGGCGTTGCGATCGATGACAGCCTGCTGGTCCCGGCCGACAAGGGCATCCTCGAAGATCTGATCACGGCCGCCTTCAACGACGCGCGGGCCAAGGCCGATGCGATCTCGGGTCAGGAAATGGCGCGGATGCAGCAGGACATGGGACTGCCGCCGGGGTTCAAGCTGCCGGGGATGTAAGCTGCCGGTAGGCTACGGTAGGTCGTTGGTCGAACAAGAATCCGGGTCAAGTGTAATAGCACTACAACACACCAAGATGGGTCGCACCAAACGAGTCAACCAATAGGGGTTTTTGTCGTGCGTCACGTGTTTCTGCCGCTCGCCGCCGTGCTGCTTTCAACCAGTGGGCTCAGCCAGGTACCCAAGGATCAGCTCGACAAGCCCCCGGCGAATGCCAAGCACTTCACCATCCAGTCAACCGGGGGCAAGCATGGTGATGAATGGTCATGGCAACTGTCCGACGGGACCCGCAAGGCGCGCTTCAGCATGAACCTGCGCGGGCAGGTGTGGGAAGAAGACTATACCGGTAAGCCGGGTGCTGACGGATTTCCGGCAAAGGTCACGATCCGCGGCGTTTCGCCGCAAGGCGATGTGAGCGAAACTTTCAGCTTGGCCGGCGCGGTCGCCAATTGGCAAAGCCCGATCGACCACGGCAGCAACGATGCGGCGCGCGGACGGTTCTATACTACGCTGGGCGGCCCGATGGACACCAACGCCTGGTTTATCGAACGGCTGCTCGCGAGGCCCTCGCATGCGATGACGTTGCTCCCCGGCGGTGAGGCGCGGGCCGAGAAGCTGACCACGATGATTGTGGGCAAGGGTAAATCTGCCAAGCCGATCACACTGTGGCAAGTGGTAGGCGTGTCCAACACACCGGTGCCGATCTGGACCGATGCCAAGGGCAAGTTCTTCGCCGTGGCCAACGGCATGGCATGGCTGCCCGATGGCTACACCGGTGAGCAGGCGCGGATGGAGAAAGTCCAGACCGCAGCGCTCGGCGCGCAGGCCCCGCTGCTGCTCAAGCGGCTGGTCACGGTGCCCAAGACGCCGGTCGCCTTTGCCCACGTCAAACTGTTCGATGCCGATAATCAGCGCTTCCTGTCCGACCAGACGGTGGTGGTAAATGGCGCGAAGATTGTTGCGGTGGGGCCGGCCGGGTCGACCCCGATCCCCGCCGGCGCGAAAGTGTTCGACGGTACTGGCAAGACGCTCGTCCCCGGCATGTGGGATTGCCACATGCACGTGGGTGACGATTACACCGGTCCGCAGGAGCTTTCACTCGGGGTCACTTCGGTGCGCGATCCGGGCAACGACGACGTCATGACGATGGACCGGCGCGCGCGGGTTGCGGCAGGCCAGCTGCTGATGCCGCACGTTTATCCCAGTTCGCTGATCGACGGGAAGGGGCCGTACACCGCGCAGGTCGCGAATGTCGCAACCAGCCAGGATCAGGCCATCGCGCTGGTCCGCCGGGCCAAGGCCAACGGCTTCACCGGGGTCAAGTTCTACGGCACCTTCGACTATCACTGGCTTCCCGCCGCAATTGCCGAGGCGCACAAACTGGGGCTGCACGTCCACGGCCATATCCCGCACGGCATCCGCACCAGTGAAGCGATTGCCGATGGCTATGACGAGGTCACCCACATCAACTGGATCGTGATGGAAGGCGTGCCCGCCGACGTACTGCCGACCGATAACGGCATCGGCCGCTTCGAAGGTCCGGGGCGCTACGCCAAGGATATGGACATGAAAGGGCCGGCAATGGCTGCGCTGGTCGCGGCGATGGCGGCGAAGCACATCTATTCGGACCCCACGATGGTCGCCTTCGAAGGGCTCTATGTACCCGATAACGGTGACCTGTCGCCCAGCTATGCGCCGTTCGTGGGCACGCTGCCCTCGTCGGTCGAACGCGGTTTCCGCAGTGGCGGGTTCGCGGTGCCGGCCGGGCTCACCCGCGCCGATTACCGCGCCAGCTGGGCCAAGATGATCGAGCTGCTCGGACTGATGCACAAGGCGGGCGTGCCGATCGTCGCCGGGACAGATGGCAGCGGGATCGAGATCATCCACGAACTCGAGATCTACGAGCAAGCCGGGTTCACCCCCGCCGAGGCACTGGCAGCGGCCACGATCGTGCCCGCACGTCTGGTCGGCGCGGACAAGACCACCGGCTCGATTGCGGTAGGCAAGAATGCCGATCTGGTGCTGGTCGAAGGCGATCCCGAAGCGCGAATTGGGGATCTGCGGCAGACGCGTTGGGTGATGATCGACGGCAAGCTGCTCAACGCCGACGAACTACGTTCGGCCACGGGGTTCTCTGGCCGGCCGCACTAATTTAGGGACTGTCCCTAAATTGCCGGTTTAGCGGATGCTCCCCTGCGCGTTGGGGGAGCATCCAGATCCGCGCGCCAATCACGGCAAGCAGCACGAAGGTCGCGATCGGGCGGCTCATTGCCCGTCCTTCCACAACCGTGCGCGCTCCCCCCATTGCAGCGCGGCAAGGGCAGTCCCATATTCGCTTCAACACGCGGGATTCACTCGCTCGGCGCACGTTGGGCTGCCGCCAGATTGGAAATGCTATGAAACTCTACCCCCTGCTTCCCTTGCGCGACATCGTCGTGTTCCCAGGCATGGTCGTGCCGCTGTTTGTCGGGCGCGACAAATCTGTAGCCGCGCTTGAGGCGGCGATGGCCAGCGAAGGCGACAAGGACATCTTCCTGCTCGCGCAGCTCGATCCGGGCTGCGACGATCCGGTTGAGGACGACCTTTACGATATCGGCGTGATCGCCACCGTGCTTCAGTTGCTCAAATTGCCCGATGGCACCGTGCGCGTGCTGGTCGAGGCCAAGCAGCGCGCCAGCCTGCAGACCCTCCGGCTTGAAAGCGGTGCCGGCGGGGAAATGGTGGTCGCGCAGGTCGAGCCAATCGAACCGGTCAGCGTCTCGGGCAACGAGGTTGCCGCGATGATGCGTTCGGTGGTTGAAACCTTTGCCGAATATGCCAAGCTCAACAAGAAGCTGCCGCAGGAAGCTGGCGATGATCTGGGCGACGTGGTCGACGCAGCCGAACTGGCCGATGCGGTTGCCGCACATATTCAGGCCAAGGTTTCGGACAAGCAGACGCTGCTCAGCGAAGCCGATCCGCTCAAGCGGCTCGAAATTGCCTTCAGTTTCATGGAGGGTGAACTGGGAGTGCTGCAGGTCGAGCGGCGCATTCGCGGGCGGGTGAAGCGCCAGATGGAGAAGACCCAGCGCGAATATTACCTCAACGAGCAGCTTAAGGCGATCCAGTCGGAACTGGGCGGCGAGGGCGAAGAAGCCAACGAGATTGCCGAATTGCAGGCCAAGATCGACAAGCTCAAGCTATCGAAGGAAGCCCGGACCAAGGCCAATTCCGAGCTCAAGAAGCTCAAGACGATGCAGCCGATGAGCGCTGAAGCGACCGTCATCCGCAATTATCTCGATATCCTGCTCGGTCTGCCGTGGGGCAAGAAGAGCAAGCTCAAGCGCGATATCGCCGCCGCGCAGGCAGTGCTCGATGACGATCACTACGCGCTCGACAAGGTCAAGGACCGGATTGTCGAATACCTGGCGGTGCAGGCACGGACCAACAAGCTGAAGGGCCCGATCCTGTGCCTCGTCGGCCCTCCGGGCGTGGGCAAGACTTCGCTCGGCCAGTCGATCGCGCGGGCAACGGGCCGCGAATTCATTCGACAGTCCTTGGGCGGAGTGCGTGACGAGGCCGAAATCCGTGGCCACCGCCGCACTTACATCGGCTCGCTGCCGGGCAAGATCATCTCCAACCTCAAGAAGGCCGGGGCGAGCAATCCGCTGTTCCTGCTCGACGAGATCGACAAGCTTGGTCAGGATTTCCGTGGCGATCCGGCCTCCGCGCTGCTCGAAGTGCTCGACCCCGAACAGAATTCGAAGTTCCAGGATCATTACCTTGAGCTCGACTATGATCTTTCGGACGTGATGTTCGTCTGCACCGCGAACAGTCTCAACCTGCCGCAGGCGCTGCTCGACCGGATGGAGATCATCCGGCTCGAAGGCTACACCGAGGATGAGAAGCTGGAGATCGCGACCCGGCACTTGCTCGATAAGCAGGTCAAGGCGCACGGGCTGAAGCCGGGCGAGTTCACGCTCACCCGCGAAGGCTTGCGTGATTTGATCCAGTTTTACACCCGCGAAGCCGGCGTGCGCACGCTTGAGCGTGAGATCGCCCGGCTCGCCCGCAAAAGCCTGCGCCAGATCCTTGAAGGCAAGGTGACTTCGGTCACCGTCACGCCCGAAAACCTCGGTGAGTTCGCCGGGGTGCGCAAATACAAGCACGGCGTTTCGGAAGAAGAGCATCAGGTCGGCGCGGTCACGGGCCTCGCCTGGACCGAAGTCGGCGGCGAATTACTGACCATCGAAAGCGTCACCGTGCCCGGCAAGGGCATGGCCAAGACCACTGGCAAGCTTGGCGATGTGATGAGCGAAGGCGTGCAAATGGCCTTCAGCTTCGTCAAGTCGCGCGCTCCGGCATACGGGATCAATCCGAGCGTGTTCAACCGCAAGGACATCCACATCCACTTGCCCGAAGGCGCGGTGCCCAAGGATGGCCCGAGCGCTGGTGTCGGCATGGTCACGGCCATGGTTTCGACGTTGACCGGCATCCCGGTGCGCAAGGATATCGCCATGACCGGCGAGGTCACCCTGCGCGGCCGCGTGCTGGCGATCGGGGGATTGAAGGAAAAGCTGCTCGCGGCGCTGCGCGGCGGAATTACCACTGTCTTGATCCCCGAAGACAACCGCAAGGACCTGGCCGAAATCCCCGCCAACGTGATCGAGGGGCTGGAAATCATCCCGGTCGCGCATGTCGACGAGGTGCTGGCGCGGGCGCTGATTGAGCCGCTTGCGCCGATTGAATGGAGCGAAGCGGACGACCTCGCGAGCCAGCCGTTGACCGCTGGAACGCCTGCACCGGTGCCTCCAGCCACCGCGCACTGAAGACCTAATTTGCCCAGCGCAATTGGGTTGCAACGAGGGATGCTGCGATGCGGCATCCCTCGCTTGCAATGGATTGTGGCCCAACATGTCCCAAAATGGCGGAATTTGGTGGATAATTCGCGATGAACTGCGCGGTTTGGCTTTGACAGCCCCGGCAAAAGCCGCTCAATTCCTCGCCAGCTTTACGAGGCGAATCGCACTTTTACGTAAGCATCAACCAGGTAGGGGGTTCCCGAAATGAACAAGAACGATTTGATCAGCGCAGTTGCCGACGCTAGCGGCCTCACCAAGAGCGACGCCACCAAGGCTGTCGAGGGCGTTTTCGACGCCATCTCGGGCGCACTCAAGAAGGGTGACGAAGTTCGCCTCGTCGGCTTCGGCACCTTCTCGGTAGCCAAGCGCAAGGCTTCGACCGGTCGCAACCCGCGCACCGGCGAACCGATGAGCATCAAGGCTTCGTCGCAGCCCAAGTTCAAGGCTGGCAAGGGCCTGAAGGACGCCGTCAACTAAGACGGTTTCCTGGGGCTGCGCCTCGCGGCCCCGCACAAGAAATCGCCGCGCTGGTTTTAGGACCAGCGCGGCTTTTTCGTGGGTTGAAGTCAGGCCTTTGCCTTTTGTGGAAGTGGCGGGCTGCCGAAGGATACAACTTTCGAGAAGAACCACGACAGGGCCAGTGCGATACCCAAGGCCATCGCAGCCGTTGACAGGCTGTTGCTGCCGGCAATTTCCTTGGTCCAGACCAGCACCGTCAGGTGCACGCAGTAAAGCGGCAGCGAGAAGTTGCCGAGCCATTCCATGACCGGGCGCAGCGCGGCGGGCGGGTTCGACATCGCCACGGTCCACATCATCGCCGGCAGGAACAGCACCACAAAGGCCAGATCACCCCAGATCTTGCCGAGCGGCAGGACCGGCACCAGCGTAATGCCGATCACCGGCAGCAGCAGCGCCAGCCACCACGGCAGCGCCGGGCCGCGCGCGCCTTCAAGGTATTTCCGTCCGATCCACACGCCCAGCACATAAGACCAGCCGACGCGGGGCAAGGCGGTCCACCAAGTATTTATGGTGGGCGCATTGACCCCCATCGTGTCGGACCCGTGAACATTCACTTCATAAGCAAGCCACAGCGCCATCGCCCCGGCCAGCACCAGCATCCAGCGGGTCGGCACCTTGTAAAGCACTGCGGCGTGCGCGAAATTGGCGACCAGTTCGTAAAACAGCGTCCACTGCGGCCCGTTGTAGCGGTAGAACGGGCCCATGCCGGTGAAACTGGGGATCATGGCGAGGTCGAGCACGAGCGACAGCGCCAGGGTCAGTGGGTCGGCCATGCCGATATAGACCGCACGGACCACAGCGACCCCGGCACCGACCGCGACCAGCGGCAGCAAGCGCTTGTAGCGCACCCAGGTGAACTCGATCGCGCCGATCCCGGCCCTGATCTTCTTCTCGGTCGAAACCGCGAGGACGAAGCCGGACAGCAGGAAAAACAGGTCGACGAACAGGTAGCCGCGCTGGAACGGGCCGTTGATGCCATAGACGATGTCCATGTGGTAAAACACCACCATGAAGGCGGCGATCCCGCGCAGTCCATCGAGCTGGACCATACGGGTGGGATGGGCAGGCTTGGGCACCTCAATGGCGGCGTCGGTCATGATCTGAAAATGCTCCCCTTGACTGCTTTTCACCAGCATCGGCGGCAAAGGTCAATTCGCGGAGCCTCTCGAAAAGGCGCGTCCACTGGACGTTAAGCACCGCCATGCTTATATGCCCAGGCAATGAACCGGTTTATCCTTGCCCTTATGGCCCTGCTCGCGGGCTTCTCCGCGCAGGTCGCGCCCGCTTCCGCGCGGGTGAGCGAGGGGACAGAGATCGGCTTGACCGCCGAGGCGCGGTTGCTAGGCCGGCAGGCTGCGGTGCTTGCCGCGGTTGCCGAAGCCCGGACAGTACCGAGCCAGGAAGTGGCGGAAAACCGGGATGTGTATCCCTTGGTGCCGCAAGTTACCGCGCCTCGCAGCGTCCTTGTCGGGATCGATCGCACGCGCGAATAGCGCCCCCTCCGATTGACCGAAATCCATGCTGCGCGGCTGCCTTCTGTGCGTCCGCAGCAGCGCTTGACCTTACATTTCTAATTTCAGGAATTCTCCATGATCGGCGCCATTGCCAAGCGTGTATTCGGCTCGTCCAACGACCGTCTCGTCAAAAAACTCGAAAAGACCGTTCAGCAGATCAATGCCTTCGAACCGCATCTTGAAGCGCTGAGCGACGAGGAGCTGGCGGCACAGACCGACAAGTTCCGCGGCGTGCTGGCTGAAGGCCGGACGCTCGACGAGATCATGCCCGAGGCCTTCGCCACGGTGCGCGAAGCTTCGAAGCGCGTGCTCGGCATGCGTCACTTCGATGTGCAGATGGTTGGCGGCATGGTGCTCCACCGCGGCGAGATTGCCGAGATGCGCACCGGCGAAGGCAAAACCCTGGTGGCAACGCTTGCGGTTTACCTCAACGCCATCGAGGGCAAGGGTGTCCACGTCGTCACGGTCAACGATTACCTCGCCCGGCGCGACGCCGAATGGATGGGGCAGATCTACAATTTCCTCGGCCTGACGGTCGGCGTGATCGTCCCCAACCTGTCCGAGCACGAGCGCCGCGAGGCCTACAATTCGGACATTACCTACGCCACCAACAACGAGCTCGGTTTCGATTACCTGCGCGACAACATGAAGCAGGACCGGGGCGAGATGGTCCACCGCCCCTTCAGTTTCGCGATCGTCGATGAAGTCGATTCAATCCTGATCGACGAAGCGCGCACCCCGCTGATCATTTCGGGCCCGACCGACGATAAGAGCGATCTTTATGTCCAGGTCGATGCAATCGTGAAGCAGCTGCCCGAAGAGCACTACGAAAAGGACGAAAAAACCAAGAGCATCACCCTGACCGAAGACGGGGTTGAATGGGCCGAGCGCCAGCTTGAGGCGGCGGGCCTGCTGGTCGGGTCGAACCTCTACGATATCGAGAATACCCAGGTAGTTCACCACCTCGACCAAGCGCTGAAAGCGGTGGTCATGTTCAAGCGTGACATCGATTACGTGGTCGAGAGCGACAAGGTCGTGATCATCGACGAGTTCACCGGGCGCAAGATGGACGGGCGGCGCTGGTCGAACGGGCTGCACCAGGCGGTCGAGGCCAAGGAAGGGGCGATGATCGAGCCCGAGAACCAGACCATGGCTTCGATCACCTTCCAGAACTATTTCCGCATGTATCCGAAGATCGCCGGGATGACCGGTACGGCCGCGACCGAAGCGGCGGAGTTCTTCGACATCTACAAGATGAATGTCGTCACCATCCCGACCAACGTGGACGTGCTGCGCGACGATCAGGAAGACGAATTCTACAAGAACACCACCGACAAGTTCCAGGCGATTGCCAAGCTGATCGCCGAGCGTTCGCATAGCGGGCAGCCGGTGCTGGTCGGCACCGTCTCGATCGAGAAGAGCGAGCTGCTGAGCGAATATCTCACGCAGGAAGGGGTCAAGCACAACGTGCTCAACGCCCGCTTCCACGAGATGGAAGCGCACATCGTGGCGCAAGCCGGGCGGATGGGCGCGGTTACCGTGGCAACCAACATGGCCGGCCGCGGCACCGACATTCAGCTCGGCGGCAATTTCGAATTCCGCATCGAGGACGAGCTGCGCGATTTGTCCGAAGGGGCTGAACGCGATACCGGGATCGAGCGGATCAAGGCCCAGGTCGCGGCTGAAAAGGCCGAAGTGCTGGCCGCTGGCGGGCTCTGCGTGATCGGCACCGAACGCCACGAAAGCCGCCGTATCGACAACCAGCTGCGCGGCCGCTCGGGCCGCCAGGGCGATCCGGGCATGTCGAAGTTCTATCTGTGCCTTGAGGACGACCTGCTGCGCATTTTCGGCCCGGACACGCTGTTCAGCCGGATGATGAATTCGAACCTCGCCGATGGCGAGGCAATCGGTTCGCGCTGGCTGTCGAAAGCAATCGAGACCGCGCAGAAGAAGGTCGAGGCGCGCAACTACGATATCCGCAAGCAGGTGGTCGAATACGATGACGTGATGAACGATCAGCGCAAGGTTATCTACGAACAGCGCGCCGACATCATGGACGCCGACACGCTTGACGATGTGGTCCAGGACATGCGCCACGATACGGTCAACGCGCTGGTTGGCGATGCCTGTCCGCCGGGATCGTACCCCGAACAGTGGAACCTCGAAGGGCTCAAGGCGCGCACACTTGAAGTGTTGGGGCTCGAGCCGCCGATCGAACAGTGGCTGGGCGAAGACGGAATTGAGCCGCAGGAAATCGAAGAGCGGCTGGCCGCGCTGGCCGACGCCAAGATGGCCGAAAAGGTGGGCGGGGATCAGGCGGTCTGGCGCCAGGTCGAAAAGCAGATCCTGCTTGAACGGCTCGACCACTACTGGAAAGAGCATCTCGCCACGCTTGATGCGCTGCGCCAAGTGGTCCACCTGCGTGCTTACGCGCAAAAGACCCCGATCAACGAATACAAGCAGGAAGCCTTCGGGCTGTTCGAGCGCATGCTCGAGGCGATCCGCGAAGACGTGACCCGCATCATGATGTTGAGCGTATTGCAGATGCCTGAAACTGCGCCGCTACCCGAACTGCCTGATTTTCTCACCAGCCACATCGACAATTTCGATTTCGCCGAGGCCGGGGCCGCCCGCACCCCTGGAGCGGAAGCCATGATGAGTGCGCTGGGTGCCGGAGCTGGCGCAGCCTTCGCCGCCTTGCCGAATGCCGGCGGGGCTGATCCGTACAAGGATATGGGCCTGTCACGAAACGCCATGTGCCCCTGCGGCTCGGGCGAGAAATACAAGCACTGCCACGGCGCGGCGGGGTAAAACTTCCCCCTCTCGCTTGCGGGCGGGGTTAGGGGTGGGCCAGTCATGTGCCCTGCGAAACGCGGGAGTGGCCCACCCCCGGCCCCTGCCGCAAGCGGGAGGGAAAACTTATGACCTGGCTGCCACCCGCCTTCTTCGCCACCGCCCTGCTTTACGCCTCGGTCGGGTTCGGCGGCGGCTCGACCTACAATGCGCTGCTGGCGCTCGCAGGGTTCGACTACCGGCTGATGCCGATCGTCAGTTTGGCCTGCAATGTGCTGGTAGTCAGCGGCAGCACATTGCGCTTTGCCCGCGCCAAGGTGGTGCCGTGGCAGCGTGCGCTGCTCCTTGCGCTGATCGCTGCACCGCTGGCCTATCTGGGCGGGCTAACCCCGCTCAAGCAGGCAACGTTTCTGGTCCTGCTGGGGCTGAGTCTTGTTGCGGCGGGCTTGGCGCTACTTGCGCCGCGCACATCGGAAGGCACTGGTGAGCCGACTGCACTTGCCAAATGGATGCCGCTGGCGGTGGCGCCGCTGGGCTACCTTGCCGGGCTGGTCGGGATCGGCGGCGGCATATTCCTCGCGCCATTGCTCCATTTCACCCGCTGGGCCAACACCCGCGCGATCGCGGCGACCACCAGCCTGTTCATTCTGATCAACTCGTTGAGCGGTCTGGTCGGCCAGCTCACCAAGAATGGCTCCGATGCGTTTGCAGCCGCGCTGGGCGATGCCCTGCCGCTGCTGGTTGCGGTAATGCTGGGCGGCCAGCTAGGCAGCTTGCTGGCGCTGCGCTGGCTCCCTGAACGGGTGATCCGCATGCTCACCGCCGCGCTGACCATCTGGGCCGGCGGGCAGCTGCTTTATCGCCAGTGGATTTGAAAAACTGGCTCCCCGAGTTGGATTCGAACCAACGACCAAGTGATTAACAGTCACCTACTCTACCGCTGAGCTATCGGGGAGCGGTCCTTTCGGACAGGGGTGGGCCTATACCAGCGCGATTCGGTTTGGCAAGCGGCTCGCGTGCTAAAATTGGAACTGTTCGGCAAAAATCCGCTCTTCAAGGGTCTTGCCCGGATCGAACAGCAGGGTGAGCTGGCGTTCACGGTCGGCGCGGACCTTGACCACGTGGATATCGCGCACTTCGCGCTGGTCGGCCACAGCGGCGACCGGGCGCTTGTCCGGGTCGAGCACGCGGAATTCGATTTCGTAATGATCGGGAATGATCGCCCCGCGCCAGCGCCGCGGGCGGAACGGGCTGATCGGGGTAAGCGCCAGCATGTTTGAGCCTAGGGGCAGGATCGGACCATTGGCGGAGAGGTTGTAGGCGGTCGAACCCGCCGGTGTGGCGACCAGGATGCCGTCGCAGAACAGTTCGGCGATCCGCACCTTGGCGTTGACTGCGATTTCCAGCCGCGCGGTCTGGCGGGTTTCGCGCAGCAGCGACACCTCGTTGATCGCCGCAAATGCGTGCTGAGCGCCGCTGCCGGTCGTGGCTATCATTTCCAGCGGATTGACCGCCAATGGCCGGGACCGCGCAACCCGTTCGGCGAGGGACCGGCTGCTCTTCTGGCGGTTCATCAGGAAACCGACGGTGCCAAGGTTGATGCCATAGGCCGGAATGACCCGGTTCGCGTCGATCATCTGGTGCAGCACGTGAAGCATGTGCCCGTCACCGCCGAGCACCACCGCGACCTCGGCCTCAGCCAGCGGCACAAAGTTGTGCAGATCCTGCAGCATCGCCGCCGCCTCCTGCGCGCGGGGCGTGTCCGATGCCAACAGGGCGAGGCGGGCGGGATTGCTCATGACCGGGGAATAGGGCGCGTACGGCCTCGCGGCAACGGTTTGCTTAGCGGGCAGCCCAATTCGCCAAAGCCTTGCTGCTCATCGCTGGGGCAAACAGGAAGCCTTGGCACAGTGCGACACCCTGTTGGGCGAGCAAAGCGCGCTGTTCCTCGGTTTCAACTCCCTCCGCGATTACGGTGAGGCCGAGGTCGCGGGCCATGGCGATCACGCTGCTGACGATGATCCGGGCCTTGGCGCAGCCGGCTATATCCTGCGTGAAAGCCCGATCAAGCTTGAGCGTGTCCACCGGCAATGCCTTGAGGTAAGCAAGGCTGGAATAGCCGGTGCCGAAATCATCAATGGCGATGTGCAGACCTTGTTCGCGCAGGCCTTGCAGGACCTGTGCCGCACGGTTCAGGTCCTCAATGAGCCCGGCTTCGGTGATCTCCAATGTCAGGCGATCAGCCGGGAAGCCGGTGCTCCGCAGCCGTGCCAGCTTGTCGTCAGCGAAGCGCTGTTCGGCGATGTCATGGCTGGTCACGTTGACCGACAGCCGGAGCGCGTCGAGCGGCGGCTGCCACTTTGCGGCCAGCGCCAGCGCGCGGTCCTGGATGTGACGTGAGAGTGCGGCAATGGTGCCCGAACGTGCAGCGATGTCGAACAGCCGATCGGGGCCGAGTTTCCCCAGATCGGGATGCTGCCAGCGCGCCAGTGCTTCGACCCCCACCGGGACGCCGCTGGCGATTTCGACCTGCGGCTGGAACACGATTTCGATCTCGTTGCGGGCCAGCGCGCTCTCCAGATCGGCCAGACGGCGGACTATCCGGGGCTTTGCGGCAGGCTGGCGGCGCTCGGTCATCCGGGCACGCATATCAGACTTGCAGTTAACGTTGTCCTCATTTGCGCGCGTTCGCTTTGCGCGCAATCGCGCTCAATCCCTTGGTCAGCTGGGACAGCCCGTGCAATCGCGCTTCGGCATTTGCCCACACCCGGGTCACGACGATCTTGTGATCGGGGCGCAGCTTGATCGTGCCCGCGAGCCGCTCGGCGTAGGCGATCAGGCCGAGCGGATCGGGGAAGCTGTCACCGTGGAAGCTGACCAGCGTGCCCTTGGCGCCGACATCGATCTTGGCAATGTTCGCCTCGATCGCTTGGCGCTTGATCTCGATCAGCTTGATCAGGTTGGCGGTCGGCGCGGGGAGTGGACCGAACCGGTCGATCATTTCGGCTGACAGGCTTTCGATCTCGGCATTGTCCTGCGCGTCGTTGAGGCGGCGATAGAGTGCCATCCGCACCGCCAGATCGGGGACGTATTCTTCGGGGATCATGATCGGCGCATCGACGGTGATCTGCGGGTTGAGCGCGTTGCGTTCGCGCGCCAGACCGAGCTCGCCCGCCTTGGCCGCCAGGATCGCGTCCTCAAGCATCGATTGGTAAAGCTCGAAGCCGACTTCGCGGATGTGGCCCGATTGCTCGTCGCCAAGCAGGTTGCCCGCACCGCGGATGTCGAGATCGTGGCTGGCGAGCTGGAAACCGGCCCCCAGGCTATCGAGATCGCCGAGCACTTTGAGGCGCTTTTCGGCCACTTCCGAAAGCTGGGTATCTGCGGGCGTAGTCAGATAGGCATAAGCGCGCAGTTTCGAGCGGCCGACCCGCCCGCGCAGCTGGTAAAGCTGGGCGAGCCCGAACCGGTCCGCGCGGTGGATGATGATCGTGTTGGCGCTCGGAATATCGAGGCCCGATTCGACGATGGTGGTGGACAGCAGCACTTCGTAACGCTTCTCGTAGAAGGCACTCATCCGCTCCTCGACCTCGCTCGGCACCATTTGCCCGTGCGCGGAAACGGCGCGAACTTCGGGCACGAAATCTCGCAACCACTTCTCGACCGCTTCCATGTCCGCGATCCGCGGCACCACGATGAAGCTCTGCCCGCCGCGATGATGTTCGCGCAGCAACGCTTCGCGCATGACCATTGCGTCCCACTCCATCACGTAGGTCCGCACCGCCAGCCGGTCGACCGGCGGGGTCTGGATCGTGGATAGTTCCCGCAGGCCCGACATCGCCATCTGCAAGGTGCGCGGGATCGGGGTGGCGGTCAGCGTCAGCATGTGCACGTTGGTGCGCAGTGCTTTCAGCGCTTCCTTGTGCGTGACCCCGAAGCGTTGTTCTTCATCAACGATTACAAGCCCGAGCTGCTTGAAGCTCAGGCTTTTTGCGAGCAGCGCGTGGGTTCCGATCACGATATCGACCGTGCCATCAGCCAGTCCCGCCTTGGTGAGTTTGGCCTCTTTGTCGCCGACCAGCCGCGACAGGCGCCCGATCTTGAGCGGGAACCCGCCGAAGCGCTCGACAAAGCCGCTGTAGTGTTGGCGCGCCAGCAGCGTGGTCGGCGCGACCACCGCGACCTGATGCCCGGCCATCGCCGCGACGAAGGCTGCGCGCAAGGCGACCTCGGTCTTGCCGAAACCGACATCGCCGCAGACCAGCCGGTCCATCGGCTTGCCCGCTGCCAGATCGGCCAGCACGTCGTCGATCGCCGCGTCCTGATCATCGGTTTCCTGCCACGGGAAGCGTTCGACGAACTGGTCGTAACTGGCTTGATCGAGCTCCAGCACCGGGGCTTGGCGCAGCGCGCGCAGGGCAGCGGTCTTGAGCAGTTCGTGCGCGATCGCGCGGATGCGTTCCTTGAGCCGGCTCTTGCGTTTCTGCCAGCCTTCACCGCCGAGGCGGTCAAGCGCGGTAAATTCGTTGTCGCTGCCATAGCGGCTGAGCACGTCGATATTCTCGACCGGTACGTATAATTTATCGCCGCTGGCATATTCCAGCATTACGCAGTCGTGCGGGCTTTGGCCGACCTGGATTGATTGCAAGCCGCCGTAGCGTCCGATTCCGTGCTCAAGGTGCACCACCAGGTCACCGGGGGTCAGCGCGGCCAGCTCGGCGAGGAAGGCATCGGCGCCCTTCCGCCGTTTCTTGCGCCGCACCAGCCGATCGCCCAACACATCCTGCTCGGTGACCAGCTCCATCTCGGCGTTCGAAAAACCGTTTTCCAGCGGCAGGACGATCGCGGTGACCGCACCCTTCGCGGCGAGGCCCAGCGCTTCCTGCCAGGTCCCGGCCGGGGACGGGGCGGGGCGTACAGCCTCACCCAGGATGGCGCTGATCCGCGCGCGGCTGCCTTCCGAATAGGCGGCAATCAGCGTCTTCTTGCCCTGGGCCGCCTGCCCCTGAAGGTAGCGTGCGGCGGCTTCATAGACGTTGTCGCCGCGGGCACGCTCGGGCGCGAAATCGCGGCCGCCAGAAAAGCCAAGGTCGATCACCTTGGCGCTGCCGGGCTGCGAAAAGATATCGGCGCGATGGACCGGATGACCGGCCATCTGCGTATCGAGCTCGGCCCGGGTCAGGTACAGCGCCGAAGGAGTCAACGGGCGATAACTGCCCACGGCCCTGCCCGACGTTTCGGTGCGGCTGGCATAATAGTCCGCCACATCGCTCAGCCGCTCTTCGGCCGAACCGAGCGCGGCATTGTCAATCAGCATCAGGTTCTTGGCGCCAAGGTGATCGAACAGTGTGAACAACTTGTCTTCGAACAGTGGCAGCCAATGTTCCATCCCCGCGAGCCGGCGCCCATCGCTGACCGCCTGATACAGCGGGTCGGACGTGGCATTGGCTCCGAACAGGTCGCGGTAGCCGCTGCGGAAGCGCTTGACGCTGGCCTCATCGAGCAAGGCCTCGCTCGCCGGGAGCAGCAGGTGTTCGCCGATGGTGCCGGTCGATCGCTGGGAATTGGGATCGAACAGCCGCAACGTCTCCAGCTCGTCGCCGAAGAAATCGAGCCTGAGGCCGCTGCCGAGCCCGGATGGATAGATATCGAAGATCGAGCCGCGCACCGCGTATTCACCGGCATCGGCCACCGTATCGGTGCGGCTGTAGCCCTGACGCTGGAGCAGCTCGATCAGGCTTTCGCGGGGAATTTCCATGCCTGGCTTCAGCAGCCGGACGTTCTCGCGCACACGAAACGGGCTGACCACGCGCTGGAGCACGGCATTGATCGTGGTGACGAACAACTGCGGGCCCGCTGCCGGTGCCTGGAGCCGGTGCAGCGCGGCGAGCCGCCGGGCGCTGATCGCCAGAGCGGGGCTGGCCCGGTCATAAGGCAGGCAATCCCACGCCGGGAAAGCAATGACTTCGATCTCCGGCGCGAAATAGGCAGCGGTATCGACGATGGACTGCATGCCGGATTCGTCCGGCGCAATGAACACCGCGCGGGCTTTTGTGGCGCGCGCCATGTCGGCCAGCACCAGCGGTTGCGCTCCGCGCGGCAGGGATGCCAGCGTCAGCGGGGTGGTCGAGGACAGGATATTTGCAAAATCGGGCATGGTTCGAGCAACGGCGATTGCCCCGCAAGCGGAAACGGCGCCGGCGGGGTGGGAATGTCAGCGCGCCTTAGCGCGGCATTTGCCCGCTGTCAGTGCGCGATTTTCACAAAATCCAATTTGCGGAATGCGTCCATCTGCGCGCCAACATAACGCGCGGGCACTTCCTGCGTGCCCAGCGCCCAAGCCATCACGTCGACATCGTCCTCGTCGAGCAGCGCTTCGAACCAGGCAATCTCAGGCTCGGCCCAGCTGGCGTGATGCACGTCGAAGAAGCAGCCGATCATGTAATCGGCTTCGCGCGTGCCGCGGTGCCAAGCGCGGAACTTCAAGCGATTGAGGCGATCGGTATGGTCCATCGGCCCCGCCGCTAGGCTGCGACAGGGCCGATGGCAAGCGGTCAAACGGGTTCTCGCAGCGCCTCGATCAGCTCGCTCGGCTGCCGACCCGACATCGATTTGTTGATTTCGCCAAGCAGGGCCTGCTGGGTCAGCTTGTGATAGTGCTTGCGCAGTTCACCAAGGGTGCGCGGTGCTGCGAGCACCACCAGATCGGTGATCTTGTGTCCCAGCACTTGCTGGTTGAGCCATTCGACTGCGGCAATCGCGTGTGCATCTTCATCCGCCTGGTGACCGCCCGGATTGCCCGAACTGGAATGATGGCTGCCTCCCGAATGATTGCTGGCATCAAGCTTGGGGCTGTCTTCAGGGCTTAGTTCGGGTTCGGCTTCGGTTCCGGTGTTGCGGTAAAGTTCAAAGGTAACGCCGTCGATCACTGCAATTACGGTTCCGTGGGGTAACAACATGATATTCTCCTCCAAGCGGGGGCTTGTCATGGCAATAACGCATGAGATGTCCGGAAAGTCCGGCGGACCATTTCGCAGGCTTGGCAGTTCTGCAGACAGGTTGTCTTTGGCATGGGTCAACTCGCCGCAGACCCGCGAATGCGCCGGGCCGTGCCGGAACGATCCAATTGGCCCAAGCGTTCCAGTTATACATCCGAATTTCCAGGAGCACTTCGATGATCGAGCTTTGCAAACTGCCCTACGATTACGCTGCGCTGGAACCGGTAATCTCAGCGAATACGATGCGATTCCATCATGACAAACACCACGCCGCTTATGTCAAAAAAGCCAACGAGCTGGCCGACAAGGCCGGCCTGGCGGACCTATCGGTTGAGGACATGGTGCGCGAGGCAAAGGCGCGCGGCCAGACCAAGCTTTACAACAATGCTGCGCAAGTCTGGAACCACGGATTCTTCTGGCAATCGATGACCGGCGATTCGCTGAAACCGGTGGGCGATCTCGCCGCGGCAGTCGAATCGAGTTTCGGCGATCTGGCGACGCTTAAGGCGCGTTTCGTTGAAGAAGGCGTCGCACAGTTCGGCTCGGGCTGGGTCTGGCTCGTGGCACAAGGGCAGCAGCTTCAGGTGATGAGCACGCACGATGCGGCTGACTTCCTCGATGACCCCGATGCAATGCCACTGCTGGTTTGCGATGCCTGGGAACACGCCTATTATCTCGATCACCAGAATGACCGCGAAGGTTTTCTCAAGAGCTGGTTCGATGGCTTGGCCAACTGGCAATTCGCCAGCGTCCAGTTGGAAGCGGCGCGTGCCGGGGAACCTGGGTATTTTTATCCGCATCTTGCCTACGCGCACGCTTAAACTCGGTCTGCTGGTTCGGCCGCAGCTTTCGGGATGCGCCACCCCTGTTCAACTGCTAGCAAGGCGGTGAAGGGGAGGACGTAAGTGAAGCTGGATGAGGGCGATTTCGCCGCTATGCAATTAGCGGCGCGGCTTAGCGCCGAATACCGGCGGGACATGGCTAGCGCTACGACGACGCCGACATCTGGTTATGGGGAAATATTCGCCCGTTTCGATCGGGCCGTGCCGGCCGAAGGAACGGACGGACTCTCGGTAATCGAAGAACTGGATGCAGGTGCCAGGGACGGCCTTCGTGCGATTGTGAGTCCCCGCTTCTTTGGCTGGGTCAATGGCCATTCGCATCTGGCGGGAGTCGCAGCAGACTGGCTGACGTCGGCTTGGGGGCAGAACTGCGCCGGTATACCCATGACCCCGTCGGGTGCGGCAGTAGAGGCGGTCGCAGCGCGCTGGCTACTCGAACTGCTTGACTTGCCGGCGGAAAGCTCGGTCGGGCTGGTGAGCGGGGCAACTATCGCCAATTTTGTCGGGCTTGCAGCAGCGCGGGGCGAAATGTTGCTGCGGCAGGGCTGGAACGTCGAGGACGATGGACTCTACGGCGCACCAAATGTGCGTGTGTTGGTCGGTGCCGATGCCCACAACACGGTTTTTTCAGGGCTGCGCTATCTTGGGCTGGGCGAGAAGCGGGTCACCACAATCGCTACGGACACTCTGGGCCGAATGCTGTCCGGCGATCTGGAGCGCGCGCTCAGGGCCAGCAGCGATCCTGCCATCGTGATTGGCCAGGCCGGGCAGATCAACACCGGAGTGAGCGACCCATTTGCCGAAATAATCCCGCTGGTTCATGCGGCCGGCGGGTGGATTCATGTCGATGGCGCATTTGGTTTGTGGGCCCGGGCGAGTGAAAAGCACCGGCATCTTCTCGATGGGATCGAACAGGCAGATTCCATGGCGACCGACGGGCACAAGTGGCTGCAGACCCCTTATGACTGCGGTTTCGTCATCGTTCGTCATGAATCAGCGCACCGCCGCGCGATGGATATGGCGGCCAGCTATCTGACCCGCGACAATGAGCAATTTCGCCATCCCGGTGCCTATGTGCCCGAGCTTTCGCGCCGTTCGCGCGGCTTTGCCGCGTGGGCGATGATGCGGCGACTCGGCCGCTCGGGGATCGCGCAAATGGTCGATAAAGACATCCGGCTGGCGCAGCTCATGGCGGATGGCATGGCCCAGATCCCTGGTGTCGAAGTGCTCAACCACCCCGAACTCAACCAATTCGTGGTGCGCTTCGGCGCACGACTTGGCGATAGCGAAGGTGAACGGTTGACGCAGGCGACCGTTGCGCAAATCCAGCAGGACGCGGTGGCTTATATGGGCACGGCATTGTGGCGGGGACGGTTGATCATGCGCGTTTCGGTTTGTTCGATCGCTACATCGGAAGAGGACGCGTGGATCACCGTGGAAGCGGTGCGAGCTGCGTGGGAGACTGTGCAAGCCCGCCGCTAGTCTCTATCAACCCGGCCATGCGTCCCGAACGGCTCAATCCCCTGTTTGTGTCGGCCGATAGCCTGAAGGGCGTCGGCGCGGCGCTGGCGCGTCCGTTGGAGCGGCTTGGGCTGACCAGGGTCAAGGACTTCGCTTACCATTTGCCCGACCGCTTTGTTGAGCGCCGTGCGGTGGCGGACCTTGATGGGGCGAGTGTTGGCGATAACATCGTCATCGCCCTGACCCCGGTCGAGTACCGCGCTTCGCCCGGACGCGGCCCGCTGCGCGTGCTGGCGCAGGATGCGGTCGGCAATATCTGCGCAGTGACCTATTTCGGGCGCAATTCGGGGTGGGGCAAGAAGCAGCTTCCGCTCGGCGAAAAGCGCTGGATTGCCGGGCGGCTCGACCAGTACGGGCAGATGCTGCAAATCGTCCATCCGGACCATGTTGCGGAAGACAGCGCCGGGCTGTCGGGCCAGTTGACCGAGCCGGTCTATCCGCTGTCCGAAGGGCTGACCCAGGGCCGCACAGCCACGCTGATCCTCCAGGCGCTCGAAACGGTGCCGGAGCTGCCCGAATGGATCGAACCGGCGCTGGCCGACAAGATGCACTGGCCGCGCTGGCGCGATGCGCTGACGCTGGCGCACAAGGGCGAACATCCCGCCGCGCGCGACCGGCTGGCTTATGACGAGCTGCTCGCCAACAGCCTGGCGCTGCTGCTGGTCAAGAACGCCAACCGCGCGCACGTCGGCACGCCGCTGCAAGGCGACGGCAATCTGCGCGCGCGGCTGCAATTGCCGTTTGCGCTGACCGGCGCGCAGCAGCGCTCGATCGCCGAGATCGAAGGCGATATTGCGCAGTCGGCGCCGATGCTGCGGCTGCTGCAGGGCGATGTCGGTTCGGGCAAGACCGCAGTGGCGGTCGAGGCGATGCTGATTGCGGTAGAGGCCGGCGCGCAGGCGGCCTTGCTCGCCCCGACCGAAATTCTCGCCCGCCAGCATTATGAAACGATCAGCCGGATGCTCGCCCCGACCGGAGTGACCGTCGCGCTGCTGACTGGGCGCGACAAGGGCCGCGCGCGGGAGGCGATCCTGATGGGCCTGTTCGATGGCTCAATCCAGATCGCGATCGGCACGCACGCGATCTTTCAGGATGCGGTGGCTTACAAGAACCTCGCCTTGGTGGTGATCGACGAACAGCACCGCTTCGGGGTCAGCCAGCGGCTAATGCTGGCGCAGAAAGGTCGGCGCACCCCGCATTGTTTGGCGATGACCGCCACCCCGATCCCGCGCACGCTGACCCTGGCGCAGTACGGCGAGATGGACGTCAGCCGGATCGACGAAATGCCGCCCGGGCGGCAACCGATTGACACCCGGGTGGTCGCGCTCGAACGGATCGGCGATGTGATCGGTGCGCTCGACCGGCATCTGGCGAGCGGGCAGCAAGCCTATTGGGTCTGTCCGATGGTGCGGGAACTTGAAACCGAAGACATTGCCGCCGCTGAGGCGCGCTATGTGGAACTCAAGGCCCGGTTCGGCGATACGGTGGCGCTGGTCCACGGCCAGCTTCGCCCCGAGGTCAAGGATGCCGCGATGGAGCGTTTCGTGCGCGGCGAGGCCAAGCTGCTGGTCGCGACCACGGTGATCGAGGTCGGGGTCGATGTGCCCGCTGCGACGCTGATGGTGATCGAACAGGCTGAACGGTTCGGCCTGGCGCAGTTGCATCAGTTGCGCGGCCGGGTGGGGCGAGGCAGCGGCGCCAGTACATGCCTGCTGCTGCGCGGCACTATGCTGAGCGAAACCGCCAAGCGGCGGCTCGCCTTGATGCGCGAAACGCAGGACGGTTTCCGCATTGCCGAGGAAGACCTTGATCTGCGCGGTGGCGGCGAACTGCTCGGCACGCGCCAGTCGGGCGATGCGGCGTTCCGGGTGGCCAGTCTTGAGCAGATCCAGCGCCTGCTGCCAATCGCGCATGACGACGCGCGGCTGCTGATCGAACGCGACGGCGGGCTGAAAGGCGAACGCGGCGAAGCGGCCCGGCTGCTGCTCTACCTGTTCGAGCGCGACTGGGGCGTGCAATTGCTGCGCGGCGGATAGCCAAACACCGGGGTCACCAGTTGGCAACTGCGGCGCCGGTTATGCTGGTGAGGTTCAGATATGGACGGCGGTCAGCTGCGCCGGGGGCAGTCCATCGCTTTCGAGCATGGCCATCAGCTCTTCCTTGCGCGCCATCAGCTGATCACGCAGCGCGACCAGATCGACCTCGGCTTTGCGTGCCTGAGCGAACATGCCTTCGCCCGGCTCTTCCTCTTCCTTGACGTGATGTTCGATTTCTTCGGACAGCACGGTAACCTTGGCATCATAGAAGTCGTCGCCTTCGCCGCCTTGCATAATGTCGTTGATCAGCACCTTGGCCCCGTCGTGCTCGACATAGGCTTCGTCGAGCAGATCATCGTCGATCTTGCCGCGCAACGCCGGGTAGAAAATCTCCTCCTCGATCATCGAGTGGATTTTAAGGTCATTGCAGATTTCCTCGGCAATCGCCTGCTTGTCGCCTTCGCCAGCTTTTTCAAACTTGGCGAACAAGTCTTCCACGGTGCGATGATCGGCTTTGAGCAGGGCGATGGCGTCAGTGAACTCTTGGCTCGGCACGTGGCTTACTCCGGAATGGTCTAGGGGGTTGAGGAACAAACGGAATTTCACTGCAATGGTTCCGTTCTCCGGAAGAAATCCGGTGGCCGCTTGGGGCGGGGCGGAATTGTGCTAGGGCGCACGGGCAAGACGGAGAACCCGAATGACCGACCAGCCATCGATCCGCCTGCTGGTGAGCGATATCGACGGCACCCTGGTGCGCCGCGACAAGGGGCTGCCGGAGGAAAACGTGCTGGCGATCCGCGCTGCGGTCGCGCGCGGGCTCAAGGTCTCGCTGATCTCGGCGCGGCCGGCGGCAGGAATCTTGCCGATTGCGGCGGAGCTGGGGCTTGAAGGGCCGTTCGGGGCCTTCAATGGCGGCACGATCTTTACTGCTTCGGGCGGGGAGACGTGTTCGGCGCAAGTGCCTGCGGACTTGGCGAGGCAGCTCATCGAGCTTTACGCAAGCGCCGGGGTGACCATCTGGTTCTTTGCCACGAACCGCTGGTTCACCACCGATCTCGGCAATTCCCACACCCCGCGCGAAGTGATTTCGTCAGGCCTCCAGCCCGAGGCGGTGACAGATTTTGCTGGCTTGCTCGATGATGCCGACAAGGTGGTGGCGGTGTGCGATAACCAGGTCGAGATGACGGCACTGGAAGCGCGGGCACGCGAGCTTGTGGGTGCTACTGCCACGCTGGTGCGTTCGCAGGATTACTACCTCGATTGTACCGCACTCGCAGCCAACAAGGGCGATGGGGTGGCGCGGCTTGCCGAGATGTTCGGGGTGCCGCTCGATGAAGTCGCGGTGATCGGTGATCAGGCCAACGACATTGCGATGTTCCGCCGGGCCGGGCTTGCGATTGCCATGGGGCAGTCCAACCCTGCAGTACAGGCCGAGGCTGACTGTATTGCTGCGACTAATGAGAATGCGGGCGTGGCCGATGCCATCCGCCGGTTCGTGCTGCCGCGCTTGCCGCAGACTTAGGAACGATGTGGTCGGGGAAAGAGGATTCGAACCTCCGGCCCCTGCCTCCCGAAGACAGTGCTCTACCAGGCTGAGCTATTCCCCGACCGATCGTTCGCCCTTCCAAGGAGGGGCGAGGCAGGAGCGGGCCTATAAGCGGCGATCTGCGGGGTGGCAAGCGGGCAATAGCGCGCTAACGTGGTTTCATGGCGACCGCAGCGATTCCCCTCGATTTTCCCCGTAATGAGCACTGGGAATGGCAGTATCTCGACCTCATGCGGCGCATCTGGGAGCATGGCGACGAACGGGTTGATCGCACCGGAATTGGCACGCGTTCGGTCTTCGGAGCGCAGATTCGCTTCGATCTGACGGACGGGGCGATGCCGCTGATCACCACCAAGCGGGTCTACTGGAAGACCGCGACGCGCGAGTTCCTGTGGTTCCTGACCGGCGATACGAACATCCGTGCGCTGTGTGCCCAAGGAGTGGAAATTTGGACCGATTGGCCGCTTGATCGGTATCGCAAAGCGAGCGGCGACATGATCAGCCGCGAGGATTTCTCCGCGCGGATCGTTGCCGATGCGGCGTTTGCGGCTGACTGGGGTGACCTTGGCCCGGTTTACGGCAAGCAGTGGGTCGACTGGCCAACCTATAGTCCAGTGGGCGAAAATTTGTACAAACGCGACACAGGGATCAATCAAGTCGCCCAAGTCGTTGAAAGCCTGCGCAGCAATCCTGGCAGCCGCCGCCACATCGTCGAGGGCTGGAATGTGGCGGAGCTTGACCAGATGGCCTTGCCGCCGTGTCACAAGACCTACCAGTTCCATGTCGCCGGAAACCGGCTCAATTGCTTGCTGTACCAGCGCAGCTGCGATGTCGCGCTGGGCCTGCCGTTCAACCTGTGGGGCGCTGCGCTGTTCACGCGGATGCTGGCGCAACAATGCGATCTTGAATCGGGGGAACTGGTGTGGATGGGTGGCGATACGCACCTTTACCTCAACCACACCGAGCTGGTCGAAGCGCAACTGGCGCGGCATCCAGAAGGGCGCCCCACGCTGCAGCTCGCGCGGCGGCCTGAGACGATGTTCGACTACCGGATCGAGGATTTTGTAGTCAGCGATTACACTCCCCAAACCGCGCTCAGCGCACCGGTGGCGGTGTGATCGGCGCGATTGACGATGTAACCAGTTTGAAATAATATGTCTCTCGATTAGAATAATGCTTCCACAATTTGGGAAGCGGGAGAGCGCTTGATGGCTGACCGGCCTGCCAGTGATGTGACCGCGCGCGGCAACTTGCCGCCACTGGAACTGCACGTGCCCGAACCGCCGTTCCGTCCCGGCGATCCGGTCGACTACAGCTATCTGGAAATCCCCGCCGCCGGCCTGCTGCCGCGCCCCGATGAGGCCTGCGCCGCGAAGGAAACGCATCCGCTGTGTCAGGGCATGATCCGCGTACTCGGCGACGATCACCGGGCGATCGGCGCGTGGGATCCCAAGCTCGACCCTGAAACGCTGCGGCGGATGTTGCGGGTGATGGCGTTGACCCGCGCCTTCGATGACCGGATGTATCGCGGCCAAAGGCAGGGCAAGACCAGTTTCTACATGAAGTGCACCGGCGAAGAGGCCACCAGTGTCGCCTCGGCTTTCGCGCTCGCCGACGACGACATGGTTTTTCCCAGCTACCGCCAGCAGGGTATCTTGATCGCACGCGGTTATCCGCTGACGGAGATGATCAACCAGATCTATTCGAACCGGGCGGACAAGCTCAAGGGCCGCCAGCTCCCGATCATGTATTCGAGCCGTGAGCATTCGTTCTTCTCGATCAGCGGCAACCTGGCGACGCAATATCCGCAGGCCGCGGGATGGGCGATGGCGAGCGCGATCAAGGGTGATACGCGGATCGCCGCCAGCTGGATCGGTGAGGGGTCGAGCGCCGAGGGTGATGCCCACGCTGCCTTCACCTTCGCCACGGTGTTCAATGCCCCGGTGGTGTTCAACATCGTCAATAACCAGTGGGCGATCTCCAGCTTTTCGGGATTTGCCGGGGCCGAGCGCGCGACCTTTGCCGACAAGGCGGTTGGTTACGGCATCGCTGGCCTGAGGGTCGATGGGAACGACGCGCTGGCGGTCTATGCTGCGATGCGATGGGCGGCCAACCGCGCGCGCTCGAACGGCGGTCCGACTTTGATCGAGCACTTCACGTATCGCGCCGAAGGGCATTCAACCTCGGACGATCCCGGCCAGTATCGTTCGGCGCACGAGCGCGAGGAATGGCCGCTGGGCGATCCGATCATGCGATTGAAGCGCCATTTGATCGCGCTTGGAGAATGGACCGAAGAGCAGCACGCGGCGATGGATCTCGAGCTGATCGAGCAGGTCAAGGCCGCAACCAAGGAAGCCGAGAAGAACGGCGTGCTGGGCCACGGGATGCACCACCCGTTCCACACCATGTTCGAAGACGTGTTCGAGGAGTTGCCCTGGCACCTTGAGGAGCAGGCCGATCAGGCGATCCGTGAGCGCCGGACCAAATGGCCCGAATGGAAGGAAACATGAGCGTGCTCGAAGAAGGCCCGGTCAGTCTGGCCGATGCTCCCATGCGCCGGCTCAACATGATCGAGGCGATCAACGATGCGCTGTCGGTGATGATGGAGCGCGATTCCAACGTGGTCGTGTTCGGTGAAGATGTCGGCTATTTTGGCGGGGTGTTCCGCGCCACTGCGGGCCTGCAGAAGAAGTTCGGCAAGAACCGTGTGTTCGATACGCCGATCAACGAATGCGGGATCATCGGCGCGGCGGTCGGGATGGGGGCGTATGGCCTTCGTCCAGTGCCCGAAATCCAGTTCGCCGATTACATCTATCCCGGTCTCGATCAGCTGATCTCGGAAGCCGCGCGGATGCGCTATCGTTCGGCGGGTGAATTTACCTCTCCGATCACGGTGCGCTCGCCGTTCGGTGGCGGCATCTTTGGCGGGCAAACCCACAGCCAGAGCCCGGAAGCGCTGTTTACTCACGTGGCGGGCATCAAGACCGTCATTCCCGCCACCCCGCACGATGCCAAAGGCCTGCTGATCGCCGCGATCGAAGACAACGATCCGGTGATCTTCTTCGAACCCAAGCGCATCTACAACGGCCCATTCAGCGGCAATTACGACAAGCCGGTCGAGCCTTGGGCCCGCCATCCCGACAGCGCGGTGCCCGAAGGGTACTATTCGATCCCCTTGGGCAAAGCGCGGATCGTGCGTGAGGGCGAGGCGATGACCGTGCTCGCTTACGGCACGATGATCCACGTTGCCGAGGCGGTGCTGGCCGACAAGGGCATCGACGCCGAGATCATCGACCTGCGCACCTTGGTGCCAATTGACATCGAGACTGTGCAAAAGTCGGTGGAAAAAACCGGCAAATGCCTGATCATCCACGAGGCGACGCGGACCTGCGGCTACGGCGCGGAACTCTCCGCGCTGGTGCAGGAGCGCTGCTTCTATCACCTCGAAGCCCCGATCGAACGGGTCACCGGCTTCGATACCCCCTATCCGCACAGCCTGGAATGGGCCTATTTCCCGGGACCGGTCCGCATCGGCGAGGCCGTCGACCGTCTGTTGAAAGCGTAATCACAATGGGCAAGTTCACTTTCCGCCTCCCCGACATCGGTGAAGGCATCGCTGAGGCCGAGATCGTCGCCTGGCACGTCAAGGTCGGCGACCGGATCGAGGAAGACGGCCGCGTTGCCGACGTGATGACCGACAAGGCCACGGTCGAGATGGAAAGCCCGGTCAGCGGGATCGTGCTCGAGGTCGCCGGGGCTGAAGGCGACATGATCGCGATCGGTTCACCGCTGGTGGTGATCGAGATCGACGGCGAGGTTGAGGCGGATCGCCATGCCAGCTCGCCAGTGGTCGATCGGATCGATGCGGAAAATCCCGATGCGGGGGATGTAGCGAAGGTCATCGCGGGCGAGGTCAGCGCGAGTGCTTCGACAGGCTCAGCACGAGCGGATGTTGGTGCAGAACCCAAAGCACAAAAGCCCCAAGCTCCCAAACCCGCTCAGGCTGAGCCTGTCGAAGCCCACGCGCCGACGCCAGCCCAGAGCGCAAAAGTCCTCGCAAGCCCCGCCGTCCGCGCCCGCGCCAGGGACCTCGGCATCGATCTCGCGCAAGTCAAAACCGCCGAGGACGGCCGCCTGCGCCACGCCGATCTGGACGCGTTCCTCGCTTACAGTGCGGGTTCGGGTTACCGGATTGCGGGAACTCGCGCCAAGGATGAAACCATCAAGGTGATCGGCCTGCGCCGCCGCATTGCGGAGAACATGGCGGCATCAAAGCGCAATATCCCGCATTTCTCTTATGTCGAGGAATGCGACGTGACTGCGCTTGAGGAACTGCGCGCGCAGCTCAATTCGGCGCGCGGGGCGAAACCCAAGCTGACCATGCTGCCGCTGCTGATCAGCGCGATCTGCCGCACCTTGCCCGCCTTCCCGATGCTCAACGCGCGCTATGACGACGAGGCCGGGGTGGTTCAGCGTTACGGCGCGGTCCACCTTGGGATTGCGGCGCAGACCGATGCCGGGCTGATGGTCCCGGTGATCCGCGACGCGCAGGACAAGAACCTGTGGCAGCTCGCCGCCGAGATTGTCCGGTTGGCTGAAGCCGCCCGCAGCGGATCGGCCAAGAGCGAGGAACTGTCTGGTTCCACGCTGACCGTGACCTCGCTTGGCCCGCTCGGCGGGGTTGCGACCACGCCTGTCATCAACCGGCCGGAAGTGGCGATCATCGGCCCCAACCGCATCATCGAGCGGCCGATGTTCGTGCCTGACGGAATGGGCGGCGAGCGGATCGCCAAGCGCAAGCTGATGAACATTTCGATCAGCTGCGATCACCGCGTGGTCGATGGCTGGGACGCGGCGAGCTTTGTCCAGGCGCTCAAACGCCTGATCGAAACCCCGGTGATCCTGCTGGCAGATTGAATGGGAGACGCGCATGTCGGCAGACCCACGGATCGACGTTTATATCGCCAAAGCCGCGCCTTTCGCGCAGCCGATCCTGACGCACCTGCGCACGCTGGTCCGCAAGGCGCTGCCTGATGCGGAAGAGACGATCAAATGGGGCATGCCGCACTTCACGTACAAGGGTAAGAACCTGACCGGGATGGCCGCGTTCAAGGCACACGCGACCTTTGTCATCCACGGCGACGGGCGACAAGGCGACGCGATGGGCCAGTACGGCAAGATCGCCAAAGTTACCGATTTGCCGAGCGAAGCCGAGCTTACTGCCAAGCTGCTCAATGCCAAGGCGCGGGTCGACACGGCTGGCACCGCGCTCAAGCCGAAGAGCAATCCCAAAACGCCCAAGGCCGAAATCCCGATGCCCGACGATTTCGCTGCCGAGCTCGCCAAAGCCCAAGGCGCGCGCGAACGGTTCGATAGCTGGGCCCCATCGCACCGCCGCGAATATCTCGAATGGATCACCGAGGCCAAGCGCTCCGAGACCCGCGCGAAGCGCATCGCCCAGGCCTGCGCATGGATCGCCGAGGGCAAGAAGCGCAACTGGAAGTACGAGAACTGCTGAGCCTTACCGCACGATCGCGCTGTAGGTTATTTCGCCTGCGCCGCGCGCGGCTTCGCTGGCGGGGACATGCCAGCGGACGTTGGTGACGTCTTCAGGCGTCGCCATCCGGCTACCCACGTGCATCTGGTCAAGCTTGCCCCAGCTCCGCCCACCGTCAAGCGAGACTTCTTCGCTACCGTCGGCGCTGCCCTGATAATAGACGCTGCGGGGCAGGGGGTTGGTGACGGTGAAGGCACCGGCTCCGCCCATGCGAGTCCAGCTCACCACGTAAACTACGCGGTCGCCGTGTTGCAGCTGGCTGGCGGGCTGGAGCATCCGGCCTTTGCCTGGGAGGGCGCGCTCGACATAAACCGCGCTGTCGATTGCCACCAAGGGTGCGGCTATGGCGGGAGCAGCCAGGCACAAGGCTCCAGCAAGCGAGACGATGCTGCGGCGAAGATTCACGAAATTTGCCCCCATCAGGGTCCGCTGTGGGACCGACGATCAGGCTTGTCGCAAACAGAGGCAAAAGAATGGTTAACGCCGACCTTCGATCACACCGCGATGCGCGCGTGGCATGGCGTAAAACCGCCAATTTCGCAGGCTTACCTGTTCGCGCGGGCAATTGTCCGCAAGCCATTCGATGCCGGTTGACAGCCCCTGCACGCTGTCCTAGTGGCCCTGCTCCCAAGTGGCTGCGCGGGTGTAGCTCAGTTGGTTAGAGTGCCGGCCTGTCACGCCGGAGGTCGCGGGTTCGAGTCCCGTCACTCGCGCCACTTGGGAATTTTCCTAAAGTCCTGAAC
>JANXUP010000117.1 GCA_025356175.1 Sphingomonadaceae bacterium | reverse complement strand
CGATGGTCCGGAAAATGGTTAGCCTGGACATCTTCAACGTTCCTTCACCGGCGTAATGTCGCCCAGGCGTACAACGCCGTCGGCATCATCCGGAACAGTTATAACATAAACGGAATTCTTCGTGTCGAGCATTTCAAGCCGCCACTGTCCCGGAGCGAGACCGGTGGCCCCGAAGCGGCCTTGGCGGTTGGTAAAGATCGTAACCGCCGGACGTTCCGGATGGGCAAGTTGGATTGCCTTGCCCGAAACCAGCGAGACCGGCTGGCCATCGACATCGAGCATCGTGCCAAGCGCGGTGAAGTGGTATTCCGAACCGACTTCGAGCACGTAGCCGCTGCGATAGGGCGGGAACAGCTTGAACGAGCCCTGGCCGATATCGACCCCGGCCTTGGCGCCTTCGACGTCCACGGTAACCGTGCGGTCCGAATAGGACGACAGGCTGGGCATGGTCGCCACCCCCAGCGCACCGGTGCCGGCGCTGTAACCCCAGGCCGATGGATCGACGAGGACGCTGTCGACCTTGAGGCTCGGGTGCGGTTTGACGATTGCGAAGCTGTCGTAAATCGGCCGCCCGATCGAAACTTCGCCGCCAGCGACTGCGATCGAGGTGCCGATGCGGAAATTGGTGCGCTGGCTGATGCTGTCGCTGAAATCGTTGGTGAAAGTGCCGAAGTGGCTGAGCCCCAGCTCGGCCCGGTTGCCGAAGTAGCTGGCGTTGATCGCCGCGTCGGAACCGAAATCGGACCGTTCGAGATCGGCGGTGAAGTTGTAGCTGCCCACCCCGGTGCCGTGCAGGGTCTGGTACGACAGCCGCGCGCGGTTTTCGCGCGTGTCATATTCGCCGCGCACGCTGGTGTTGCGCCCGACCCGGACGGTCAGCGTCAGGAAGCCGCTGAACTGATGGCCGCCAGCGTCTTCGGTATAGCGCGCCTCGGCGGTCAGGCTGGCCACCGGCGAAATGCGCCAGCCGCCGGCCAGGCTGTAATTGTGGACATCGCGGTTGATCCCGCGGCCTTTGGAGAACCGCGCGTTCACGCCTGCGTAGAAGTTGGAATTGAAGGCGTGGGTATACCCACCGCCCAGTTCGTACTTGTACTGGTTATCGGCGAGCAGGAAGGTGACCGGCGCAAACCGGCGGCTGCGGGTTTCAGCGAACAGGTTGAAGCTGTCCGAAGTGCCGTCGGCGTGCTGGATCAGGCGCTGGAAGGTGCCTTGCAGCGCGAACCCGTCGCCGTAGCCGACGGTGTGGCTGAACGCGGCCTGGGTGCCGAGCGTACCGAACGCGGTGCCGAACACGGCTTCGACGCCGCCCATCTGGATCTTGTCGTCAGCCTGGAAGTTCGCGCCAAGCGTAACCTGATCGCTGATCCCGCGGCGATAGAACCCGGACACCGCCCAGTCGTTCGAATAGACCGGCCCATCCACCCCGAGCGGCGCCTTGACCCCGGCGTAGAGCCCGAATTCGCTGAGGCCCTTGGCCAGCTGGGTCTGATCGAGGAACAGGTTGAAGCGCAGCACCTCGGTCCGCCCGGTATCGTCGAGGACGTTGAGGCGAATGTCGTTGCCGCCCTGCGCGAAGGGAAAATCGCGCAGGTTGTAATTGCCCGGACCAAGCTGCAGGCGGCGGACCTGCTGACCGTTGACCAGCACTTCCACCGTCGATTGACGGCTCAGGGTGAAGGTCCGGTCGCCGCGCGGACGGATGATCTGCTGCGGGTTAAGCACTGAATAAGACCGGAAGATCGAGATACCGGCGATATCCGGCGCTGACTGGAAGCCGCGCCCCTGGGTATCGAGATCGCCCGCACTGAAGCGGATCAGATCCTTGGTATCATCATAAACGAGCCGGGTGCCGAGCCGCTGGAAATCCGTCCCGCTGCTGCCGGGGGACCAGATCGCATCGGATTCGATGACCGGACCACCCATGCGGACCGCGCCGTTGAGCAGGAAGACCGGCGAGGCAAAGCCGTTCTGGGGCCCGTCCTCATAGAGGTCGACCGAGCCACGCACGTTGAGGTAAGCGCTGAAATCTGCCGGACGCACGAAGGTGCCGATCGACTGCTGGTCAAGCGCCGAAACCGAAACGCTGCGCGACGAGCGCTTTTCGACCGGGATGTCGAACCGCAGTTCGAGCGTTTGCGGATCGTAGCTGACCCTGATGCCGACGCTTGAAAAGTCTTGCGGGCCGACCGTTGCCTTGCCGGCCAGGTTCGATCGCAGCGCTGTCATCACGTCCGGTGCCAGCACCGGCTCGAGAATCTGCAGCGTGCGGTCGGTCGGGAAGCTTAGCGTATCGTCAGCTCCGAGCGTCAGGGGAACGTCGCCCAGATAGGCCGGGCCATCCTTCGCCGGGACCGTCAGGATGATGGTTCGCCCGGTCGGGTTGAGCCGCTCGGCGGTGGCCGGGGCTGCTTGCGGCGCCTGGTCGCTTGCTGCGCCGTCAACCGTGCCGGCCCATGCCGGCGCAGCCAGCGCGGCAAGGCTGGCCCCGAGCATCAGACTGAAATGTTTGCCCCCGTGTGTCATTGATCAGTTGTCGAGCACGAAGCTCGCCTCCACTGTGCCGTCTGCACTGGGCAGCACGAGCGGCACGGTCACGCGCCGGGTCTGGCCGCCGCCAATCAGTCCGAAACCCATAGTCTGCTGGATTTCTGCGCCTGACAGGGTCTTGCTAAAGATTTGCGCGCCCGACTTGTCCTTTTCGGTCACGTGCAGCCGGCCGTTCGAAAGATAGCCGTGCGCGGGCGATTCGTTGGTCATCGTGATGGCCGGGTAAGGCTTGCCGTCCTTGCCCATGGTGACTTCGCCGCCCTGGACCACCAGCTTCGGCTTCACGCCCTGCGGCGCGACGCTGATCAGGACCTGGAAGTTGTAGAGGATCTGGATCGCCGACTGGCCTTCGGGGAGCTTGATCGGCAACTGCGCCACGGTGATGTAATAGTGCTTGCTCTTGGCGAGCGCGGGATCGCCGACATATTGCACCCGGAAGGTCTGGGTCTGGCCCGGGGCAATGATCGTCTGCGGCGGGAAGACCAGCAGGTCGCCCGGATCCTTGCCAGTCTGCTTGACGCCCTCGGTGGTGAGCTCAAGCTCCTGCACCGTCAGTTCGACCGGCAGCGGCGTGGCAAAGGTGTTCTCGACGGTGATCGTCTGCGACATTGCCCGGCCCGCGGTCTGCAAGTCGATGACCACCGGCTGCACGGTCATGGCCTGGGCGGCCTGGTACGGCGCCACTGCAGCACAAAACATGGTTAATGCATGCTTATAGTTGAACTTCACGAGGTTTCTCCTCCCGCGCAGCGGGTTATTCAGTTGGTTGGCCGGATCTCGACCACGACGGCATCGGTGTAAGTGCCGGCAACCAAAGGCTGGGTGCCACGCGGAACAGCGATGTCGACAATCAGGTCACCCTTGGCCGGCTGGCCATAGGCGATCGCGGCGTTGGAGCTTGCCCCGCCGAGCTGTGCGGTCAGGTTCTGCCACTGCAAATCCACATTGTAGGCCTGCGATTCGCTGAAGCCTCCGGCCGAATTCGCTCCGCCCGCACCCTGGCGCACCAGCGCGCCGTTGTAGCTGCGCACGGTGATCAGGTGCGAGGTGTTGCAGACCACCGGCAAGGCGAGCTCGATCGAACTGGCGCGCGCTGCGGCGGTTGATTCATCGACCAGGTTCGGGAAGGTTACCACGCCGCCGGTCGGGCCGTTGTCCTGATAGACCGTGCCGACCTGCTTGCTGGCACGGGCCGAATTGGCGACGCAGCCGGCGGGCGCATCGCCATGCAGTTCGAGCCGCTGGGTGGCGTGCGTCACGTCCTGGGCCAAGGCGCCCGATGCCGAAAAGGCCAGGGCCAGTGCTGCGGAAAGCAGGGTTGTTGCAGGCGCGCGCATCAGCGGGGCTCCAGGTAAATGCGCACCGTGTCGACATATGCGCCGGCGATGAGGGGAGCGCGGTTTTCAACGTTCGAGGCACCGTCTTCGATCTGGAAGCGCAGGCGGAATTCACCGGCCACCGCATCGCTGACTGCAACGACCTGCTGGCTTTGGGTGCGGATCTTGGCATCGGCATTGAACAGCGAATCGACCGGGCCCCAGTTCACCCGCGCCGTATAGGGAACGGCATAGGCGAAGCCTTCAGGCCGGTCGGCGACGCGGCGATCAACCGGCCACAGCCCGTTGTTGGCCGATTCGATCCGCACTTCATGCGGGAAGTTGCAAACTGCATCGAACCCGATTGTCACGCTGGCCGAACGGACCTGCAGTGTCGCCGGATCGGTAAACTGGATGATCCGCAGCGTATCGCCATCGAGACCGGCAATGTTGTTGAGGCTGCCCGGAGCGATCTTGCCTTCGCCCATCGCGCAGGTGCGCGGCACCGAACCGGTGACCGGCAGTGAGCGGGTTGCGGTGCTGTTCGCATTGCCCGGGGTCTCGTTGACCGCGCCCTCGGCCGCCAGGGCCGGAGTTGTGCCGGCCAACGCGGCGAGAATGAAGAGCGAGATCGTGCGCATGTCAGTTCACCGCCGCAATGGTCACGGTCACCAGACCGAGATAGTTGTCATCCGCCACCAGCCGGAGCGATTGCCCGCCGCTGGTCGAAAAACCGGAGATCGCCACGGTGATGTCACCGGTATAGGCGCTGGCGCGCGTCTGGGACGCGGCGGAATTGGCTGCCGCCCCGGTGGTGTAGCTGGCCGGGGAGGTGGTCCACCCGGTCGCCGTTGCGGTGTAGTTGACCTGGCGCGAGAAGCCGGACGGCGGAGCCACGGTGGAATTCTGGGCGGCGAGCGGGGTCGCGGCGACGGTGATCGTGCTGCGCCCGGTGCAGAACGAGCCGACCAGCACCTTGCTCGGTGCCGAGAGATCGGAGCGCAGCTGGCCGTTGGCGGTGTCGATCAGTACGCCAAGATCGTAGCTGCCGTTGCCGGTGACGGTTCCGGCGAAGCACATCGCGGGAGCCGTGCCGATCACGCCGACGTTCTTGGTGCTCGTGTTGCTGGTCTGCGCCAGTGCCGCGCCCGGCAGGGCAGCGATCAGGAGCGGAGCGAGCAGGAGGAGTTTGCGCATTGCCATTGCCTCAATCAGGGATCGCGGCCGGACCCAGGGTCACGACTACGTTTCCGCTATAGTTGCCCGCCACCAGGATCAGGTCACCCGGGGTGGTGAAATTCGAAAGCGTCACCGCAATGTCGGCGATCTTGGGCAGCGGCTGCGTCGCGCCGGTGCCGGTCGCGGTGGGCGAAGTGCCGTCGCGCAGCGCGCTCGACGTTGCGGCAGCTGTGCCGGTCGCCCAGCCGCTGGCGGTTGCGGTATAGTTCACCGCGCGGCTGAAGCCCGGCTGCGGCGAAGTTGTATCGCTGGAAGTCATCGCGGTGGTGGTCACGCGGACCACTGACCCCGCGAAGTTGCAGAAGCTGGCCGGCAGGGTCACCGTGCGCGGCGCGATCGTATCGATCTTGCCGGTGCGCGGGCCCGAGCTGGCCGAGATCTGGCCCAGGTTGACCAGCGCAGGGTTGGGATCACCCAAGATGCAGACCGAACGGACTTGCGCGTTGATTGCAACGGTGCCGGTGGCAGTGGTGCTCTGCGCCATTGCGGGCGCGGCGGTGAGCAAAAATGCCAGGGCGGAAAGGCCGACGGTCTGCTTCATGGGGTTACCTGTTTCCAATTGCCTGCTATTATTCCGGAGGGGGCGCAACTGTCGGGGTCAGCGTGACGACAACGTTGCCGGTGTAGCCGCCAGCGACCATCAGGCCGTTCGAAGGCGAGCTGGCCCCCGACAGGGTGACGACGATATTGCCGGTGAACAGCCCCACAGTCGAAGCCGTACCCGCGCCTGCGGTTAAGCTGGAGTCCGATGCGCTCGCCGAATTGGCTACTGCCGTCGCCGTGTAGTCCACGCGGTTGTCGAAGCCCGTCGGGGCCGCGGTGCCGGTGGTCAGCTGAGTGGTGGTGACCGCCATCGTCGCGGCGGTGTTGTTGCACCAGCCGGTCAGCGTCGCGGTCTTGCCGTTGACCTTGCTCGTGTCGAGCTTGCCGTTGCTGGCGAGGCTGAGCTCGCCCAGCGACAGCGTGACGCTCGGCAGGGTAAAG
>JANXUP010000090.1 GCA_025356175.1 Sphingomonadaceae bacterium | reverse complement strand
CGACATCATCCGCGAGGAAACCAAGGCCGGGATCGCCGGCAAAAAGGGCGGCGACGTTCCGAGCCCGAAGGACATCTTCGAGACGCTGAACGATTACGTGATCGGTCAGGACCGCGCCAAGCGCGTGCTCTCGGTCGCGGTGCACAACCACTACAAGCGGTTGAAGCACAGCGGCAAGGGCGGCGAAGTCGAACTGTCGAAGTCGAATATCCTGCTGGTCGGCCCGACCGGCTGCGGCAAGACGCTGCTCGCGCAGACGCTCGCCAAGACTTTCGACGTTCCCTTCACCATGGCCGATGCGACCACGCTGACCGAAGCGGGTTACGTGGGCGAAGATGTCGAGAACATCATCCTGAAATTGCTCCAGGCCAGCGACTACAATGTCGAGAAGGCCCAGCACGGGATCGTCTACATCGACGAAATCGACAAGATCAGTCGCAAGGCGGAAAACCCCTCGATCACCCGCGACGTATCGGGCGAGGGCGTGCAGCAGGCGCTGCTCAAGCTGATGGAGGGCACGACTGCCTCTGTGCCGCCCCAAGGGGGCCGCAAGCATCCGCAGCAGGAATTCCTCCAGGTCGATACGACCAACATCCTGTTTATCTGCGGCGGGGCTTTCGCCGGGCTCGACAAGATCATCGCCGACCGCTTGCAAAAGCGCTCGATCGGGTTCGGCGCGCATGTCGCCGATCCGGACAAGCGCCGGGTGGGCGAACTGCTCCAGAAGGCCGAGCCGGAAGATTTGCTCAAGTTCGGGCTGATCCCCGAATTCGTCGGCCGCCTGCCGGTGATCGCAACGCTCGAAGACTTGGATATCGAGGCGCTGGTCAAGATCCTCAGCGAACCGAAGAACGCGCTGGTCAAACAGTATGCGCGGCTGTTCGATCTTGAAGACGTGGCGCTGACTTTCACCGAAGACGCGCTCGAGGCGATCGCCAAGCGCGCGATCGAACGCAAGACCGGCGCGCGCGGACTGCGCTCGATCGTCGAAGGGATACTGCTCGACACGATGTTCGATATTCCGACCGAGCAAGGCATCGCCGAAGTGGTGGTCGACAAGGACGTGGTCGAAGGCCGCAAGGAACCGGTCCGCGTCCTCAAGGGCAAGGAAGAAGCGGCCTAAGCTGCTGACACCAGACACAAACAGGGCGGCGTGAGGTTACCTCGCGCCGCCCTTTTCGTTTGCCGAATTTGGCCGCAGACTACTTGCCCTGGTGGAACACCACGTCGCCGTCCTTGGATACCGAAACGTCGCGCTGGTCGCTTGACTTGAGCAGCCAGACGCCGCCGCTCTGAACCCAGTCGTCATCGGTGAGCACCGTGATGTCGACTTTCGCCGGGGTGCCGTCGGGGCCGGTCCGCTCGGTGTGGATTTCGATCTGCTGCTCGACCTTGGCAGTGGCGCCGCTGATTTGCGCCGAAACAATGGTGATCTTGGGGACGACCCCGGCACCGCCCGGGCGCTTGTCCATCAGATCCTTCATCTCGGCGGCGTTATGCTCGTTGCCCTGGATGTCGATCATCGTGAAATCGGGAGCCATCATCGTCTGGAGCTTGGGCAGATCCTTCGCCTGCTGGGCCGCGCTCAGCTCGGCATAGCGCGCTTCGAACACCGTCTTGGCGTCCTGCGCGTAAGCGGTGCCAGCCAGGGTCACTGTGATTGCGGCACCGGCGAGCCACGGGCGCATGCTTGAAAATGCCATTGAATTGTCTCCCTGCAGCTCCACCCCGGAGCTGGACTGTCGGCGAACTATAGCGCGTGAGGATAACCGCGGCTGAATGGATCGATCAATGCGCGTGTGCGGTCTGCAAGCTGCAGTGGTCATCGCCCGATTCAATCTGGATCGTGGCGTGATGGATGCGAAAGCGCTTTTCCAGCTCGTGCCCGATATCGCGCAGGAATGCGTCGCCGGCCACACCGCCAGGTACGACGAGGTGTGCGGTCAGCGCGCATTCAGTCGTGCTCATCCCCCAGATGTGGAGATCATGCACCGCAGTCACCCCGCCTTGCTCGCTCAGGAAAGCGCGCACTGCGGCTTCGTCAATGTGGCGCGGCACCGCGAGCAGACCCATCTTGACCGCCTCTTTGAGCAGGTCCCAGCTTGCCCAGGCCAGCCCGATCGTGATGGCAATCGACGCGAGCGGATCGATCCAGTTCTGGTTGGTGAGCAGCACCATCAACCCGACAAAGACCACGCTGGCCGAGACCACCGCGTCCGCCATCAGGTGCTGGAAAGCAGCGCGGAGGTTCAGGTCATCTTTGCTGCCTTTCGCAAACAGCAGCGCCGAGGCCGCGTTGACCGCGATCCCGGCCCCGGCCACTGCCATCACCTGCAGCCCGTTGACTTCGGCTGGTTGCCACAGCCGCTGGACCGTCTCGAGCATGACCGCGCCCAGCGCGATCCACAGCAGTGCTGCATTGGCGATGGCGGCCAAGATCGAACTGGACTTGAGCCCGTAAGTGTAGCCCGGTCCCGGCGGGCGGGCCGCGAGCACGCTCGCGCCCCAGGCGAGTAATAGGGACAGGACATCGCCCAGATTGTGCCCCGCGTCGGCCAGCAAAGCGGTCGATCCCGAAACGAAGCTGGCGGCGGTTTCGGCCACGACGAACAGTGCGTTAAGCACCACAGCTGTGGCAAAGGCCTTGCCGTGCGAACTCGGCATGTGATGATGGTGTCCGTGGCCATGCCCATGCGCTGCATGGTCGTGCGAATGATCGTGCTGCGCGCCCATCGAAATCACCTCTTCTCCATGCGTTGCACAAATGCCGCAGTGCAGCAACAATCGTCAAAGAATCTTTTGCGCATTAACGCAATGCGTCAGGCAAGTTTCACCGAATCCTTTCCGTTCATTGCGTAATTTCGCCTTATTCCGAAACGACATTGCCAATTCCCGGCTGCGCTCCGGGTCGGTCCCCAGTCAAGTCACAAGCCTGTCACATCAGCCTGTTTAGCAAGTTGCGTCGCTCGCTTATGAGCGGACTTGGAGGGCCGGGGGCTAGGCGATTCGCTGTACCCCATGCCGATAGTTTCGTAGTCAGTTCAGTTTCGAAAACACGGGGAAATCAACGCAATGCGCATCTCTTATGCCCTGAGCGCCGCAGCCAGCACCCTGGCTATCGGCATCGCCGCCCTGCCGGGCGCCGCTTACGCCCAGTCGACCGGTTCGCAGGACGCCGAAAGGGACATCGTCGTCACCGGTACGCGCGGTCCGCAGCAGGTTGCGGGGGTTTCCTCGCCCGATACGCCGAAGGCCAAAGCCGTTCTCACCAATGAGAACCTGGCACGCGCCAATCCGGGCCAGACCGTGCTCGACACGATCAACCAGATCCCGGGCGTCAGCTTCCAGAACAACGATGCTTATGGCTCGGCTGGCGGCACACTCAACATTCGCGGGTTTGATTCAACCCGCATCAGCCTGACTTTCGACGGCATTCCGACCAACGATTCGGGCAACTACGCGATCTTCTCGAACCAGCAGGTCGATCCTGAGGTGATCGAACAGGTCAACGTCAACCTTGGCACCACTGATGTTGACAGCCCGACTGCCTCGGCGGTTGGCGGCACCGTCAACCTGCGGACCTTGACCCCGAGCCACGATTTCGGCGTGATGGTTTCGGGCTCGCTTGGTGAGTGGGACTTCTGGCGCATCTTCGAAAAGATCGAAACCGGCGACCTGACCCCGAGCGGCACCCGCGCCTGGTTCTCCGCCAGCAAGACCCGCAACAACGTGCCGTTCAACGGCTATGGCAAGATCAACAAGGAACAGTTCAACGGCAAAATCTACCAGCCGCTGGGCGGGAACGACTTCATCTCGATCGCAGCCCACTACAACCAGAACCGCAACAACTTCTTCGGCTCGCTGCCGCTGCGCAACGACACGACTATAACGCCGGCCAGCAACCTTGCCGTGCGCGTTCCCGGGCCGAACTCGACCAACCGGTTCCCGGCCACCAATGACGAGCGGTTCTACACCACGCTGAACTACCCCTGCTCGCTCGACGCGCCGCAAGCTGGCGTCGCCGATAGCCCGACGCCTCCACCGACCAACAAGGGTGGCTGCGGCACCGAGTTCGATCGCCGCTACAACCCGTCGAACACCGGTAACATCCGTATCAATTCGCGCTTCACGCTGGCGAGCAACATCGTCCTGACCGTCGATCCGAGCTACCAGTACGTCAAGGCCAACGGCGGCGGCACGGTGACCGGCAATGAAGGGCTGCGCGATATCAATCCAACTGGCGGCACGGCACCCACGCAGGGCATTTTGCCTACGATCAGCTGCGCGAACACGCCTACCAGCGCCAACAACTCCTGCTCCACGGGCTTCATCGGCGGCAGCTACTACTTTGGCCGCGACCTTAACGGTGACGGTGACACGCTCGACACCGTGACGCTGCTGGCGCCGAGCCAGACCACCACCAAGCGCATCGGCGTGATCGCGGGTCTCAAGTGGACGCTCGACAGCAACAACTCGATTCGTGTCGCCTACACCTACGACCGTGCGCGTCACCGTCAGACTGGTGAAGTCGGCTTCCTCACCAACGTGGGCGAGCCGATTGACGTGTTCCCGGTCAACGGCGGGATCAGCACCTCGTCCGGCTATATCATGCAGAAGCGTGACCGTTTGTCCTACGCGATCCTGCACCAGGTGGCAGCCGAATACACCGGCAAGTTCGCCAACGGTGACCTGCTGGTGAACGTCGGCGTCCGCGCCCCGTTCTTCAAGCGCAACTTGACCAACTACTGCTTCACCACCTCGGCTGGCGGCTTCGTCGATTGCTTCGGCCAGTTCGGCCCGCTGAACACCGCGTACCAGGGTTACAACCCCTATACGTTCAACAGCACCACCAACGTCGTGACCGGCTTTGCCGTGCCGCAGCAGCGCGTGTTCAACTATAACAAGGTCCTGCCGAACGTCGGCTTCGTCTATCACGTGGCAGACAACGTCTCGGTCTTCGCCAACTATTCGAAGGGCCTCTCCGTCCCAGGTACGGACAGCCTCTACAACGCCTTCTACTATCCGGTAGGTACGGCTCAGGCGACCCCGGCTCCGGAAACCACCGACAACTTCGACGGCGGCCTGCGCTATCGGTCGGGCAAGGTCCAGGGCGAGATTTCGGGCTTCTTCAACCAGTTCCACAATCGCCTGGCGACTGCCTACGATCCCGAACTGGACCAGAACGTGTTCCGCAACCTGGGCAACGTGAAGAAGTACGGCATTGACGGCTATCTGGCAGTTCAGCCGAACAGCTATCTTGACCTCTACCTCTCGGCCAGCTGGCTGAACTCGAAGATCCAGGATGACATCGAAGTCGGCAAGAACGGCGATGGCACCACGATCCTCGCGCCGACCGCCGGCAAGCACGAATCGGGTGCGCCGCTTTACACCGTGGGGCTTGGCGTACGGGGCCACTTCGGTCCGATCGACCTAGGCATCAACGCCAAGCTGACCGGTGAGCGTTATGTCTATGACACCAACCTGGCGACCTACACCGGGTTCTACATCCCCGGCGGGGCCAAGTCTTGCCCGACCCCGACGACTTGCGTCACCACCCAGACGCTGAGCACCACGCTGGTCACCGGCCAGGCGCCCAACACCGCGCAGATCTATCCGGCCAAGGCGCCGTCCTACTGGATGGTCAACCTCGACGCGCGGCTCAAGCTCGGCTTCCTCGGCCTGAACGACGACACCTACCTGCAGCTCAACGTCTACAACCTGTTCGACCAGTTCTACGTTGGCGGGTTCGGCGGCGCGCTGATCCAGTCGAATACTTTCACCCGCACCACCGGCATCGCCAGCTATGGCTCGCCGGGCTTTGTCCAGATCGGCGCTCCGCGCACGGTTAGCGGCACGCTGGTGCTGAAGTTCTGATCGACCGGAACTGCAGACTGAAAACGGGAAAGGGGCGCTGCGGCGCCCCTTTTTTCGTTTCTGGTCCTCTCCATTTTGCGTAGCCAAATGGGGAGGACCTAGGTCGGCCGGTTACTCATAAACGCAGCTATCCATTGCCCCGTCCCGCACCACCCCGCTGCGCGCGGCGATGACATTGCCGTGGCGGCGGGTGAAGCCCGATGGATCGGCGACTTCGCGGCGCTTGGGCGCAGGCAGCGCCGCGGCGATCCGGGCCGCCTCGACCTGACCCAAGTGCGCGGCGGAATGGCGGAAATAGCGCTGCGCACCGGCCTCGACCCCGTAAGTCCCGACCCCGGTCTCGGCGACGTTGAGATAGACCTCCATGATCCGCCGTTTGCCCCACACGTTCTCGATCAGGAAGGTGAACCACACTTCCAGGCCCTTGCGCGCATAGCGGGTCCAGCCGGTACCCTGCCACAGGAACACGTTCTTGGCGGTCTGCTGGCTGATCGTCGAGCCGCCGCGCAGCCGGCTGCTATTCGCATTGCGCTGCATGGCTTTTTCGATCGCATCGGTATCGAAGCCGTTGTGGCTGCAGAACTTGGCATCTTCCCCTGCGATTACCGCGTCGACCATGGTCCGATCGATCCGGCTCAAGGGCGTCCAATCCTTCTCGAACCCATTGCGGTCGAGCACCATGGTCAGCGTAACCGGGACCGGGACCCATTTGTACAGCAGTGTCAGCCCCACGCTGATCACCACGAACCACAGCACCGCACGGCTGATCCACCAGCCCAGCTTATAGAGCATGCCGCGCGGGGCACGATTACGGGCAGGACGCAGGAAGCGGAGCATTGCGGCGATGTTTACCGCAGCACGCTGGCACTGCAAGCGGGGCGATGTTAGCTTCGAGTGATGGACCGCAGCTTGATCGCTCTCCCGCTCCTCCTGATGGCTGCACCGGCTGCAGCTCAAGACGGCGATTTCTGCGCCGACCGCCCAGGCCTCGGCATTCCGGCCTGCACCATGCCAAAGGGCCAGGTCATGGTCGAACTGGGTATCGCCGGATGGGATCACTCGGCCGATCAGGCCGCTGTCGAGGACGATCTTGCCTATGGTGACCTGCTGGTCAGGGTCGGGATCGATGACCGGACCGAGCTTGAGGCAGGCTTCGGCGGTTACGGCACGGTGCGGACCCGCGACCGGCTCAATGGGGGCCTGTCACGCAGCCACGGTCTGGGCGACGTGTCGATTGCGGTTCGGCGCAGCGTCTCCGGGCCGGGCGGACCGGTTGCGCTTCATGTCTATGCCACGCTGCCGACGGGAGCCGATGGCATCGGTGCGGGTGATTGGGGCGCGGGCGCGTTACTGCCGATCAATCTCAACCTGCCTGCGGGTTTCCAACTAGACCTCATGCCCGAAGTCGACGCTGCGGTGAATGCAAGCGGGAGTGGCCGACATCTCGCCTGGGGCGGAGTGATCGGGGTGGTGCACACACTGGGGCGCAACCTGTCGGCTGAAGCCGAAATCGGCGCTTGGCGCGACAACGATCCGGCCGGCCATGCTACCGACCTCCGCGCCGCACTGTCGTTGGCCTGGCAAGCCGGCAAGAACTGGCAGGTCGACCTTGAAGGCGATGCCGGCCTTTCCGCCGCAGCGCCGCGACATTCGTTGTTGATCGGAATGGCGCGGCGGTTCTGATCCCGCCCAAGCAAAAGCGGGCCGGATTGCTCCGACCCCCGATTGGCTTGGTTTCAATAATTCAGGCGGCAGATAACAGACGCCGCTCACCGCCGATCCGCAGCATCGCCTTCTGCAGCTTCTCGAACGCACGCACTTCGATCTGGCGGACGCGTTCGCGGCTGACACCGTATTCCTGGCTCAATTCCTCCAGCGTCTGGGGATCATCGGTCAGGCGGCGCTGGGTCAGGATGTGGCGTTCACGCTCACCCAGGCTGTCCATTGCCTCGACCAGCAGCGAGTGGCGGTTGCTCGCTTCTTGCGCTTCCTCGACGAGCTGGTCCTGGAGTGGGCCGTTGTCCTGCAGCATGTCCTGCCACTGGCCTTCGCCGTCCTCATTGAACGAGACGTTGAGGCTGGCATCGCCGCCCATCATCATCCGGCGGTTCATGTTGACCACCTCGGTCTCGGACACGCCGAGATCGGTCGCGATCTTGGTGACATGGTCGGGGTGGAGATCGGAATCCTCGTAAGCGTCGAGGTTCTTTTTCATCCGCCGCAGGTTGAAGAACAGCTTCTTTTGCGCCGCAGTGGTGCCCATCTTGACCAGGCTCCAGCTGCGCAGGATGAATTCCTGCATGCTCGCCTTGATCCACCACATCGCATAGGTCGCAAGGCGGAAGCCGCGATCGGGTTCAAATTTCTTGACGCCCTGCATCAGCCCGATGTTGCCTTCGGAAATCAGCTCGGCCACTGGCAGGCCATAGCCGCGATAGCCCATGGCGATCTTGGCGACGAGGCGCAGGTGGCTGGTGACCAGCTGCTTGGCTGCTTCGGGATCCTGGTGTTCGGCATAGCGCTTGGCAAGCATGTATTCCTGCTCGGCGGTAAGCACCGGGAACTTCCTGATTTCCGCAAGATAGCGGTTGAGGCTCTGCTCCGGGCCCAGGCTGGGCATCGTGCTGGCTGCGCGTGCAGGGGTGGCGCGTGCGGGCAGGCTCTTCTTGACTTCGGACATGGTCTTCAATCGTCCTTTCATCGTCGGCGTACTCTTAAGGGACCCTTTAGAGGCATCCCCCGGCAGCAGCCACATGGGATATATTTATAACACAAATGCTCAGCTATTGTTCCGCAAATCGACCAACAGCCCTTTCATATCGGCAGGTAGCGGGCTTTCGAAGCGGAGCGCTGCGCCGGTCACCGGGTGAATGAATCCCAACACCTTGGCATGCAGTGCCTGCCGTTCGAACTTGTGCTCGGCCAGCAGCGGCTTCAATTTGGCCGGGGTGCGGCCGTAGCTTGGATCGCCCAGCAAGGGATGACCGAGCGAAGTCATGTGCACCCGAACCTGGTGAGTGCGCCCGGTTTCCAGCCGGCATTCGACCAGCGCAGCGTGGGTGAACCGTTCAAGCGTGGCATAGTGAGTCACCGCATGCTTGCCGCGCCCGTCGGCGACCAGCGCCATCTTCTTGCGGTTGGTATTCGACCGCGCAATGGCTCCGGTTACAGTTCCGGACGGCGGCATCGGATTTCCTGCGACCAATGCGAGATAAGCGCGCTCGATCGAATGATCCTCGAATTGCCGGGCAAGTCCTTCGTGCGCGACATCGCTCTTGGCGACCACCAGCAACCCCGAGGTATCCTTGTCGATGCGGTGGACGATCCCCGGCCGCGCGACCCCGCCGATGCCAGAGAGCTGGCCCCGGCAATGGTGCAGCAAGGCGTTGACCAAGGTGCCGTCGTAGTTACCCACCGCCGGATGGACCACCAGCCCGGCGGGCTTGTCGATCACGATCAGGTGTTCGTCCTCGAACACCACGCTCAGCGGAATGTCTTCGGGCTGGGCCTCGTCAGGCGTGACCGCCGGGATCGAGATCGCAAAGGCAGCGCCCGGCGCGGGCTTGAGACTGGCTTGCGCGGCCGCTTTGCCGTCAAGCGTGACGCGCCCTTCGCCCATCAAGGACTTGATCCGCTCACGCGATAGTCCGCTCGCATCGGCCAGTGCTTTGTCGAGCCGCTGGCCGGTGCTGGCGATCACGCCGGAAATAATGGATTCCCCCCCATTCATTGCTAGGCAGATGGGGATGGAGCTTGAACTGACAAGTGGCATCGAAGCCACACTGATCGAAGAAGCGGCGCGCGCGCATCCGCTGGAATGCTGCGGGCTGCTGCTGGGGCAGGGTGCCATGATCACGGCAGCGCAGCCGGTGCGCAACGTGCACCCCGATCCGGCGACCCATTTCGAGCTCGATCCGGCGGCGCTGATCGCGGCACATCGCGCGGCGCGGGACGGCGGGCCGCAAGTGCTCGGCTACTACCATTCACACCCGAACGGCTTGGCCCGGCCCTCCGCCACAGACGAGTCGGATGCAAGCGGCGACGGGCGCGTCTGGGCGATCGTGGCCGCGGGTAGGGTGAGCTGGTGGCGCGACGGGCCGCGCGGTTTCGAAGCGCTTCCCACGCGAGTCCTGCCGGGTTAAGGGAAGGCTCCCAATTCAGGATATTTCATGACCGATAGCGCCGTCGATCTTGCCGCCCTCTTGTGTTCGCGCTTGTGTCATGACCTGCTCAGCCCGGTTGGGGCGATGAGCAACGGTCTGGAATTGCTCGCCGAAGAGCGCGACCCCGAAATGCGCAAGCGCTGCATGGAACTGCTTGAACAGAGCGCACGGGTGAGTGCCGACAAGCTCAAGTTCTTCCGCCTCGCGTTCGGCGGGGCCAGCGGCTTCGACTATGCGGTGCCGGTGGATGAGGCGCGCAGCGTGATCGACGCGCTGGTCGCGGGGAACGAGCGGATCACGATTGTTTGGAACCTGGGGGTCGACGCGCTGCCCAAGCCGGCGGTCAAGGTGCTGCTCAACCTGTCGCATATCGGGATTGAGGCGCTGGTGCGCGGCGGGACGCTCGATATCGGCGTCGAAAGCCGCGCCGGGGCGAGCGAGATCGTGGTCCGCGCCGCCGGGCCTAAAATCGCCTTTGACAAGGACGTGGGCCGCGCGCTCGATGGATCGCTGCCAATTGCTGACCTGTCGAGCCGGACTGCGCCGGCATGGATGCTGTGCCAGCTCGCCGCGCAGCAGGGCGGCGGGCTCCAGTATGCGCTGAGCGATGAGGCATTGGTGATGGGCGCGGTGCTGCCGGAGGGGTGATGGTCCTGTTGCCTTCTAAAATCCTCCCCTCTTGGAGGAGGTGGCAGCGCGAAGCGCTGACGGTGGGGGCATGTATAAGCGATGCGGCGCGATGGTCGGGCCCCCTCCGCCTCGCTTCGCTCGGCACCTCCCCCAGCGGGGGAGGATCTTAGAGTTGTCCGAACTGATCCACTCCGAAACCCCCTCACCCAACTGGAACCAGCGGCTGCTGCCGGTGTCGATGGTGGTGATGCACTACACCGGGATGCGCACCGGGGCCGAGGCGATCGAACGATTGTGCGACCCCGCCGCAGAAGTATCGGCGCATTACTGCATCGAGGAGGACGGCACCGTCCACCGGCTGGTGCGCGAAGACCGGCGTGCGTGGCACGCCGGGCGCGGCTTCTGGCGCGGGGTGAGCGACATCAATTCGGCCAGCGTCGGGATCGAGCTGGTCAATCCGGGGCACGAGTTCGGCTACGTCCCGTTCCCCGACGCGCAGATGGAGGCGCTGCTGCCCTTGCTCGCCGAAATCGTCCAGCGCTGGGACGTGCCGCGCGCCAATGTGGTCGGCCATTCGGACATCGCGCCGACCCGCAAGGAAGACCCCGGCGAGCTGTTCGACTGGGATCTGCTCGCCGCGCACCGGCTCGCGCTCAAGACCCCGCGCGTGCGCACGCCCAGCCCGTTCGAGAACGACGGCGCATTCTTCCTCGCGCTCGAACGCTGGGGCTATGACATCAGCGATATGCCCGCCGCAATGCGCGCCTTCCAGCGCCGCTGGCGCCCGCACATGATTGATGGCGAGGTCGATGGGGAGTGTTCGGCGATGCTGTTTTCGCTGCTGCTCGACCGGGATAGCGGGAAGACTAGGTAGGTCGAGTTGGGATGGCGGGTTTGGGGCGCGCAGTGGAATGTCCGCACTTGTCTGACTGTCAGTGAGCAGAACTCACACAGAGCAAATCGCGTTAATCAACCGCTGAGCGCTATTCTCTAACTCTCCGCGCGACTCTCCGCTTCGGGCGCGATTAGCCAAGGCAATATGCGTTGACAGAACCAGGTCTGCCGCTGTTTCAATATCCATGTCTTCGGCCATCTCTCCTTGCTTTGCCGCTTGCTTCAAGCGCTTTATGAACGCGCTTCGCAGTTCGGACAGTGCTGCGCGAACACGGGTGGCGATTTCAGGTTCGGTTCCAGCCAGCGGCAATGCCGTTGCCAGCATGAAGCAGCCTGCACCCTTTTCCGAAGTAAAAAGATCAAGGTCAGAGGCGAAAAATGTCGTCAGCGCATCGCGCAACTGGTGCTTGCCCAATGCTAACGCCACAAGCTTGCCGGCATCGCGCTGGTAGGCATCATAGGCATGGAGATAGATTGCGCGTTTATCTCCATATGCAGCGTAAAGGCTGGGTTTGTGCACGCCGATTGCGTCGGCCAACGACGCAAGGGATGTTGCCTCGTAGCCATGTTGCCAGAACACCGCTTGCGCCGTTTGAACTGCAGATTCTAGATTGAATGTACGGGGACGCCCAACCGATGCCGCCATTTTGTTCCAATCGGTAAATAACTCTTGCGTGAACTGCTATATTGTTCCATTCGGTAATCAACGCAAGCAGGAGTGTGAAATGGCCCTTAAACTGTTAGGCTTGGCCGCGGCGGCCATGGTTCCAATTCTGAGTGGCGAACCTGCAAATGTTGCGGTCGTGACGACAGAAACGGTAGTAGACGCAACTCCCGAAAAAGTTTGGGACGCTGTTCGCGATGTCTATGCCGTCGATGTGCGGCTTGTGCCCGGCATGGTTACAAAAGTCGAGCGAACGGGCAATGTTCGCACTATCACGTTTGCCAACGGCTTTGTGGTGAAAGAACGGATTGTAAGTGTTGATGATCGAACACGCCGCATAACCTACTCGGCTTTCGGCGGTAAGGCGACTTATCACGTCGCGACGATGCAGGTCTTTCCCGAAGGTCGCAGCCGGAGCAGGGTGATCTGGCAAACGCGATTCTTGCCGGCTGAGCTTGAGCAATTCATCGCCCAAAACATGCAAGCGGGTGCCCAGGTCATGAAAGACCACCTCGAAAAGCGTTAACTTTTGCAGCGCAGGCCCTTAGGTTCCAGAGCTTGAGCATAGCCCATCTCTCGCAAACCTTGCGCGCCCGCCCCCCATCCCCTACATGCCGCCCCGCCAGGGGGCCGGGCAGCCGCGTCCTTCGCAAGAAGGCCGAGGAAAGTCCGGGCTCCACGAAACAAGGGTGGCGGGTAACGCCCGCCGGGCGACTTGCTTGCAGGGAAGCCCAGGGAAAGTGCCACAGAGAGCAGACCGCCTCACTTGTGAGGTAAGGGTGAAAGGGTGTGGTAAGAGCGCACCGGGTTGCTGGTAACAGCAGCCGCACGGCAAACCCCACCCGGAGCAAGACCGAATAGGGGCGGCGCGCTGATCCGCAAGGATCAGCTGGTGTGTTTCGCATCGACCGCCCGGGTTGGTTGCTTGAGCCATGCGGCAACGTATGGCCTAGAGGAATGGCTGCCAGCACGCGCCGCGTCTTCGGATACGGGTGCATGCTACAGAACCCGGCTTACAGGCCTCCTGGCGAATTTTTCCGGAACGCAATCGCTGCTGGTGCGTTTGGATCCAAAGTTGCGGAAATCGCAGCTGTGGGGGAAGTGAATGTCACCTGGCTTTAAGCCCTTTGCCAGTGCCGACAGCCTCATCGCAGCTTCGCCAAATCCCTATGTGGTATTCGATCCCCGGTTCAACATTGCCTGGTTGAATGATGCCTATGCCCGTGTGACCATGCGCGAGAAGGCCGAATTGATCGGGCGCAACCTGTTCGAGGCCTTTCCGGCCGACCCCCAATCGGAAAGCTACCGCCAGCTTTCCGGTTCGCTCCAGCGAGTCCTCGACAGCGGCGAGCGCGACGAGATTGCCCTGATCCATTATCCGATCCGGAATCCCGCTGGCACGATGCAGTCGCGCTACTGGAGTGCCACGCACAGCCCGCTCCTCGATGCAGACGGCGCGGTTGTGCATATTCTGCAACATACCGTCGACGTGACCGAGCTTCACGAATTGCGCACCTTGCACGACAATGCCGGGCTGGTCAGCCGCGCCCGCGCGGTCGAGCGGAGTAGCGATGAAGTGCGCGAGCAGCTGGCGCGGATGCGCACCATGGTCGAGCAGGCCCCGGGCTTCGTCGCGATTGTCGCGGGCGAGCACCACCGGTTCGAGCTTGCCAATGCAGCCTACCGGCGAATGGTGGGAGAGCGCGAGCTGCTCGGCAAGACCGTCGCCGAAGCCTTGCCCGAGGTGGTCGGCCAGGGCTTTATCGAAGTGCTCGATGGGGTGTTCCGCAGCGGTGAGCCGTTCGTCGGCAAGGCGGTGCAAGTGCGGCTGAGCACCGAAGCCGGCGATGCGGAAGAAGACCGTTACCTCGATTTCATCTACCAGCCGATCACCGGCCCGGACGGCACGATCGGTGCGATCTTCGTCCAGGGTTACGATGTTACCGACGAGGTCCGCGCCGACGAACAGCAGCGCATCTTGATCAACGAGCTCAATCACCGGGTCAAGAATACGCTGGCGATCGTCAAAGGCCTCGCAATGCAGAGCTTCCGGGCGATTGCAGAAGGCGAACGGGCCTACAAGGTGTTCAACCAGCGGCTTGATGCACTGGCTGCCGCGCACAGCCTGCTGACCGAGCGCAAGTGGGAAGCAGCGCGGCTGTTCGAGGTGATCAGCAGCGCACTGCGTGCAACCGCCGGTGCGCAGATCGATCACTGCACGGTTCACGGCAAAGACAGCGAGCTGGGCCCGCAAACCGCAGTGGCGCTGGCGATGCTGATCCACGAACTGGCGACCAACGCGATCAAGTACGGTGCCTTGTCGGTCGAAACCGGCACCGTCGATATCGCAACGTCAATCGATAGGTCAGGCAGTGAAGCGCTGATGCGCCTGGTGTGGCGGGAGCAGGACGGGCCGCCGGTCGCGGTGCCAGCGCACACCGGCTTTGGCACCAAACTGATCAGGCGCGGCATTGCCAATCACCGCAACGCGGAAGCCACGCTTGAATTCGCCGCTGGCGGTGTGGTCTGCACCATTGTAGCGGCGGTACGGGGAGCGATTCCATCTTCAACCAGCGGCGCGTCCTCATGCTTGAGGACGAGCCGATTATCGCGATGCTGGTCGAGCAGTTGCTCGAAGATGCCGGGGCTGAGGTTGACGGGCACGCGACGCTGGCCTCAGCCGAAGCGGCAATTGGCCGGTTGCGCCCGGACATGGCGATCCTCGACGTCAACATTCACAACGAGACGAGCTATGCGCTTGCCGCCCGTTTGGCCGAATTGCGCGTGCCGGTAATCTTCGCCACTGGCTATGGTGTCGGGGCCCATCCCGAAGCATTCGCGCAGGTTCCCACCGTCAGCAAGCCTTACGACATTGCCGAAATTGCCGCCGCGCTGCAGCAGGCGATATCCGCCTACAGCGCATGACCGGGAAGCGCGCGTGAACCACCGGGTCGATTTCGTGGTCGACCAGATCGACCCCGTAACGATGGATGGCGAGGCAGCGGTATCGCAGCGTGATCTCATGAGCCCCTATGTCTGGCAGCCGCAGGAAGGCCGGTTCGCGATGTTGGTTCGCGCGGTGCCGCGACCGGGTGAGGAAGGCGATAGTGGTACGATCTGGTACGCGCAAAGCGCTGACGGACTGGCCTTCACCGCCAGCGATACGCCGGTGCTGTCGCCCGGACCCGGACCGGCTGATATTGGCGGATGCGAAGACCCGACTCCGGTTTTCGCGCCCAATGGCAGCGCGGTCGTCTATTACACCGGGGTCGATGCAACGCGCGCACACGGCGAAATGCTTTACGCCACCGGGCCTTCGGTCGATCGGCTCGAAAAGCGTGGAATTGCGATGCCCGGCGCACCTTCGGAAGGTAACCTCAAAGAGGCAACGGTCGATCGCACGGCAGACGGCGGCTGGCGGATGTTCTACGAATATGCGCGCAACGAAGCATCGCTGATCGGCTTGGCAGTGGGCGACGATGCGGCTGGCCCGTGGCGTCACCTGCCCGAGCCGTTCACCCCGCGTCCCGATGCCTGGGATGCCTGGCACCTGTCACCCGGGCCATTGCTGACTACCGACAAGGACTGCCCGGTGATGTTCTATAACGGCGCGACGCATGATGCGCGGTGGCGGATCGGCTGGATCGCTTTCGATGCAGAATATACCCGCGTAGTCGATCGCTGCATCGAACCACTGATCGTGCCCCCGCCGCGCGGCCAGCGCACCGATACCGACATCGCTTTTGCCGCTTCGGTGGTGGTCGTCGCCAAGGAAATCTGGCTGTACTATTCGATCGAGGACAAGGAACTTTACCGGGCGATCATCCGCCAGGTTTAGGCGGCTGCGCCATGTAGGCGTCGAGCGTCTCATGATAATGGCGAATGCGGCTTTCCTGATACCGCGCAAGGGTGACGCCGGGTTTGCGCGTGGTGCGCAGGCCCTTCTGAATCCGGCGCAGGTTATCGGTATCCTGGTCCGCAACCATCGCCGCAGAGCCAAGCTCGGGCGCGTCACTCCAGTTCTGGTCGGGGCCGAGCATGGTCATTTTCGCAGGTTCGGGGTGCGAGCCATCGGGTGCCTTGGAAAACAGGAACATGATCTCCATCAGCGAGCGTTCCGGGTCATCCTCGTACGGGCGGAAGCGGTAGGTGATCGGCAGCGCCTGCCCGCCCCACGGGACCATGTTGGGGAACA